>CAZRCU010000072.1:0-10642 GCA_964598685.1 uncultured Bacteroides sp.
GACCCACGGCCTCGCTGCCCGCTTTTTCCGTAACAATATTGTCACATTCGCAGCGGAATTTTTACAGGATTCCGAGAATTTGAGGGAGAAGCGGAGTGACGTTGTCGTTGACAAGGGTGAAAATTTTATGATTCGACGAAGGTATTTCTGATTTCTGCGCATTAATTCGTGCCTGAATCTGCTCAACCGACAAATTATTGCGACGCTGCACTCGCTCTATTCTTATATTAATAGGTGCATCCACTAACCATGCATCGTCTACAATATTAATAATACCCGACGACACCGGAATTGCTGTTTCAACAAAAATATGCGAATACGTGGCCGAGCGCTTGCTTTTCCATTCTTGCAGGTCGAGCAACACGGCATGGTGTACAATATTATTAAGGCGCTGCAATGCTCGGGGGTCGGAAAACACGATTTTAGAAATCAAAGGACGATTCACACAATGATCCACCACAGCCTCGGGATGAATCGCGCTGCAGAGCTGCTCATGAATATCGCAGCGCGAGTCCATAATCTGCTTTGCTCGGGAATCGCAATCATATACAGGATAACCCATGGCGCGAAGAATATTGCTAACAACTGATTTTCCTGCGCCGATGCCGCCAATCACGGCTGTAAATGTTGTAATCATAAATTCTCAATAATGTATTCAGCGCTGTCGGCAGCCAAATGCACATTTTGGATATTAGCCGACACGTCGACGAGTTTCAAACGAATCATTCGTGTAGGGTTGTCGCGATTGATAGTTTTGTAATCGGCGATCACTCGCATGCGAGGCTCGGATGTCTTATACAATCCCACCGGAATCATATACATCACATCAATTTGAGCAGGGAATGTGATAAGCTTGTGCCGCGCCGGCACATTCACAGTCTCTATATTAATGCGACGTGTTTTCAAAATTAATGGCTCCACATTAAAGGTAACGTCGACACTGTCGGGGATCACACGGGAATTGCGCGGAGCAACCAATCGCACGCGCTTTGTTGTGGATGTGTTGAGACCGGAAATTTGGATAGGCTCGGTGGAGATTGCAGCGAGACCTACCGGCAAGCGCGAAGTGGAATACACTCGCACAGAATCAACCGAAAGTATAGGTTCGCCGGAAATGATAGCTTGCGGACCGGCCGACACATTATAATCAACAGTGAGTGGCATGGCAATAGGCTCGGCCGAAGTAAAAGCAAGCGTGAGAGAGTCGGGCGATGTGACCAACACCGATGCGCCGTCGAGGGCGCTGCGCGTAATAGCTTTTAGTTCGGCCTCGGACAGGCGGATTGTGTTGCCATCGCGATAAAGGCGGAAATCAATATTAATAGTGGGCACCCTACCCCAATTAAGCTTAAGCAATTGCGAGCCGTGTGCGCGCAAGCTCACCGAAATTGATTGCGGAGGGTTAGAGATAATTGTCACAGAATCGGGCACGTGATTTATCTTCAGCGGCATGCGAATATCGCACTGCTCCTCTTGGTTGAGGCTCATCACAGCCCACAGCACAAGCGACATGCCCAGAAAAATAAGGAACACCAGAATATCGTGTCCACGGCGAGAATGCAGTGCACCGACTATTCTGGTGTAAAAAGTGTGAAGGCTCATGGCCTATGTAATAGAGGTGTTTGGAATGGGGGAGCGTAATTAGTTTTGACGCTGGCCCTGATTAGCCTCTTGAGCAGACGGATATACAGAATCTTTAGCGATAGAGATTTTGACATCCTTGGCAATTTCGAGCACGAAGTGTTTTTCTTTCACTTCAGCAACGGTGCCAAAGATACCGCCGGCGGTAACCACTTTGTCGCCTTTAGATACGCCTTCGCGGAACTTGCGAATTTGTTTTTGTTGCTTTTGTTGGGGACGAATCATAAAGATCCAGAACACCACAAGGAGCAGCACAATCATAATGATGCCGCTAAAGCCACCTTGTGCTTCTTGTAGAAGGATGTAATTCAGTTGCATTTGGAGTGTTGGGTATTAAAGTTTTCGGGTAATTATTTATCTTGAGGTAGATTTCCGAACGGCTTTTGCAGCTTGCCTTCGTCGACAAGCATCTTCACCACTGAGTAGAGAATACCATTGATGAACGGGCCGGAACGGCGGGTAGAGTAGGCGTTGGCAATTTCAATGTATTCGTTGAGCGACACAGGCAGCGGAATTGCAGGGAAATTGAGAATTTCTGCGATAGCCACCAGCATAATCACGATATCCATGAATGCCAAACGCTCGGGATCCCAATCGCGCGAGATGAATTTATCAATATATTCGCGATACTGTTCGCGATTTTGCACGGCAAAGGTGAACAGTTTGAGCGCAAATTGCGAATCTTCTTCATCCTTGAATTGCGGGAGGAATGTCACCTCGGCGGGATTTTCGGCAAGGGCAAAGCGACGGATTGTCTTCAGGGTGAAAGTGCCCATGGTGGGCAGATCATCGTTCCAGAAGATCGACTTGGCCTCGAGCGCATCCGACATGATGTCGGAGGGGATTACGATATTTTTAATTACAGAATACCAGAATTCGCAATCGGTTTTCCAATTTGCCTCGGGCGCAGCCAAATATTCGGCATATGTTTCCGAAGCCAGGATTGAGTCGAGCAGATTCTTGAGCAAAGCCGGAGAATCGAGCCAAGTGAAGTGTTGGTCTTTGACAAACTTGGCGAGAGTCTCATTCTCGCTAAGCATACGAGCGAAAGCGTTGTCGACAAGACGAGTGTCGGGGTTAAGATCGTCGGAAGTGGCGAGATATTTACCCTTGGCAGCCTCTTGGCGGTCGGCTTGCTCTTGTGTAAGCTCTACGATAAGCACAAACAGGGCCATATACAAATCATAGGCCTCGTTGAGCGATTCGTCGAGTTCGTTCTTAGCTTTTTGGTAGGCCCAGCGCGAATCGTTATAGGCATTGAGTGTGCCTACAGCAGCTTGGATGCCTTTATTAAATCCGACGAGTGAAAAATCGGGATTAGCATGTAGAGCTTTGATAAGCTCTGCATCACGCAGCACCACAGTTTCCAACATGGTGATCCACAACTTCACATCATCGTCGAGGGTGCGAGTTTTTTTCTTTTCGTAGTCTTTGAATGCGGTAGATGCGGCGATATTGTCGGCAATACGCTGCATGTGCGGGCCAATGATATTAAGATCAGCCGAATTTTTGAAGGTGATTTCTTTGAGATTAGCATCATCGCCCAAGGCACGACCCACACGGTTGGTGCGGAGCTTCAAGTGGGAATCCACGGCGCGAATGGCGCGGTCGGGGCAATTTACGCGAACAGCCGACAGCTCCTGAATCATCATGAGCATATCCAGATAAACGGCATAGGCGAACCGGCGATCGCGTGAGGGGTTTTCGGGAGCAGTGTCAATTTTAAATTCGCTGCGCGAGAGCAGATAGGAGTAGAGGATCTGCACGACCTTAATTCTTATCAAAATGCGGTTTATCATATTCTTAATGTTCGTTAGCTTTGTTTAGACGCTGCAAAGTTACGAATATTTTGCGAGACGACCAATGAAATTATTTCGACTCGGCAGATTCTTCACTTGATTCCTCGGCTGAATCGTCGGCTTTGAGAGGATTCCAGCCCTGGGCTTTGAGGCGAATTTCCGAGTTTCCATCACGTGTAACCATGGCGCAGCCAAGCTCTTCTTTAGCTATATAGCCAATAATTTTCACATCGCGGATGCCCTCGACACGCTCGCGATCGGTGAGAGGCACGGTAAACAGCAACTCATAGTCCTCGCCGCCATTCAGCGCAGCGGTGATAAAGTTGATGTCCATTTCCTCGGCCAGGGCGGCAGTCTGATAATCCACGGGGATGCGATCTTCATAGATGCGGCAGCCCACATGGCTTTGGCCGCAAATATGCAGCAATTCTGATGAAAGACCATCCGACACGTCCATCATCGCGGTGGGCTTCACGCCGGCATTGGCCAGAGCGGCCACCACGTCGCGACGAGCCTCAGGCTTCAGTTGGCGTTGAATCAGATATTCCTTGCCTGCAAAATCAGGCGTAAAATCTTTCATTCCGGCAGAAGCCACTTTCTCACGTTCGAGCAATTGCAAGCCCATATAGGCAGCGCCAAGGTCGCCCGACACGCACACCAAATCAGTGGGGCGAGCGCCGCTGCGATACACAATTTTATCGCGATTAGCCTCGCCGATACAGGTGATTGAAATCACCAAGCCTTGATTTGAGGCCGAAGTGTCGCCACCTACGATATCCACGCCATATTCCTCGCAAGCGATGCGGATGCCGGCATAGAGCTCTTGAATATGCTCAAGAGTGAAGCGACGCGACACGCCAAGCGACACAGTGATCTGCTTGGGAGTGCCATTCATTGCATAAATATCAGAAAAATTCACCACGGCAGCCTTGTAGCCGAGATGCTTAAGCGGCACATACGTGAGGTCGAAATGCACGTTCTCAAGCAAAAGGTCGGTGGTGACAAGCGAGTCGGTGTCGTCGGGATGATGCAACACAGCCGCATCATCGCCCACACCACGCAATGTGGATTCATTCACCATTTTCATGCCTTCGGTTAAATTATCGATAAGGCCAAATTCGCCAAGCTCTGAAATTTCTGACATATTATATAATGTGTGTTGTGAGTTTTTGAATGAAAAGAAGGTTTGTTAAAATCCTGCGCTCCCATTTTCAGAGCGCAGGATTATATGGTGTATCTTACGAGCGCTTAACGAGCTCACGCATGATAGCTACAACGTTGGGCTGAGCCTTTTCGGCAGCACGTTGCACTTCCTCGTGAGTGGGCACTTCGGTGATATCCTTGCCGCCGAGGTCGGTGATAACCGACACGCCAAACACGCGCATATCGCCATGGCGAGCCACGATCACCTCGGGCACGGTGGACATACCCACTGCATCGCCGCCAATTACGCGGAAATATTCATATTCGGCAGGAGTTTCGAATGTGGGGCCGGTGGTGCCTACATAAACGCCATGCACCACGCGGATGCTAAGTTCTTCGGCAATTTTGTCGGCCAGGGCGATGAGCTTGTGGTCGTAGGGTTCGGTCATTGCCGGGAAGCGCGGGCCGAGCTCGTTGTAGTTCTTGCCACGGAGCGGATTTTCGGGGAACAGGTTGATTTGGTCGGTAATAATCATCACGTCGCCCACGCGGAAGTTTTTGTTCATGCCACCGGCAGCGTTTGAAACGAAGAGGGTGTCAACACCAAGAGCCTTGAACACGCGCACCGGGAAAGTAACCTGCTTCATGTCGTAGCCTTCGTAATAGTGGAAACGGCCTTGCATAGCAATCACGCGCTTGCCACCAAGCACGCCGATGATAAGGTTGCCCGAGTGGCCTTCTACCGTTGATACGGGGAAATTGGGGATTTCTTTGTAGGCGATATATTGCTTGTCCTCGATATAATCGACGAGCGAACCGAGACCCGTGCCAAGAATGATGGCAGTGGTGGGGATAGTGCCGTTGATGCGCTCGCGCAAGAAATCGGCGGTTTGATTGATCTTAGTTAACATGGGTTTAGGTGTTTATTTTGGTGTTTATGAGTTAATTTTAAAACATTTAGCAGCGTCTGATTGTTTGCTATCAATGCAGGAAATCGCGCAAATGGCGGCGCAAAGCATCGGCAAAAGATATGTCGGAGTGGGTTGAAAATTCCACCTTTACAGGCAAATAGAATGTGACGGGGCGCAAATCCGGTGGAAAATAGGGATTCGACGCCATTCTCACAGCGTCTTTCTCGGTGGTAATCAACACCTTATGTTCGCCTTTCATAGTCTTGTAGCGATTCAGCAACAATTCCATATCTTTGCGAGTGAAATTGTGATGATCCGAGAAGATATTCACACGCACCTTGGGCATGAAGCTCTTGATGTGGCGCACAAAGGGACGCGGATTTCCAATTCCGGCAACGGCCAAAATCGAATCCTCGGCCGTCATCCAATCAAGATAGGGGATCGACTGCACCTGGTCGGGAAACAGTGGCACAAGGTCTTGATAGGAATAGCGCGAGAAGAACAAATCTTGATACGGAAAGAGCTTTAGATTTTTCTTGAAAAGGCTGTAATCAAGATCGGTCATCGCAGGCGGGCACTTGCTCACCACCACCATATCGGCACGATTCACGCCACGCAGCGGCTCGCGCAAGCGGCCATATGGCATCATTTTGTCCTTGTAAATCGGGCGGTCGTATTCCGTAATAAGAATCGACACCGCCGGCTTCACATAGCGATGTTGGAACGCATCATCAAGCACCACCAAATTTATATCGGGGTCGATGCGCAGCAATTCAGAGATTGCGTGCACACGGTCTTCGCACACGGCCACAGTGACCATCTTATCAAATTTATGATAGATTTGATAGGCCTCGTCTCCGATGTCCGATGGCTTGGAATATGGGGTAGCCAGCACAAAGCCCTTGGTAGATCGCTTATAGCCGCGGCTCAGCACGGCAATATGATAATTCAGACGCAAGGCGTCAACGATATATTCAGTGTGTGGGGTTTTGCCAGTGCCACCCACAGCCAGATTGCCAACAACCACCAGCGGCACATCAAATTCGTGCTGCGGCAAGATGTTCCAATCAAATAGCTTATTGCGCATATAGGTGATTGCCCCATAAATCTTGGAGCAAGGCAAAAGCACTACATTTGATATGAATTTACTTAGAGTCAAAGCTCAGTGTTAGGGGAGTGTAACAATCAGTTAAATGAGATTGGATTCATGCGTGCTTGCACGGGATTGCACTCACGCAAATAGCGCACAAAGCTAATCACGCGCAAAGTCTCGGCGTCGATATAGGCGCCCTCGACGCTCACGCCCTGACGGGCGGTGCGAATCAATTCTGCCAAAATCCGGCTATCCACCTTTGGATACATCACCACTGCATCGGCATCAAGGTTAGCCTTTTTGGCAATTGCAGCAATTGCATCGTCGAGCGAACCGATTTTATCCACGAGGCCGCGAGCCAATGCGTCGCCACCGGTCCACACCCTACCCTGCGCAATCACCTTCACAGAATCTTGCGACAGGTTGCGGCCCTTGGCCACGCGAGAGGTAAAGCGGTCGTAGACATCGTCGACGCTGCGCTGCAAGGCTGCATGCTGAGTCGGAGTCATCGGCGCCATAGTAGACATGAAAGTGGCATTTTGATTAGAGGACACAGTGGAGAATGTAATGCCCAGCTTATCGGAAGCCAATGTTGAGAAATCGGGTACCATGCCAAACACGCCTATTGAGCCGGTGAGAGTGCCGCGGTCGGCAAAGATTTTGTCGGCACCGCAAGCGATATAATAGCCACCCGAGGCAGCATAATCGCCCATCGACACATAGAATGGCTTGCCCTGGGCCTTGAAATATTCCAAAGCCTCCCAAATCTGCTCGGATGCAAATGCACTGCCGCCGCCCGAATTGATACGGAGCACCAGCGCCTTGACATTTTCATCATCAGCGAGCTTTAAAATTTCAGGCACCATTTCATCGCCCACAATGCCGCCTCGGCCCGAGTCGACAATATCGCCGGCGGCAAACAGCAGCGCGACATGCGGACGGTCGGCGTTAACAGGGCCTCGCGATGCCATGTATTCCGAGGGGGTAACCAGGCGCAAATCGTCGCCGGAGTCGATACCACAAAAATCGCGAATAACATCCTCCACTTGGCGGCGATATTTAGTAGCGGTAACGATCTTGCCCACAAGATCCTCGGCCGGAAAAGTAGATACGATTGAGTCGACACAGCCTTTAAGCAAAGCGCGACCGATTTTTCTATCCTTTTTCACCGATTCGGCATAGCAAGTCCACAGCGAATCCACCAGCACTTGCAGCTGCTCGCGCGAAGCGGGGCTCATTTCGTCGGTCAAGAAGGGTTCAACGGCGCTCTTGTATTGGCCTACGCGCACCACATTCACCTTGATATCAAGCTTGTCGAGCAGTCGCTTGTAATACATCACCTGCGAGGCTACGCCATGGATATCCACACTGCCCATAGGATTAAGATACAAGCTATCAGCCATTGCCGACACTTGATAATCGGCCTGCGAATAACTGTCGGCATAGGCAATTATCCATTTGCCGGATTTTTTGAAATTGCGCAGCGCCGCTACGATTTCCTCACGAGCGGCCATGCCGGCGCCGGTGCCGGCTGCGTTGATATATATACCATCAATGCGCGAATCGTTGGCGGCAAGCTTGATTGAGGAAACCACGTCGATAAACGTGTCGCCGTCGGTATCGCTGCCTTGCAACATCGACATCACATCGGTCGACTGCGAATATTCAGGCATTGCTCCATTCAAATCAATATACAGCGCGGAGTGTTTCTCCACTGTCGTTGAATCCATTCGCGAAGCTAATACGCCTCCGATGACAGACAACACGGCTATAATCACAATCACTATTGCAATCCAGACTCCGGCAATCGAGCCGAGCATTGATATAAAGAACTTCTTTAACATTTCACATTAGTATATATTCTTTGCAAAGTTAATAATAAAAAATATTGTAAAAAAGCGATAGCGCAATTTCGATGCATCATTTTGCACAAAAAGGCTAATAAAACGTGCATATTCAGCCATTTTGAATCTGCTTTACGATTGACATATCGTTTTGTGTTGTCGCAAATTATTACTACCTTTGCAAAAGCAAAATTCACCTATCTCAAAAGCATCTTATGCCACAGAAGATTGTCATTTTAGACTTTGGCTCGCAAACCACCCAGCTTATAGGCCGCCGTGTGCGCGAACTTAGCACCTACTGCGAGATTCTACCCTACAACAAATTCCGTGCCGATGACCCCGATGTTATCGGCGTAATTTTATCCGGCAGTCCCTTCTCAGTCTACGACGAAAAAGCCTTTCGCACCGAGGTTGAGCCTATTGTCGCTAAATTCCCCGTGCTCGGCATCTGCTACGGCGCCCAAATGATTGCATATCAAAACGGCGGCTCGGTGGAGGGTGCCCCCACTCGCGAATACGGACGCTCTATTCTCAGCAATGTTGACAACGACGACCCACTGTTGCGCGGAATCAACCCCGGCGACACTGTGTGGATGAGCCACGGCGACACCATCACATCGCTCGGCGACGGCTTCAAAATCATTGCTTCAACCACCGAAGTGAATTGCGCAGCATTCCGCCGCCAAGGTTCAAAGCTGTGGGGCGTGCAATTCCACCCCGAAGTGTTCCACTCAACTTGCGGCACTCAGCTGCTGTCCAACTTTGTTAAAGACATATGCGGATCCAATGGCGATTGGAGTGCCGACTCTTATATCGAAACCACAGTGGCTGAATTGCGCCGTCAATTGGGACAAGACAAGGTGGTGCTCGGCCTGAGCGGCGGCGTAGACTCATCTGTGGCCGCAGTGCTGATTTCACGCGCCATCGGCGATAATCTCACATGTATCTTTGTCGACCACGGATTGCTTCGTAAAAATGAATTTAATCAAGTGATCAACGACTATCGCTGCCTCGGGCTTAACGTGATTGGCGTTGACGCTTCCGAAAAATTCTTCTCTGAATTGGCCGGCGTCACCGATCCTGAAAAGAAACGCAAAATCATCGGCAAAGGCTTCATCGACGTGTTTGAGCAAGAAGCCCACAAACTTGCCGACGTCAAATGGCTTGCGCAAGGCACCATCTACCCCGACCGCATCGAATCTCTCTCAATCACCGGCACCACTATTAAAAGCCACCATAATGTGGGAGGTCTCCCCGAAAAGATGAACCTCAAACTATGCGAACCACTGCAATGGCTCTTCAAAGACGAAGTTAGAGCTGTGGGCCGCGCTCTCGGCATGAGCGAGCATCTCATCTCGCGCCACCCATTCCCCGGCCCGGGCCTTGCCGTAAGAATCCTCGGCGATATTACTCGCGAAAAAGTGCGCATTCTCCAAGATGCCGACGACATCTTCATCAGCGCTCTGCGCTCCTGGGGTCTATACGACCAAGTGTGGCAAGCCGGCGTGATATTGCTGCCTGTGCAGAGCGTTGGCGTAATGGGCGATGAACGCACATATGAACGCGCTGTGGCTCTGCGCGCCGTCACATCCACCGATGCAATGACAGCCGACTGGGCCCACCTCCCCTACGACTTCCTTGCCAAGGTGTCCAACGATATAATCAACAAGGTGAAAGGGGTCAACCGCGTCACCTATGATATCTCATCCAAGCCACCGGCAACTATCGAATGGGAATAACCCTCTATCTTAAAGTCGTCAAAAAAATCTCTTTGATAATTTTAAGTTTAGACAAAAAATTACGAACTTTGCACCCAAATTGCTATCAGCCAATTTCCGAAACAACATAAACGATTTAATATAGTAAGCTCAATGAAAAAGAGTCCACTGCAAAAAGCTCGCGCTTCTTATCAGCCCAAATTGCCTATCGTGCTGACAGGCGCCGTTAAGGCTATCGAAGGCAACCCAACACAATCTGTTGCCGACCAAGAACGCATCCAACAACTCTTCCCCAACACCTACGGCCTACCCGAACTGAAATTCGAGAAAGACAATGCACCCAAAGCAGGTCGCGCTATCAACGTTGGCGTTATCCTCTCCGGCGGTCAAGCCCCCGGCGGCCACAACGTTATCTCAGGCCTCTTCGACGGCATCAAGAAAATTCATCGCGACTCTCGTCTCTATGGTTTCCTAATGGGCCCCGGTGGTCTCG
>CAZRCU010000073.1:0-10538 GCA_964598685.1 uncultured Bacteroides sp.
AAGCGCGGGATCCGTACTGTTACTCGTCCCACGCATTGAGGCCTTCGCATTGCCCGATATAGTTGAACGAGCAACGCAGAAGCCCACGCCGATATGTATAGCGCCTAAGAGGACACACCCATAGGGCATAATCCGCTTAAGGTAATAAACATACCCATGAGCATCTACTGTTGCTGCATTCTTGACTATATCAATGAAGGTTGCGAAGTTTCAATGCGTCAAGAAGAGCGTAAGTAAACGCTTTTCATTATGTCTGAATCCCGGCCCAACCGACTTTCGTTAAAGTCATCGGCGTGGATTCGGTTGCAAATATAATTGTTTTTATTTATATTTAAAATGATTTAGCCATTTATTTTAATTTCGGCTTGCTGATGTCAATTATTTTACTAAACAGGTGGCGAAAAGATTGACTATTTATCATAATTGTCGCTCGATTTCTTACGATTTCAAGCATAGCGTGCCTCTACGCGAGTTGTCGCGCAGACTCGTTTTCAACCTCCCGATTTTCTCCGGGGGATTACTTGGTGACGATTAGCAGGGGGGAGGAGGCGTCGATGGCGGCTTTGATCTTATCGCCGCCTTTTGTCACTTTGCAGCGCGACACTTCGCTGCCCATCACCTCGCTCACCTTGATGCGGCCAATCTCTTGGCGCGCCTCTTTGGTGCCGATCGTTGTGAGCACATACACCATAAATTCATCGTCTTTGACGATGCCTATATCGCTGCCGAGATTGATATAGATTTCTTTTTGCTTATCTTTTTTCACCTCGCCGGCCTCTTCCAATTGTGCATAAAGCGGGAAAACGTGTTCATAATGTTTGCAAATCTCCGCGGCCAAATCAGATAGAGCGCGGTTGAGTGCCGTTTCCTTAGTGTCGAACCACGACACGGAGTTGCCCTCGGTGATGCTAAATGCATAGCTGTCCACGATGGTGCCGTCCACACGATTCACAAAATTAAGAGTCACGCGAATCTGAGCTTTATAGGCCGTGTATGGTGCCTTTTTCTTATCGGTAGGCGTAATCAGTTTTGACGTCGTGGTGATGTTGGTAATTATACCATCCACATAGAAATCGGGGGCCGACTCGGCATCGACCACTCGCAGACGTCGCGCCATCGACACGCCTTCCACCACGGCGGCTCGCACATCGTCGGCATATTCGCCCAGCTGGGCGCTTGCCTCGTGGGTGAGCAAGCTCTTACCCACAGATAGAATGGTGGAAGTGGTGCTTTTCGACACCTCCTTAGGGTTGTACGTAATATCCGAGAAAATCACGGAATACAAGGTGTTTTCGTAGGTCTCGGCGCTCAGGCTCAAAGTAGACATGGCAATCAGCCAGGCCACACACGCCATCAAAATCTTGGTATTAGTCATGGGTTAGAGAGTTGTTTTATAATTTTTACTACTTACGACCACAAACTTAGCAAAAATTACTCGAAAAGTTGCCAAAAAGTTCAAAAAATTTAGCGCCACCCATTTATAGGCAGCGCTAAATGATATTTTTGATAGTAAGTGGACGAGGCAGATTAGTGCTTATCAAGGCAAGCGTCGAGGGCCGCAGTGATAGCTTCGCGATCCATATTTCGGCCAATAAACACCAGCTTGACCATGCGATCGCCATATTCGGGGTCCCAATCGCGACGCAGCGTGGGGTCCATCGCCATCATTTGCTCCAGCTCCTCCTTGGGGGCGGTAGCATACCAATATCCGGCTTCTTTCACCTTTTTCTGCACACCTGCTTGCTCGAATAGTATCGACATATCACGATTGTGGCTGAAATATACCAGGCCCTTGGTGCGGATTACGCTCTTTGGCCACTTGTTATAGATGAAATAGTCGAACTTATTGAAATCCAACGCTTCGCGGCGGAAATAGACAAATGTGCCGATGCCGTATTCCTCGGCCTCGCCTTCATCATGGTCGTGGTCGTGATGATGGTGGTGCTCGTGGTCGTGTTCATGCTCGTGATGGTGATGATGTTCGTGCTCATCGTGGTCGTCGTCATCATCATCGTCGTCATCGTCGTGGCCTTCAAGCTCTTTTACCCATGTGGCCGAGGTGGCCACTTGTTCAAAGTCGAAAAGGTCGGTATGAATCAGTTTATCCAAGTCGACGTCGGCATAATCGCATTCGATAATTTGAGCGGTAGGCTGAATTGCACGGATTATAGCCTTGATGTGCTCGGCTTGGTCGCGAGTCACCTCAGAAATCTTGTTCAGCAAGATTATATTGCAAAATTCAATTTGCTCAATGATCAGATTTTCGATGTCTTCTTCGTCGAGGCCTTGCTTTTGCAATGCATCGCCACAGCCAAATTCGCTGGCCATGCGCAGCGCATCAACCACAGTGACAATGCAATCCAATCGAGGCAACGAGCCAAGATGGTTGGCGATATTCATCGAGGCCATTTGGCAAATAGTTTGGGCAATGGGCTCGGGTTCACAAATACCGCTCGCTTCGATCACGATGTAGTCGAACAGGCCGGTATTGGTGAGGTCGGCAAGCTGCTTGAGCAAGTCCATTTTCAGAGTGCAGCAAATGCAGCCGTTTTGCAAGGCCACCAAATCGTCGGAATTTTTACCGCCAACGATACCCTCTTTGCGGATAAGGGTTTCATCTATATTCACCTCGCCGATATCATTAACGATGACAGCGAAGCGAATACCACGTTTATTAGCTAAAATTTTATTCAGAAGTGTTGTTTTGCCGCTTCCAAGGTATCCTGTGAGCAGGAGAACCGGTGTGATAGGTTGCTTCATACAGTTTTTTCATTTGGTCATCACAAATTTACAAATTAACTGCCACCTGTGCAATTTTTTCTCCATTCCGTTGCTGCTCAGCGCATGTAGCTCCGCGCCCACGCGTTTTTATTTTCCAAAAAAATTGCATAACTTTGCGCATGAAGCCTCTTAGCCTCGCTCTAAACGTCCCATAACAAACATTTTCCAACATGAAGCATTCCTACTTCTCTCGAATACTCGCCTTGGCAGCAGCCGCAATTGGCCTTTCCGCCAATGCCGAAATCAATCTCTCCTATTATTCCTCGCTCGACGGCAAATGCGGCGCCGAGCTCAAGACCGCTGTCTACGAGCTTGTCAATAAAAATGTAAATATGCTATCATATGGCTCGGGCTCTACGAGCACATGGGCCGGATTCTATGAATGCGACCAACTCTCAGACGGCGAGGTTGTAGACCGCTACAGCCAAGATCACCACTATTTCGGCTCGAAAGGCAGCTCTGTGAGCGGCATGAACATCGAGCACTCTTTCCCAAAATCATGGTGGGGCGGCTCCACCAACAATGCCTACAAAGACCTCTACAACCTGATGCCTTGCGAATCCAAAATCAACTCAACCAAGAGCAACTATCCCATGGGCACAGTGGTAGGCAGCGATTCTGGCAATGGTTTCACCAAGGTGGGCAAAGGCTCTGACAACCAATATTATTGGGAACCGGCCGACCAATGGAAGGGCGACTTTGCCCGTGGCTACATGTATATGGCCACCGCCTACCAAAACCTCACATGGGCAAGCGCCAGCCCGCAGCGCGCCTTGCTTATCCTTGAAAACAACACATATCCCACACTCAAGCCCGCCGCTTCAAAGCTATTTATCCAATGGGCCAAAGAGGATCCCGTAACCGAAGACGAGATTACTCGCAACGATATTGTGGAAACCCTGCAGGGCAACCGCAACCCCTTCAACGACTTTCCAAACCTGATGGAATACATCTGGGGCGACTCTATCACCACCCCCTTCAACGTGCTCACCACCAAAAAAGGCGGCCTCACATCCGGCGATCCACTCGTTGAGCTCTACTCCAACACCTTCCTTGGCGACGAAGGCGACTGCACCGTGGAAATCTCCGTGAAGCCCACCAAGCCGGCCAACGTATGGGTAAACACCTCAGACTACGGCTGGAAAGCCTCGGCCTACTCCGGCTCGTCCTACGCCAGCGACGAATCGCTCGTTCTCCCCGAAATCGACCTCACCTACATCACGCGCGCTACTCTCTCATTCAGCCACGCGGTAAACAAGGTTAGCACCAGCGCCCCATCCGACATTCTCTACATCATCGTGCGCGATGAAAAGGGCAATGAAACCGTCATCAACGACCGCGCGAAATGGCCCACCGGCTCATATTGGACCTTCAGCGACAACAAAAACATCTCGCTCAACGATTTCTCGGGCCATAGAATCCGGATTCTTTTCCGCTACACCTCCACCGCCGACGAGGCCTGCACTTGGGAAATTAAGAATCTCACCATCTCAGGCCGCCAGTATTCAGGCGTGGAATTCCAATTCTCGCCCAGCGTCGACAATACCGACTACCCCATTGAATATTTCTCGATCGACGGTCGCCGCGTAAACCCCGACACCTTCCACGGCCTTGTGATTCGCTGCCAAGGCTCACAAGCCACCAAGATGATTCTGAAATGACGCTGATATAATATCAACAATTCACCTCTAACAATAAATCCCGGGCTACACATCAGCAGCTCGGGATTATTGTTAGTATGTAGGTTTTAAGAAATCTTATCTCACCACGCGAGTAAATTCCGGTTGGCCATCATTTGGCACAGTCACATAGATTGTAAACTCGGCATCATCGCCATTGAAATCCTTGGCTTGAGCCTTAAATTCATAATCCACGCCATCGGCAGTGCCACGCTTGCCGGCGGTGACAGGAGTGCCAAGCGGGAAGCGATAGCCGCTGCACGCAGCTTCAAAGATAGCCTTTTCTTCATCGCCGACAGGCTGCTGCTCTGAATAGCAGGGGAGAGGTGTCACCTCGCCGTCGATATATTCGCGCTCGATCAAGAATCGATCAATTTCGCTCGGGGCCGCAGAGATGCGGGCTGTGCGCACACCATAGCCCTCGGCAATCTTGGCCTTAGGCAGCGCGGCTACCAAATCTTTGGCCGAACTTTCCAAACCACCGCTGCCGAATGTGCAAAACGGCACCACGGTTTTCCCTGCAAAGTCCACATCCTGAATCAGGCCGGCAATTGGCAACGCATAGGTGCCAAACCACACCGGATAGCCCAGGAACACCACATCATAATCGGCCACGTTCACCTTAAGCGGTTTCACCTTGGGCGTCACGCTGTCGGCCATTTCCTGCTTGCAGCGTTCCACTGTTTGCTCGAAATCGCCGTCGTAGGGATTCTCAAGCTGAATTTCCTCAATATCTGCTCCAAGACGTTGCTGAAGATATTCAGCCACGGCCTTGGTGGTGCCGCTCTGCGAGTAATACAGCACCAAATATTTCGGAGACTCGCTCTCTTGCGTATCTTGAGCTTTTTTGCAAGCGCTAAAGCCCAACACTGCGCCGATTGCCATCATAATACAAACTAATTTTTTCATAGGAATCAGATGTTATTACATATCTTCTTCGATCGAGAAATCATCGTCGATTGCGGCTTCGGCATTAGCCTCGGCACGATCCACGGCGGCAGCGGTCTCTGCTGCGATTTCCGCACGATTCTTCTTCAAACGCGGGCCTTTTTCTGCCTCGCGCATTGCCTCGAAGATGCGAGCCGAGATTTCTTCTGACAGCTCGGGATTATCCTCGAGTGTGCGCTTTGCAGCATCACGACCTTGAGCCAACTTCGAACCATTGTAGCTAAACCACGAGCCGCTCTTGGCAATTACGCCGTATTCCACGCCGAGGTCGACCAATTCGCCCGACTGCGAAATGCCTTCGCCAAACATGATGTCGAATTCGGCACGCTTGAATGGAGGCGCCACCTTGTTTTTCACCACCTTTACCAGAGCGCGACGGCCCAGCACATCATCGCCTTCCTTAATCGACGAACGCGAACGAATATCGAGGCGTACAGATGCATAGAATTTCAACGCATTGCCACCGGTGGTAGTCTCCGACGGGCCAAACATCACACCGATTTTCTCGCGCAATTGGTTGATGAAAATGCAGCAAGTGTTGGTGCGGGAAATTGCCGATGTAAGTTTGCGCATGGCCTGCGACATCAAGCGAGCTTGCAAGCCCACGTTGCGGTCGCCCATTTCGCCCTCGATTTCGCTCTTGGGAGTAAGCGCAGCCACCGAGTCGATTACAAGGATATCAATAGCCGAAGAGCGAATCAATTGCTCGGCGATTTCAAGTGCCTGCTCGCCATTGTCGGGCTGAGCCATCAGCAGGTTGTTGATATCCACGCCCAGATTTTGAGCATAGAAGCGGTCGAATGCATGCTCTGCATCAATAATGGCTGCAATGCCGCCCATCTTCTGAGCCTCGGCAATTGCATGGATAGCCAATGTGGTCTTACCCGACGATTCCGGGCCATAGATTTCGATGATGCGGCCACGCGGATAACCGCCCACACCGAGAGCATAGTTCAAGCCTACCGAGCCGGTAGGAATCACTTCTATATCTTCGATAGAATCGTCGCCGAGTTTCATCACGGCGCCACGTCCATAATCCTTTTCAATCTTGCCAAGTGCCTGGGCCAGCGCTTCGCGGCGTGCTGCCATGGGATCGCTTGCAGCGGTTTTTCCTTTTTTAGGTTTTTCCATTGTATAGAGTTTTTGAGATTTATATTTGTTGATTAGTTATCCCGAGGAGAATTGTTTTTTGTTTGATGTCACAAAGTTAGCAATGAGGTTGTGCAATATTTTGGCACACCTGGGTTAATGTCGGTTAAACTATGAAAATTTCCACATTTTGGCTCAAACTATCTGACGGCCAAATCGTTTAAATAATACATAGCAAAATTACTTTTTCCATTGCAAGAAATGTGATAATGATTGGTTTATTATCAAATGTGGAGATACCGTGAGGCATCTCCATTTTTGGTGTTACTTGGATGGAGTCACCACGCCGCGCAATCGCAAAGTGATTCGCTTAGACGAGCCGGCGGTAGCGCCGCGATACCTCACCTTAATATCTTTGTTAATCTCGCCACTTTGGCCGGCCGGAAGGAAGGTCACTGTAATCTTATTCTTCTTGCCAGCCTTAATGGGTTCGGTGGGATATTTAGGGCGAGTGCAGCCACAGCCGGTCGACACCGACAACACTGCCACAGATTCATCTGCCGTGTTCACAAATTCATATTCGTGCACCACCGGTGCCGATGTATCGCTGATTGTGCCGAAATCAAAAGTGGTTTCCTTAAACTGCAATAAATCGCCGCTCTTGGCCGATGGCAATGCCACCAGCGCCACGACAAACATTAATGAATAAATCAATCTTCGCATCATAATCAGAGAGTTTTAGATGAGAAATATCGTTGAAGCACATCGCGAGCCGCCAAAAACGAGCTGCGACGGTTGGTTTCCACGTCATGGTCGAGCTTGCTTAGCATGGCCGCAATATCGGGGTCGCCATAGAAATTAGCTTTGAGCTGCTCGTCGATGGTCTCATACATCCAATAGCGTGCCTGTTGGCGTCGTTTGGCGTCGAAATAGCCGCTTTCATTCACAAATTTGAAATAGCGGTCGATCATATCCCACACCTCGACAATGCCAAGCTCGAAATATCCCGAATAGGTGAGCACCTCGGGCTTCCATCCCGACGGGGCCGGCGGAAACAGCTGCAAAGCGCTGCGGAATTGCGCCTGGGCCAACATTGCACGGTTCACATTGTCGCCATCGGCCTTGTTGATCACAATGCCATCGGCCATCTCCATAATGCCGCGCTTGATGCCCTGCAATTCATCGCCGGTGCCGGCAAGCTGAATCAGCAAGAAAAAGTCGACCATCGAGTGTACGGCCGTTTCGCTCTGGCCCACACCCACAGTCTCCACAAAAATATTATTATAGCCGGCGGCCTCGCACAGCACAATCGTTTCGCGCGTCTTGCGAGCCACGCCGCCCAGGCTGCCCGCCGATGGGCTGGGGCGTATAAAGGCACGAGGGTTCACTGCGAGCTTCTCCATACGAGTCTTATCGCCAAGTATCGAGCCGCGAGTGCGTTCGCTCGACGGATCTATGGCCAACACTGCAAGCTTTGCCTCGGGGTCGCGCAGCACATGCAGGCCAAACACATCAATTGATGTGCTCTTGCCGGCACCCGGCACGCCCGTGATACCAATGCGGCGCGAATTGCCCGACATTGGCAAGCATTTCTCAATCACCTCTTGAGCGCGAGCATAATGCTCGGGAGATGTCGACTCCACAAGAGTCACAGCCCGCGACAGCATCGTCACATCGCCGCGAAGGATTCCCTCGACAAGCTCAGACGCCTCGGGCAACGGCTTACGTCGACGTTGCAGATACGGATTTACAATAGGTGGCTGGGCCACACCCGAGTTTACGGTAAGGCCCGCATATTTAGAATCGTTTTCTGGATGATGCATCATAACGACAAAGTTAGCACTTTTTTGCGAGCAGATGTGCGCATTAACCGATTTTTTGTATATCTTTGTATCAATAAAAAATTCTAAAAAGCTGTTCTGGCATAACAACCGATATGACTGAGCCCAACAACGAACGCCGCGACGCGGTAGTTATCATTCCAATGTACAACGAGCGCGAAAACGCTGCCGCTATTATCGAAGCAGTGCTCGCCCTCGACCACCAATTCGACATTCTCGTAATCGACGACAATTCCCCCGACGGCACCGCTGCCATCGTCAAGGATAAAATGCAAGCCCACCCGGGTCGCGTTCACATCATCGAACGCGCCGGCAAGCTCGGCCTCGGCACCGCCTACATCACCGGCTTTAAATGGGCCATCCAACAAGGCTACGACTACATCTGCGAAATGGATGCCGACTTTTCTCACAACCCCAACGACCTGCTCAAGCTATATGATGCCACCGCCAATCAAGGCGCCGACGTGGCCATCGGCTCGCGCTATGTCACCGGCGTCAACGTGGTGAATTGGCCTATGGGACGCGTGCTCATGTCCTACTACGCATCTAAATATGTGCGCATCGTCACCGGTATGCCCGTCCACGACACCACCGCCGGATTTGTGTGCTATCGCCGCCGCGTTCTCGAAGCGCTCCCACTCGACGAAGTAAAATTCAAGGGCTACGCATTCCAAATCGAAATGAAATTCACCGCCTACAAATATGGCTTCAAGATTGTCGAGGTGCCCATCATTTTTGTGAATCGCGTGCTGGGCACTTCCAAGATGAATTCCGGCATATTCGGCGAAGCCGTCTTCGGCGTAGTGCGCCTAAAATGGAACAGCTTCTTCAAGAAATTCCCTAACTATTCCGCAAAATAGTGCTAATCCATAATGCCATAATCGTCGACGGCGACTCGCAGCCCCGCCGAGGCTGGCTTTCCACCGATGGCTGCTTCATCTCGGCTATGGGCGATGGCGAGCCTACGCCTCAGGCCCTCGAAGATAGCGAAATCATCGACGCCAACGGTGCATATCTAATGCCCGGCGCCATAGATTGCCACGTGCATTTCCGCGAACCTGGCCTCACCCACAAGGCCACTATCGCCGGCGAAAGCCGTGCCGCCCTGGCCGGTGGCGTCACGTCCTACATTGATATGCCCAACACGATTCCTGCCACCACTTCTATCGCAGAAATCGAGCACAAAGCCGACATAGCCGCACGCCACTCCGCGGCCAACTATGCCTTTATGATTGGCGCTACGGCCGACAATCTTGCCGACCTGCAACGAGCCGACTTCAGTCGCATCGCTGCTGTTAAAGTGTTTATGGGCTCATCCACCGGCAATATGCTGCTCGACGACGATTCCGCCCTGCGAGCCGTATTTGCCGACCAGCCCGGCCGTGTCGTCGTACACGCCGAGGATCAAAATATAATCAACCAAAACATCGCCAGATTCAGTCCCATTCCCAATCCCGAGGACATGACTTGGCACACACGGCTGCGGTCGAATCTCGCCTGCGTGAAAGCCACCGAGCGAGCCATGGAACTTGCATCACGCTACGGCACACGCCTCCATATCGCCCACGTCACCACTCGCGAGGAAACCGCTCTATTCGACCCTTCAACGCCCCTCGAAGTTCGTCAAATCACAGCCGAGGTGTCGCCCCACCACCTGATTCATACACTACACGACTATCCCCGACTTGGCTCACGCATCAAGATGAACCCCGCAGTGAAAGACATCGCCGACCGCGACGCGCTGCGCGCTGCACTCGCCGACGGACGAATTTCAATCGTAGCCACCGACCACGCCCCTCACCTCCTACAAGAAAAGCAAGGCGACGTGTTTAAGGCCATGAGCGGCGCGCCGATAGTGCAATTCTCCCTCGTGGCAATGATGGACCTCTACGACCCGGCCACCGTAGCCAATCGCATGGCAGCAGCGCCGGCCACACTCTTTGGCATCGACCGTCGCGGCCGCCTTCGCCCCGGCTACTATGCCGACATGGTACTCGTTGAAAAACTCGACGAGCCACACACAATCACCGACGCCGACGTTATCAGCCAATGCGGATGGACTCCCATGCAAGGCTATCGCACCAACCACCGCGTCATCGCCACTTGGGTCAACGCCGGCCAAGCCCCCCTACCCCTCCGCTTCATCAACAGATAACACGCCGACAGCCGATTATCACCGTGGAGTAATCCCGCTATTCGA
>CAZRCU010000074.1:0-10484 GCA_964598685.1 uncultured Bacteroides sp.
GGTAATAATAAATATTGAATTATGCACCACCCCACCGAAACGTTAATTCCAACACGCTGTATATAAATGCATTACTACCGCTGCCAGTAGGGATGCACCATGGTGCATCCTAATCCAACGTACTATGGTTCAGCTCGTTACAACCAGCTTAAAAAAAGCCAAACACTGTTTGGCCTTTTCAACTACCCAAAAAGCCAATCAGCGATTGGCCAATTTGGGCGTTTCTCCGGAAGCACAAACGACCGCGCCTCCTTAAGCTTGTGTTAATTCGCGTCAATTTACAAAAGTGACGGATTTCGATTAAAAAGGTTTCTACCTTTGCGTAAAACCTTCTTAATCAATCTTTCCATATGAACATTCTCCTTGAAGACGAACGGCGCCGACTGCTGGTGAGGCCCGAATACAATCCAATCAAAGGAATGGACGAGCCCGGCCGAGTGCGCGTATCCACGCCCGTGCCCGACCTCCCCTACGCCTACGTGCCCGAGGCAATGGTCAACGACCCGCGCTATCCCGCCGTGGCCGCCAACCCCATCGCCTGGCAAAAACTGCGCTTTGAGCACGACTTTGAATTTTGGTGTGCAACCTGCGTAAAAATCCACAACAAGCTCACCGGACTCGACGAGCCATTTGTGCTCAACGCTCCACAGCGCCGCGTGGTGCGCACTTTCGAGGCCGACCGCCTCGCCGGCCGCCCCATCCGTGCCATCATCGTGAAAACCCGCCAATTTGGCGGCAGTACGATCACACAGATGTATATCAGCTGGATTCAAATCTGCCTGATGAGAAATTGGAACTCGGTGATCTGCTCCAACACCATGGAAAGCTCGGCCAACATCCGCGCCATGCAGCGCCGTTTGCTCGAAAACTATCCCCCGGAATTTTGGGACGACGACACCCCTCCCGAGCTCAAGCGCTTTGAAGGCTCGTCCAACACCCGATACATCTCGGGCCGCGGCTGCAAAGTCACCACCGTTTCCATCAAAAACCACCAATCTGTGCGCGGCTCCGACATTGCCCTGGCACACTTCACCGAGGTGGGCTTCTGGACCGGCAAAGGCGACAACTCGGCCGACAATGTGGTTCGCTCGATTTGCGGCTCTGTGGCCCTTGCGCGAAACTCGGTGGTGGTGATGGAATCCACCGCCAACGGCGTGGGCAACTTTCTCCACTCCGAATGGCTGCGCTGCCGTGCCGGCCTTGGCGACAAGCGCGCCATTTTCGTGCCCTGGTATGAACTCGAGACCAACCGCCTCACACCGCCCAACCGCGCCGAGCTGGCCGACAGCCTCACCGACTACGAGCTCAAGCTCTTCACCAAACACGGCTGCGACCTCGACCAAATCTGGTGGTATCGCCAAAAATCCCTCGAATATCGCTCGCCGATGCAAATGCAGGCCGAATACCCCACCGACGACGATGAAGCCTTCGTTGCCACCAATTCAAGCGTATTCTCGTTTCAATCCATCGAATCCATGCGCCGCAGCTGCTATCAGCCCCAATTGGGCGACATCCACCAAGGCCAATGGTACGACAACCCCACCTCCAACCTCAAGCTCTGGAAAATGCCCGAGGAAAAGGGCGAATACATAGCCGCCGTCGACGTGGGCGGCCGCTCCGAGAAATCCGACTGGTCGGTTATCGCCGTGATGCGCACCGACGAGGCCAAGCCCGAGGTGGTGGCGCAATGGCGCGGCCACGTCGACCTCGACATCCTTGCCGAGCACATCGACCGCATCGGCCGCTTCTACAACGACGCACTTATGGTGGTGGAAAGCAACACCCTCGAAACCGACAAATCGGGCTGCGGGCTCTTTATCCTCGACTCCCTTGCCGAAAACTATCCCAACATCTACCGACGGCGCATCTACGACGACATGCTGCAAAAATTCACCTCGCGCGTAGGCTTCCACACCAACCGCGCCACAAAAGAGATGATAATCTCGGGCCTCGTGGCCACCGTCCGCACCGAGGGCTACATCGAGCGCGATGTCGACGCCCTCAACGAACTCCTCACCTACGAGCAGACGCCCAACGGCTCGTATGCCGCCAAGCCCGGCGCCCACGACGACATTCTGATGACCCGCGCCCTGGCCCTGCACGCCGCGTCGCACCTGCCGCCCCTGCCACCAATCGACGATTTCCGACAAATGCTCGACGCCGACGCCGCGTCTATACCCATTTCCTATTACTAAACCCCGTTCCCACCCTCCTGCATCATGCCGCATTTTCCCACTTTTTTGGTATTGCTCGCCTTGGCGGTTATCTCTAACTTTGCATCGGTATATTATACGAATTTGTTTTGTTTTGAGACACGACCCCGAGGCAATGAAAATGCCCCGGGGTCGTGCCTCAATGATATGTTGTTATCGCCCTTATTGAGCCGTTACGGCCAATCGGCGCGATGCCGTTTCATAGTTGTCGCTATCGGTGGTGATCTTAGCGCGATACACATAGATGCCACGCGGCACGCGGCGTCCCACGCTGTCACACAAATCCCAGGTGACTGCCGCCGACACATCGCCGTCGCTCATGCCCTTGGCGCTACCCGTCCACAGCGCACGGCCCATCAGGTCGAACACCGTCACGCTCACCGACACGATATTCTCGGGGCGGTCGTGGCGCACATAGAAATTGCAGCTCGTCGAGGCCGGATTTGCATCGGTGTACACATCGAAAATCTGTGGCGCCACATTGTCGTCCACAAAGAAATCAATCGTCTTGGTGGCCGCATTGCCCGAGGTGTCAAACACGCGCAACTTCATGCTGTGGGCGCCGGACGTCAAATCGTCGAAGGGATACGAAATGCTGCCCGATGCCGAGCCGTCGGAATTTGGTGTGTAGTAGATCGACACATCGGTGTAGGAGGTCACATCGTCCAGGGTAATCGTGATCTGCTGTCCGATGCCCGCGGTGGAAATATTGATGCCCACATTGTCGCTAACCTCGGCCAGCAACACCGGCGACGAATTCACCCTGTCGCCGCTCTTGAAGCCCGAATGATTCAGCACCATCGCCTTGATTTCGGGACATTCGGTGTCGGCCTGCTCAGGATCCTCAAAGCCATACACATAGAAATCGCGATTCGCGCCGATCGCCTCGGTGCTCTCGTCCTTGCTCACGGCATACATCGACAAGGTGGCCGTGCGATAATTGTCGGCAATCAAGCTCGGCATGGCCATATTCAGTGTAAACAAGCCGTTTTTCACCTCGGCCGCACCGGTATAAATCTTGTCGCCGTGGGTGTCAAACACCTCCACACTGCCGTTGCCGCGGCTATTGGTGGTGTGCGATTGATCGGCATCGAAAAGCTCCACGGTCACAGTGCCGTTGAAGTCCTCAAGCAAAGTGCCGTCGGGGCTCACCACGCGGCCCTCGAGCACAGCCGTCGACAGCGCCGGAATCACGACATCCTCGTCCATACCCGGCGTCGCGCCGTTGATTGCGGTCAATTCCACGATATTATCGGGATTGGCCAGTCGCAAGGCCGGATCGCCCATAAACACAAAGCGCAGACGGTTGTAGTTGCTCACATGGATCCCGCGATTATTCAAAATATTATTCTTAGAGCGGCGATACACCTCGCCGGCGGTGAGGAATCGTCCGTCGTCGTCGCGGCTCACCGCATGGCGGCCATAGGCCTCGAGCAGATAGCCGTTGTCGGAAATATACACCGGACGTGTGGCGCTAATCATGCCGATGGCGCCGCCATAGCGCTCCTTATACATGATTTCGCCGCCCGACGTGGTCTCGGAATCCCAGCGCAAAAAGTCGCACGTAGATGCCACCACAAAGGGCACATTCTTCAGATACATATTATTAATGTCGGTGAAGGTGAGCTGGCCGTCGCCCGTCCACGAGTGGTTGTTGGCATGGCCCACATAAAACCACCACACCACGCCCTCGTCGAGATACTGAAACATATCGCGGCGTGCATCGGGATACGACCCGCTGCTATAATTGTAGGCATCCAAATACACCTTATTAATTACGTGCTGCTGGCGATCGGTGCTCATAAATCCGGTGGCCATTGCGTCGGTTTGGCGCAAATGCACACCCAGGTCTTCGTCGTCGGCCAACATCAAGATGCGATTGCGCCAGCCGGTGTGCTTGGATTTCTTGATATACTGCTCCAGCTTGTCCACGATTTCAGCTGCATCCGAAGCCGACATGGCCGGAATGCGGCCCACAGCCACCGACAAATCGTCCAAGCCGAGATCGCGGCCCGAATTGTCACCCAACATGGCAATCACATCATCTGTGGCATAGCCGTCGTTGTCGCTCATCGAGGCACGGTCGGTTGTCACCAGCCACGATGGCATCGTGGTGTAGTCAAGCGCCTTGGTGGTGGACAGCAATCCGCGATTATCCAGCGTCACACGGCCCATAATAAGGGCATATTTCAGCGGTCGGTCGGTAGAGCTCTGGCGGTCGTAGAGCATCTTCAAATATTTGCGCATTGCGGTCACATCGGGTGTGCCCGACGAAAATTCGTTGTACACCTGATTGATATCCACCACATTCACTCGCAAGCTGTCCACCTCGTTGTGCAATGTGGCAATGCGGGCAGCCTGGCCGGTGAGCGATGTGGGCGCAAAAATCACCATATCATAGGGCTCCGACACCTCGTGCAGATTCTGATTGGTCACTGTGCTCACATATGTGGGAGTGCTCATGGTCATTGTGGGCTTCCACACCACATAGCCGCGCAATCCGCCATACGATGCCTTCCACGAGGCCTCGCCGGCATACAATGCGGTGGACACAAGCGTGATATTTTGGGGGTCGGTGATGTCCCACACGCGGGTGTCTTCATCAGCACCGTCCACAGCCAATTCGTTGTTTTGGCTCCAGAAATCCAGGGTGGTGCTCACTCCGGTGAGATCGAGATCGCGGATATAATTGAGCGCGATATAGTCCAAATTGGCCTTGTAGATCACCACCGACGAGCTGATGTTGATGGTAACTTCAAATTTGTCGCCGGCATCCATAATGATGTTGTGGCGCGCCTGGCCCACATTGCCGTGGATATATGCCGATTCGGTGGTGGCCGCAATGCGGTCGGACGACACCGCGGTGAGGTTTACGCCATTCACGGTGAAGGCAAGGTCGGCACCGGCGCCCAGGGTGCGGGTGAACATCTGGCACTCCATCCACACGCCCATATTGTCGGCGCGGCCGGGGGTTTCGATGGTGAAGCTGCGTGTAGGGGTGTAGCGCATATCCTCGCCCACCATCAGCGGGCCGGCCTCGGTGGCTTGCACCAAATCGCGCTCATATTGCACGCGTGCAGTGCCGATTTTCTGGGGATTCTCAGCGCCTGCCACGCCGCTGGGCTGTGCCTCGGTGCGTTCATCGTCGTTTTCGCTCAAAAAATAGTAGCCATACGACGAATAGGGGTTGGTCTCGCGGTGATAATTGGCGCCGGTGCTCACCACCCAGCGGTCGGCTCCCAAGCCGTAAAACACCAATCCATCGTTGACATATTCCGAGGCCACCTGGGGCAAATCGTCGATATAATTGGTCTCGCTGAGCACATCAGAGATGCGATTGCCGCCATAGCCATACACCTTCACCTTGCTCGGGTCGGTAAAGCCCCACGAGCGCAGCGATGCGGCCGGAATGCGTTGCAGGCCTGTTGCGTCGATTTGCACTTTCACCCAACGGCCCGACGCCAATGCCGACGTCTCGGTGTAAAAATCTTGCGAAAATGCGCTCGCAGCAGCCGGCACGGCTATTGCCACGCCTGCCACCAAGCCTCTTATTATGGTTTGTATCTTGTTCTTAATCATTCGTTATCATTAGGCGGTAATATACACCGCGCCTCATTACTTAACGCACCTACCCCCCTTTTTATTGTATGCTCCGCGGGCGCTGTATCGCATTCATCCATCAAATTTGCCACTAATTTCGCAAAATAGTTGCAATTCAACTATCAAAACTATCAATTTCACGCCAATTATTTCCAATTTTGGAAAAATTTGTTTAAATTTGCGCAATCTATCCTCAATCTCATTCCTACGACACAATTCACTACCAATTATCATAACGAAGCAATGAAAAAAGCTCTACTACTATCTTTTGCGACTGCCGCAGCCATGGCTGTGTCGGCCTTCTCTGATTCAACCCCCGTTCTATTATCGGCCCAAAAGCTCTCCAAGACTAAAGATATAGTGGCGCGCGAGACCATGGTCGACGGCCTCAAGATGAAAAATCTCGTAGCCCCGGGCCTGCACAAGCTCGCTGTCAAGGCTCCCGCCCGCCGCGCTGCCGAGGATGCCACATTCTTTGAAAGCTTTGAGGACGGTGAGATTCCATCCGATTGGACAGTCATCTCCAAAGACGAATCCAACAAAAATGCGTGGGAAATAACAGGCGTATTGGCCGGTACAGGCACCGACGGCGGATATTGTGCCCTGGCAAACTATAGCGCCGACTACTGCGACGAATGGCTGATTACCAAGCCCGTCACAATCTCTGACAACGAGCAGCTCTCATTCCTCGCCTACATGCTGCCTTTCTATTTCTACAGCACCGACAATATCAATTGGGACACTGAAGAATATATAGGCGACAAGATTGTGAATCAAACGTTTAAGGTGCTGATTTCAGCCGATGGCGGCGAATCGTGGACTCTCCTGGTCGACTATGCCGAGGAATTCCGCGATGCCACAATAGCCGAAATGGAAGATATTTACAATTGGGAAACCTACTCGCTATCCCTCGGCGAATATGCCGGCAAAACCGTCCAAATCGCCTTTGAATATGAGGGCACCGACGGCAATTTCATAGCTCTCGACGCCGTCACTATCAGCCGCTTGCCCGCTGATGCCAGCTATGCCTATCCCGCCTACACCAAATATTTCGGCCTAAGCAAAGGGCTCGGCTATTGGGTGAATGGCTATCCCATTTTGCCGGTGTTCAGCCCCATCACATGGACCAACACCTCGATCAATCCCGACAACACCTACAAATGGTCGTATCAAGACTACGACGGCAATGAGTTCACGTCGACCGACAAAGACCTCACCGTCACCTTCACCACCAACCTCTTCTCAGAATTCTCCATTCGCAACAACTTCTACACAGCACCCACACTGACAGCCAGCACCCCCGGCCTTGCCGACGGCACCTACCAACGCTTCAACAGACTGCAAGCCGGCGGCAAAGCTCAATACCTCTCGGGCGAGGAGTTGACTCAATTTGGCATGTCGGCCTTCGACGTTGGCACAGAGGGCATAAAATACACAAAATACGGATTGAACGACATACCGCTCTTTGGCTATAGCGAATACACCGACCAATATTGGACAGAATATTCATTCCCCGACGCAGAAGACCGCGTTGACGGCAACTATGCCTATGTCGACGGCGTTATGAATATCTATCAGGCCACCGACGCGCCGCTGGTGATCGACGGCGCTTGGATTCAGGCCACATCCCACGATATTGCAGCCGACCACGAATTCACCATCGAAATTATTCCTCTCACCGAGGAGGGCTCGCTCGACACCCCGCTTGCATCGGCCACCATCAAGGGCTCCGACGTGATTATCGCCCAGGAAAACACCTACTACGACTATGTGGTGCTCGACTTCCATTTCGACAAGCCAGTTGTAATCAGCAGCGCCGTTTGCGACCAATATGTAGTGCGCCTCACCGGCATCCACGAATGCGCCGAATATTTCGCCCCAATGCAATCTATCGAGGACAACCCCGACGGCCTCTATGTAGGCGCAGTGCAAAAGGTGGTAAGCTGGATGAACACCCCCCGCACCTCGCTCACTATGCTCTTCCGCCTCACCGGCAAGCGCAATGCATTTGCCATCATGCTCGACGCCGCTTATCCCTGGCTGCAAGGCGACGACGAAGTGGTGCTTGAAGACAACAAGGGCACCCTGGCCCTCAACAGCTACTACGACGGCAGCCAATTCAGCGTGCAAGCTCCCGAATGGCTCAAGGTCGACGTGGCCGGTATCTACGGTGAATGTAACGCATCATTTGAGGTGGTTGGCACTCCCGATGCCACCGACACCGAGGCGACCCTCTCAGTGCTCGGATTCGACAAGGTTGTCACCGTCAAAGGTGCTCAAGACGGCGTAGCCGCTGTGCTCGGTCAAGGCGCCAAGGCCACAGACTACTTCACTCTGTCGGGCGTCAAGCTTAGCGAAGCTCCCACTCAAGCCGGCATCTACATGGTGCGCTACTCCGACGGCTCTGTGCGCAAGCAAGTAATCAAATGACACACAATATTATAACCAACAATTACAACATATCTATGAAAAAAGCTCTTTTGTTATCATTAGCCGCCACCACCGCATTGGCCGTGTCGGCTGCCGGGCCTCTCGAATTTGAGGCCACGGCGAGCAAGGCCGAGGTTGCTGCCCCGGCCGGTGCCACCCCTCGACTCATTTCCGCTAAAAAGCTCTCTAAGTCGAAAGACGTAGTGGTGCGCGAAACCCTGGCCAACGGCCGCAAAATGAAGACTCTCGTGGCCCCGGGCCTGCAAAAGCTCGCTGCCAAGACTCCCGCCCGTCGCTCGGCCGAAACCGCCACCCTCTACGAAAGCTTTGAAGACGGCGCCATTCCAGCTGATTGGAGCGCCGTTTCAAAAGACGAGGAAAATAAAAATCCGTGGTCGGTAGATAATATATCTACCTACTACCCGGGCTACGACGGCACCTATGCCGCTATTGCAATGTATAGCGATGCCCACTGCGACGAATGGCTGATTTCAAAGGCCGTCACCGTGCACGAAGGTGAATCTCTCTCGTTCCTCGGCCTGATCTCGCCGGTCTACTTCTACAGCATGGACAACCTCGATTGGGACACCTATGAATACGACGGCGACAAAGTGGTGGTTCAAACCCTCAAAGTGCTGATCTCTGCCGATGGTGGCGAGTCGTGGACTCTCCTTGCCGACTATGCCGAGAAATACAAAGACCTCGGATTCATCGACCTATACTACATGGCAGATTGGGACACCTACAACATCTCGCTCGCCGACTATGTGGGCAAAACCGTCCAAATCGCCTTTGAATATGAAGGCACCGACGGCAACACCAACGTCATCGACGCCGTGAGCATCGACCTTCCCGCCGTTGAGGCAAGCTACACATATCCCGCCTACACCAAATATTTCGGCCTAAGCAAAGAGCTCGGCTATATGCCCTACTACATTGCCACCGAGCCCGTGTATAGCCCCATCACCTGGACCAACACCACCGATGTAGCCGACGCCACATTCTCGTGGGAATTTATGAATAACGACGGTGAAATGGAGAAATCCTCCGACAAAGACCTCACTTACACCTATTTCACCGACCTCTCAAGCGAATTTTCCACTCGCAACAACCTCTACTATGCGCCCACACTGACAGCAAGCGCCCCCGGCGCCGCCGACGGCTCATATTCTCGTTGCGACTTTGTGCAGGCAGGTGGCAAGGCTCAATTCCTGCTTAGCGGCACCACAGAGCCCACACAATTTGGCATGTCGGCCTTCGACGTTGATTCAGAAGGCATCACATATGAATATGTCAACCTTGGCGCAGTGCCTCTGTATGGCTACAGCGACAGCTCCGACCAATATTGGACAGAATATTCATTCCCCGACGCAGAAGACCGCGTTGACGGCAACTATGCCTATGTCGACGGCATTATGAACATCTATCAGGCAGCCGCTGCTCCGCTGGTGATCGACGGTGCTTGGGTTCACGCCTTTGCCGACAATGTAGTGGCCGACCACGATTTCACCCTCGAGGTGATTCCTCTCACCGAGGAAGGCGCGCTCGGCACCCCGCTTGCATCGGCCACCATCAAGGGCTCTGACGTTGTCACCACTATGGAAGGCACATATCACAACTATGTGCTGCTCGACTTCAAATTCGACAAGCCCGCCGTAATCAGCAGCGCCGTTTGCGACCAATATGTAGTGCGCCTCACCGGCATCCACGAATGTGCCGAGTTCTTTGCTCCGCTGCAATCCAGCGAGGACAACCCCGACGGCCTCTACATCAGCGTGGTGCAAAAGGTGGTTAGCTGGATGAACAATCCTCAGACCTCTCTCACCATGGGATTCCGCCTCACCGGCTATCGCAATGCATTTGCAATCATGCTCGATGGCGCTTATCCCTGGCTCAAATGCCCCGACGAAGTGGTGCTTGAAGACAACAAGGGCACCATGGCCCTTAACAGCTTCTACGACGGCAGCCAATTCAGCGTGCAAGCTCCCGAATGGCTCAAGGTCGAAGTGGACGGCATCTACGGCGAATGTAACGCATCATTTGAGGTGGTTGGCACTCCCGATGCCACCGACGCCGAGGTCACCCTCTCAGTGCCCGGATTCGACAAGGTTGTCACCGTCAAAGGCGCTCAAGACGGCGTAGCCGCTGTGCTCGGCCAAGGCGCCAAGGCCACAGACTACTTCACCCTGTCGGGCGTCAAGCTTAGCGAAGCTCCCGCTCAAGCCGGCATCTACATGGTGC
>CAZRCU010000075.1:0-10440 GCA_964598685.1 uncultured Bacteroides sp.
ACTCACCTGCCCGCTGATCACCAAGGCCGACGGCGGCAAATTCGGCAAGACCGAAAGCGGCAACGTGTGGCTCGACGCGCGCTACACCTCGCCGTATAAGTTCTATCAGTTCTGGCTGAATGTAAGCGATGCCGACGCTGAAAAATATATCAAAATCTTCACCGAGCTTACCCGTGAAGAGGTGGCTGAATTGGTGGCCGCACAAGCTGCCGACCCGGGCCAACGTCCGCTGCAAAAGCGCCTGGCCAAGGAAATCACCACCATGGTGCACAGCGCCGAGGATTACGAGACAGCCGTAGAGGCCTCGCAGATTCTATTCAGCAACAAGGCGTCGGACACCCTGCGCAAAATCGACGAGACCACGCTGCTGCAAGTGTTTGAAGGCGTGCCTCAATTTGAAGTGTCGCGTGCCGACATCGAGGCAGGTATCGGCCTTGCCGACCTTCTCGTGGAGAAGGCTCCCATCTTCCCGTCGAAGGGCGAACTGCGCAAGCTGGCTCAGCAAGGCGGTCTGATGATCAACAAGGAGAAAGTGGCCGATGCATACGCTCCCACCAACACAGAGATGCTGCTCGACGGCCGATATATGATCGTGCAAAAGGGTAAGAAAAATTATTTCTTGCTCATCGCAAAATAATATAAAGATAGTCGCATAAAAAGCGGGCTGTTCCGGTGTATGGAGCAGCCCACTTTTTTATGCGTATGTGGCAAGGATTATTCGAGGGTGCCGGTGGCGCGAAGGTATTGCGTCTGATAGATTTTGAATTGGGCTTTGGCCTCTATAAGGTTGCTCTCGGCCTGCTGCCATTGGGATTGCGCGTCGAGGAGGTCGATAATGGGGCACATGGCCACACGATAGCGTGCTTGCAGGCTTTGGAGATTTTCCTTGGCCTGGTTGAGAGCGATAGTGGCGGCAGAGATGAGCTCGTAGCCGTCGTTGACATTGTTGATGGCTTGCTGCACCTCGATTGAGAGCAAGCGCTGATTTTTGTCGAGGTCGAGGCGCGATTTATCAAGGTCGAGACGGGCTTTTTTCACTTTTTTGCCGGTGATTCCCCAATTGAAAATGGGGATTTGCACAGAAAGCATGGCCAGGCCGAGGCCGTCGTTGGTGGTGTTGGAGAGCGAGCCCACCGAACCGTCTTGCAGCTGATATGTGGTGACCGTCTTGATGTTGCCGTAGCGGAAATATCCCAGACTGAGGCCGATTTTGGGGAGATAGTCGGCACGCGCCATGTTCACTTGCTGCTGATTAGCGTCGATGGCAAGATTGAGCAGTTGGAGCTCGGGGCGAGCCGAGATGTCGTTGGCGAGCATACCGGGCGCAGAGACTTGGATAGCGGTGTCGGAGGGCTCAATGGGGGTGTCCTCGTCCACGCCGATAATGCGGCACAGAGCCAGGCGGCAGAGATTGCGGCCGTTGACCACCTTTTTAAGATTATAGATAATTTCGCTGCGGCGCGACTCGATGCGCAGGAGGTCGTTGCGCGTGGTCATGCCCACGGTAAGGGCATTTTGGGCTTGGGCGTAGAGGGTGTCCATTTGAGCCACGTAGCTGCGGAGCATTTGCTCCTTGGCGGCAACAGCCACGAGCGACCAATAAGCTTGGTCGGCGTCGGAGATAACGTCCATGCGGCTTAGGCGAAGGCGCTCGGCGGCCACGTCGCGGCCAATGCCGGCGAGGCGCTTTCCGGCGGTGATTTTGCCGCCGGTGTAGATTGGCTGAGTGACGTTGAGACCGGCGATATACATGCCGCGCATTTGCAGCTCGATTGAGCTCATGGTGATGTCGGGGGCGATATATTCCAGCATGGCGGCGCCGTCGAGCGTCGGGAGGGCCGAGCGGTTGGCGATGTCGACGTCGAGGCGGGATTCTTCGTAGTCAATTTGAGATTTTTGGAGGTCTTCGCTGGATTGGAGGGCCATAGCGCGGCATTGGTCGGCAGAGAGCGTGAGCGACTGAGCGTTGAGGCTGACAGCCGAGGCCAATAGCGCGATGATGGATATTATATTTTTCATACTGTAGGCTTTTTGATGCGGAATAGTACGGCGTAGAATAGCGGGAGGAGCACCAGGGTGACGAGTGTGCCGACGGCAAGTCCGCCCATGATTGTGAGCGACATCGAGCCGTACATTGGGTCGGACATCAAGGGGAGCATTCCGACGATAGTGGTGAGCGAGGCCATAAGGACGGGGCGCACGCGCGAGACGGTGGCGTTGATAATGGCGTCGTAGGGGTGCTGATGCTCTTCGTCGGTGAGGCGAGTGATTTCGTCGACAAGGACAATCGCATTTTTAATAAGCATACCCACAAGGCCCATCATGCCCAGAATGGCCATAAAGGTGAACGGTGTGCCGGTGAAATAGAGCGAGGGCGTGATTCCCACGATGGAGAATGGCAGGCAGAACAGGACGATGAGGAGCTTGCGCCAACTGTTGAAGAGCATTAGCAGCACGGCCAAAATGATAAATATAATGAGGGGCACGAACACCAGCAGGTTGCCGATTGCCTCGCCGGCCATCTCGCCATCGCCCACCCAGCGCATTGAGTAGCCTGCGGGGAGCGGAATGGCCTCGATTTGCGGCGTAATCTCGGCCACGGCGCGGGCCGGAGTGGCCTCGTCGATGTCGGGGTTGGGATCGGCCTCGGCTTCGATCACGCGGCGGCCGTTGAGGCGCATAATGGTGTGCTCGGAGGGCTGGAGCGAGCTGTTGAAGCTAACGGAATTGAGGGTGGTGGTGTGGCCCATTTTCTCGGAGAGCTTGTCGGCCGAGGTGGCGCCGGTCATAAGGCCGGTGATGTCGTCGCTGTCGATATTGAATGCTGTGGCGCTCCACACGGGGATGTCGCCCATATTTTGGATGCGAGAGCCGTCGGCATTGCGCATGAGCAGATTAATCATCACCATGTTGTCTTGGTCGGAGAGCACGCCAATAGTCATGCCGTCGCCGGCAGCGTTGAGGGCGTTGCCGATGTCGCTGCGGGTGATGCCGGCGCGCGAGGCGGCAGATTCAGAGTAGTTGACCACCATGGCCTTAGCCATCGGTTTCCAGTTGTTTTCCACTGAATAGGGGTCGATATACTTGCATTGTCGCATAATATCCTCGGCCTGAGCGGCGAGGCTGCGGAGCACTGCGGGGTCGGGGCCCGAAAATTCCACCTCGACGGTGTGGGATGTAGAAATGGAGAAATTATATTTGCGCAGACGGATGTAGGCGTCGGGGTTCTCGCGGCGGAGCTTTTTGCGCACCTCGGGGAGCACCTTTTGGACCGTTTTATAGTCTTTGCAATCGACCATCAGTTCGCCGTAGCAGTCGCCGCCGTTGGTCATCGGTCGCACAAGGCAATAGTGGGCTGGGGCCGAGCCCATACTCATGGCCACGCGCTCAATGTCGGGGTTGGCCATAAGGGTGTCGCTCATTTGGAGCATGCGGTCGCGCACCTCGTCGGGGTTGGTTTGCGAGGGGAAGTAGCATTCCACGATGAATTGCTTGTAGTCGAAGTCGGGGAAGAAGAGGTTTTTCACCTTGGTCATGCCCCAGCCGCAGATGCCAAGGAGCAGAATGGCGGATACAAAGGAGATGGTCTTGTAGCGCACCACAGTGGCCACGCACTTGCGAATGAAGCGGTGGGCGGGCGAATTCATCACTTGCTTGGGCTGAGAGTCGGCGGTAGGGATCTGTGCCGGCAGCCAAGATTTTGCGCAGATGGGCACTTGCACCAGGGCAAACACCCAGCTGGCGAGCAGGCTGATGCAGAGCACCAGGAAGAGGTCGTGGGAATATTCGCCGGCGCTGTCGGGCGAGAGATAGCTCGAGAGGAATGTGCAAGCGGCGATGATTGTGGCGCCGAGCAGCGGCATGGCTGTGTTGCGGCCTATGCGGAAGAGATATTCCGACTGCGGCAAACCTCGCTGGCGGTCGATTAGGATGCCGTCCATAATCACCACGGCATTGTCGACGAGCATACCCATCGCCACAATGAACGCGCCGAGGGAAATGCGCTGCAAGGTGGTGCCCATAGTGAGCAGAATCGGGAACGAGACGGCCACGGTGAGCACGAGTCCAAAACCGATGATAAGGCCGCTGCGGAATCCCATGGTGAAAATCAGGATGATAATCACAATCAGCACTGATTCGAGCAGATTCCACATAAAGGACGAAATGGCGTCGCTAACCTTGTCGGGCTGGTAGAAGATTTTCTCGGTGGAGAATCCCACGGGGACATTTTTCATCACCTCGGCGAGCTTTGCGTCGACGGCCTTGCCCACATCGGGGACAATGGCGCCATTTTCCATGGCGATGCAGATTGCAATGGCGGGCTTGCCGTTGACATAGAATCCATTGCGCTGGGGCTCGGAGTAGGTGCGCTCGATCTTGGCAATATCGCCGAGGCGAACGCGCTTGCCGTTGGAGGATTTAATAAGGAGGTCGGCCACATCGTTTTCGTCGGCGATGCTTGAGTCGACCTCAATATTTATGCGATCCGAGCCGGATTGGATTGCGCCGGCCGAGATGGTTTTGTTGGCCCCTTGCAGGGTGGCCATGATTTCGGTGGGGATGATGCCGTTTCGGGCGATTTGCTCTTTGGAGAGAGTGATATTAATCACTTCGTCGCGATTGCCGGCGAGATTGATGCGCTTGACACCCTTGACGTCGAGGAGCTCGCGGCGGATGTATTTGGCATAGCGATACATCTCGGGGTAGTCGTAGCCGTCGGCTGTGAGGCCGATAAAGATGCCGTAGACGTCCATCATATCGTCGACAACGATTGGCGAGTAGCAGCCTTGCGGCAGTTTGCGCGAGACGTCGTTGACCTTGCGGCGGAGGAGGTCGAAGTGCTGCTCAAGGTCTTCGAGGAGCACTGTCATTTGAAATTCGACGGTGAACATTGCCAGGCCGTCTTGACACTCGGTCTTGATTTTTTTGACATCGGGGAGTGTGCGCAGCTCGTCTTCCACCACTTTGGCCACGTCGAGCTCCACTTGATAGGCGTCGGCGCCAGGGTAGGACACCACCACCATGGCTTGCTTGACGGCCACGGCGGGGTCTTCGAGCTTGGGCATACGCTTAAACGAGAATATGCCGATGAATATAATTCCGACCATGAGCGACCAGAACAGTGTGGGCCGCTTCATGAAAAATTGAGCGAGGCGTGTCATAGCAGGTTGCCTACGTTGGTGTGGTTAGTGTCTTCAATCACAGTGACTTTTTCGCCTGCCTTGAGGCTATTGACGCCGGCGCGAATGATGGTTTCATTGCCGGTGAGGCCCGATGTGACGGTGATTTTGCCATTGGGGCGCATATCGCCGAGCTCCACCTTGGTGGCCACTACTGTGGAATCGGGAGCGAGGGCCCAGACGTGGGGCGCGTTGGCGTTGTCGTAGAAAACAGCGTGGACGGGCACTTCAAATTCGGCGGGGGAGTCGGCGAGGTCGGGATTGACAAATTCGGCGTCGACCTCAACGTTCATACCGGCGGTGAGATCCTTGGCAGCCGAGGCGGGCACCGACAGGCGCATGCTATAAAGCTGATTGTTGTCGGCTTTGGGGGTGATATTGATTAGCGACAGCGGCACTTGCTTGCCCTGCACGGTGGTGGCGGTGAAGTTTTTGAACATTGCACGGTTGGCGTAGGCCTGGGCGGGGAGGTCGACGTTGACCTCGAGCTGAGAATCGTCCATAAGTTCGATTACCGGCGTGCCGGCGTTCACCATCTCGGCGCGTTCAAAATTGAGCTTCACCACATAGCCAGAGACGGGGGCATATAGCTTGGTGTAGCTGAGCTTGTTGGTGCAATTTTCGAGATTGATTTTGAGGCGTTCGAGGCCGGCACGACTCTTTTCATAGTCGTTTTCGGAGACGTTGTTAGTGCTATAAAGATAGTCGAGGCGCTCTTGCTCAGACTTCATCTGATTATATTGCACGGTGGCCTCGCGGACGGCGAGCTTGTAGTCGGCATCATCGAGAGTGGCAATGAGCTGGCCGGCCGATACGTATTGGCCTTGTTTTACATAGGTGTGGGCGATTTGGCCGGCGGTCTTGAATCCGAGGCTAATCGTTTTGCTTTCGGCAACGGTGCCGGAATAAGTTTTGGATACGGAATTGCCAATCGGCTGTGGCTTAGTGACAAGTACGCTGTGAACGGTGTCGTCGGCAGAAGAATTGTCGGGGCTGCCGCAAGCAGCAAGCATCAGCATAAGGGCCGAAGCAGCAAGTAAATAGTGTTTCATTTGTTTACGATGCGTTTTAACGCGGCAAAGGTAGTAAAAAAATGTGGAAATTTATTCGACTAAATAGACACAATATTGGAGTAAATAGGCACACGCAGCATGCAAATGGATGAGTTAGAGGATGTGCGCCTAAGTGAAGCGCGGAAAGAAAAAGGACAATCTATTATTCACTAAATCGCCGCGAGGAGGAGGGTAAGGGCGAGGAGGAACATCAAGATGGAGGTGATGCCGAGGAGGGGGGTGAGGGCGGCGCCGGTGAGGCGTGTCATGGAGCGAACTACGGCGGCTGCGCCTAATAGATAGAGTAAGGCAACAATGCCGGCGAGCAGCAGACTAATCTCGGCGAATGTGCTGAATGTCAGGGCTGTTGCCACCACGGCGTTGGCCATATACAGCACGGGCATGGCGCGCGCCCCGAGGCGCACGGCAAGCGTGATTTTATTTACAGAGCGGTCGTCGTCGACGTCGCGATAGTTATTGATAATCAACACATTTGCGCCCATCAGGCCAATGGCGATGCTGCCAAGGAGCACGTCGGGGCTCCACGAGAGCGCCTGCACATAGTAGGTGAGGTTGACGGGTATAATACCGAAGAAAAACACCACTGCCACCTCGCCGAGGCCATGGGTTGACAGCGGATAAGGGCCGGTGCTGTAGGCAAATACGCCCACGGCAATGAGCAGTCCAATAGGAATAAGCCACCAGCCGCCCCAAGCCACAAGGCTCAGGCCAAGGCAACCGGCTATAAACAGGCACAGAATGATGGCGCGGAGCATGGCTTTGGGAGTAATATCGCCCTCGGTGACGCCGCGGCGCGGGCCCTGGCGGCCTTGGCGGTCGCGACCGGCTTTATAGTCGAAATATTCGTTGGCAAAGTTGGATGCAATCTGCGCAGCGACGGCAAAGGCGAGGCAAATAAGCGCGGGCCAAAGGCTGAAATTGCCGTGAAGGAGGGCATAACCGACGGCCATGAATACGCCGGCCACCGACACGGGGAGTGTGCGCAGTCGCATGGCTTCAATCCAGGGGTTGACAGGTTTCATAAGCATAATGTAGATAAGGCTAACGGCGATCGGTGGCGGTGCGGATGCCTCCGGAGCCCAATCCGCTCGTTCCAAAGCTTGAGCTGCCTGAGCGACTTGATGTGCCATAGCGCGAGCCGCCGAGCAGAGCATCTTCATCTTCCTCGTCCTCAGAGCCATCGGTGGGCGCCTTCTCGCCGCTCTTAAGCTTTGGCTTGTTTTTGAGGAGGGCGTAGGGCTTTTGAGCATCAATCGCGAGCTCGTAGATGTTCCAGGCTTGGTCGACGTCCCAATTGCGCTTGAGCTCAAGTTTTTTGGGATAGTAGGCCACTTCCTCGGGCTGGATTGAGTCGAGGGTGCCGGTGGTCCACTTGCCGTCGCCGTTGGTGTCGAAGAACATGCGGGCGTAGTAGGTGCCGGGGTTGAGATATTTAAAGACGGCTTTCCCATCGACCACGGGAACGGATTTCACCGGCTGGTCGCTACCCGATAGGAGCACCACCATAGCGGTGGAGTCGGCACCGGTGACGCGGAATGTGAGATTGGCATACTCCTCGAGCTGCTTGACATTAAATTCGGTGGTAAATCGCGGGATGTGCTCGCCGTAGACGCTTACAATCGAGGCGGAATCGGCCACAAGCCGATATTTATTACCGGGAATCCAATCCGCTCGAATTATGCGCCGCAACAGGGTGTCGGCGGGGTCGGGCTCGATGGTGAGAGGCTGTGGAGTCCAGGTGGAATCCACCATCATTTCAAAGGCGATAGCGGCGGTGTCGATGTGGGCAATCGGCTGATCAAAGGCGAGGCCGAGCGGGCGGTAGACGTCCTGGGGCACAGCACCCGAGAGAGTCATTTTCAAGATGTCGATTTTTGGGGCGACGGTGTCGGGAATCTCGATTCTCTTTTTCTTGGTTTTAGGCTCGCGATAGAAAAATCGGAGGGTGTCGGTGGTCCAAGCCATGCGCTCGAGCGAGTCGGGCTTTTGGTAGGACACGGCCAGGCGCAGGGAGTCGGTGGCCATGAGCAGAGTGTCGGTGATCCAGAATGTAAGCGAATCGCGAGTGGCATTCACCGATTTGAGGGCCCAACGGTCGCTGTCCCAGCCGTCGCGAGGGCCGCCAACCACCGACACACGTGCCAGAGAGTCGGCCGGAGCGCCGAGATTGATTGTGGCACGGCGACGGTCCACACGAGTATAGTCTTTGAGATACTGAGCTTGATAATTTTCGTTGAACCAAGTGAGCAGCACGTCGTTGGGGAGCAGGCGATAGCCGCTGCGGGTGACGAGCGAGTCGGCGCCCTCGTGGTCGTAGAGGGTGTCGGTGACTTGGATGTTTTGGACGGTAGGGGTGACGTTGTAGTCGAGGAAGGCGACGTCCTCAGAGCGGTCCCAGTGGAAATCGCGGTTGAGGTCGTTGAGAGCATACACGCGATAGCTGCCGGCGGCAAGATTGCGGATGGTGAATTGGCCGTGCTGATTGGTGCGGGCCATTCGGGCCGGAGCGATAGTGCGGATGGCAGAATCGGCGATGTTGTCGTAGGCCACCACCATCATGCCTTGGGCAGGCTCGAGATTGTCGGCTTGGAGCACAATGCCCGAGATGGCAAGGGTGTCGAGGTCGGCGCCTGTGGAGAAGGCCAGGGCAAAGCCATCGAGGATATTACCCTCGTTGAGGTCTTTAATGGCGTCGCCAAAGTCGATGGTGTAGGTGTGATTGGGTTGAATAGTGTCGCGGAGCTCTACGGTGACATGCTTGCCACTGCTCGACACCTGGGGTGTCTGGATTTGTACGGGCGACACGACCACCTTGTTGAAAGCGTCGTCGAGCTGCACATTCTCGTCGAACGTGATAGTGAACGTTTGGCGCGAGACGTTGCGCTCGCCGGGCATGGGGTTGGATTTTACAAACACCGGCGGGTCTTGGTCGCGAGGGCCGCCGTCGGGGCGGCCAATACTGGCACAGGCGGCCAAAAGCAAGGCCGCCGCGGCACATGGCAGGGCGTAGAGGCTCTTCAAAGTGGGGAAATATTAGATTGACAGACGGCGCAGAGTGTTGAGGAGCTCGCGGTTGATGGGTTTGTCGTTTTTGATAGCCTTGGTGAAGGGGACATAGACGATTTCATCATCCTTGATACCAATCATCACATTGCGCTGGTCTTCCATAAGAGCGTCGATAGCGGCAGCACCCATGCGCGAAGCGAGGATGCGGTCGTGGGCTGTGGGAGAGCCACCGCGCTGGAGATGGCCGAGAATCGACACACGCACATCATAGCCTGGGAATTCGGTTTTCACACGTTCGGCAAGGCCCATGGCGCCGCCGGTGATGGGGCTTTCGGCCACGAGGACGATCGACGAGTTTTTAGATTTGCGGAAGCCGTTTTGGATAAGTTCGGCCAACTGGTCGACTTCGGTAGAAATTTCGGGGATAATAGCAGCTTCGGCACCTGAGGCGATAGCGCCGTTAAGGGCAAGGAAGCCGGCATCGCGGCCCATCACTTCGATGAAGAACAGGCGTTCGTGGCTGGTGGCGGTGTCGCGGATTTTATCGACACATTCCATGATGGTGTTGAGAGCGGTATCGTAGCCGATAGTGGTGTCGGTGCCGTAGAGGTCGTTGTCGATAGTGCCGGGGAGACCGATAATAGGGAAATTAAATTCGTTGGCGAATACGCGGGCACCGGTGAGGGAGCCGTCGCCACCGATAACAACGAGAGCGTCGATGCCGTGGCGTTTGATTACGTCGTAGGCGAGTTGGCGGCCTTCGGGAGTTTGAAATTCTTTGCAACGAGCGGTTTTAAGGATAGTGCCGCCTTGCTGGATAATGTTAGACACATTTTGGGTGCGAAATTCAACGATTTCGTCGGTGATAAGACCCTTGTAGCCGCGGTAGATGCCCTTGACTTTGAGTCCACTGAAAATAGCCGAACGAGTGACGGCACGAATAGCGGCATTCATGCCGGGTGCGTCACCACCCGATGTCAATATACCGATGCATTTAATCTCTGACATAGTTCAATAAATTTTGGAGCGTAATCTCATGGTGGTTTTGAACCTACAAAGTTAGAAACATCCGCTCAAAAATCAAATGTAATTTTTAAAATTAAGTTTTTTTCAAGGTCGATAGTAGCGTTGCGAGGGGGAATTTCACGTATGAATAAAGGGTGTTAATAACTTTTTGGCGG
>CAZRCU010000076.1:0-6545 GCA_964598685.1 uncultured Bacteroides sp.
TATCGCAATTGTAGGCGGCACGACGAGCGGGGGTGTTGGGTTGGTGTTTGTCGATACAATCCACGGTAGAACCGAGGAAGTTGTAAAGCGGGCCCATCCATTCCGAGTCGCGCTTGGCCAGATAGTCGTTGACTGTGACAACGTGAACACCGCGGCGGGTGAGCGAACGCAAGAACACAGGCAGAGTGGCCACGAGGGTCTTACCTTCACCGGTAGCCATCTCGGCAATTTTGCCTTCGTTCAGCACCTTACCACCAACGAGCTGCACATCATAGTGCTCCATATCCCAGGTGATTTCGTTGCCACCGGCCATCCAATGATTTTTGTAGATAGCCTTATCGCCATCAATTGTCACGAAATCTTTGCCACAGCCGGCAAGGTCGCGATCAAGGTCAGAGGCAGTCACTTCCACCGTCTCATTATTGGCAAAACGGCGAGCGGCATCGCGCATAGCGGCAAACACCATCGGCAGGTGCTCGTCGAGCTTGGTTTCGAGTGTATCTTTGATATTTTTTTCGAGATGGTCGATCTCGTCCCACAGCGGTTGACGCTGATCAATGGGCAGGGTTTCCAGTTTAGCCTTGAGCTCGGCAATACGACCCTCATCAGCAGAAATAGCGCCGGCAATATCCGCACGAATATCATTAACGGTGGCACGCAGCTGATCATTGGTCATTTCTTTAAACCGGGGCATCAACGGAGTGATGTTTTTCTCCACATAGCCGAGATAGGCCTTGCGGTCGCGCTCAGCCTTCGAGCCGAAGATGCTTTTCAGAATTGATTCGAATGACATTATATATAGTTTTTTATTTTAATCGTGAAATAAATTTTCGCCCACATGGTGTGGTAATGCAAAGGTAATGAAAATTTGCTACAAATTTTCACTTCATTAACATAAATAGCACGGATTGAAGGTGAAAAGCCATTTTATGGCTTGCGTGAAGGCTAAATTAAGCCAATCACAGCACCAGCGCCGGCAGTGCGGCGCCATTGGGCGAACGGATGCGCAACAAGCGCGCCACTGTGGGCGCAATTACGCGGGCATCAACAGGGGTGTCGATAACGCGGGCATCGACATCCGGCGCCAGGATATAAATCGGAGCGGTGGCCGGTGCGGTGCGGTTGACATAATGGATGCGCTGCTCAGGCACATTGTGGTCAATATCTTCGACAGTCTCCCACCCCGGCGAGGTCTCAACAAAAAGGTCGCCGGCTGTGTTGGGGTCGCTATTGCGGCGCATTGCTTCGAGATGCGCATCGCCGCTGGCTGTTTCCACCTCGTCGAGAGTGTAAACGCGGTCGACGCCCGACATCCTGGTAAGGAATGAGGCAGCTTCTTGTCGCACAGTGCGAGCATCCAAGCTGCGATCGTTGATGAGCTTATGATTAAGATAGAATTGATCGTTGTGGAACGACGACACCCACTCGCCATTGCCAAACATCGCCATCAAATACATATTGAGCAGCGATTTGGCCTTCTTGGTGGAAAATTCGCCGTAAGGGATACCCCAACGTTCGTCGTCGCGACGCGAACGTGTCGAGGGCGGCGTGGCAGCTACAAAGAACACGGCATTGCCCGCGCCAACAGTGCTTTCGACCTTGGCAAAGAGCTGCGCCAGATTATTATCGAGCCGCAAATATGAATCCATCAACTCATAGCGATTATCATAATTGCGGGTATAATCGTAGGGCTGAAGAGTATAGGCAAGATTAATCATGTCGACACCATCGGCTGTGCCCAGCTTGAGGTCGTCGATTAATCGGGAAGCCAGATCTGTCACCTCGGCATTGACCGCCGGCGACGATTTAAACATTGCATATCTATCTTTTGCACCACGAGCAAACACATATCTGAATGGATAGTGGGTGAGGTGCTCGGGCAGTCCGGGATAGAATTCAGCGCTGCGCAGCGGCGTCCATTGCACAGTGTCCAAGCGTGTGGCCAATGGTGCAAGGCGATTGCGCTGGTTGAGAGTGGCCGGCACTTCCTTATAATAAGTGGATGTGGCCCAATTGCCGGTGTTATCGTTTAGCCATAAAGCGCAATTTGCACTATGGCCGGCCAAAATTATAGATTGTGAAGCCTCGGGCGAAATGGCCAACACGCGTGTCACGCCACCTCCGGCGATTCTCACCTCATCGGCAAGCGTGCTCACCGAGAGCTGACGCGGAGAATAAGTTTCGTTGGTGTAATTGCCAAGCGCCTGGGCATCATACATCGCAGGATTCACTCGCTGTGCATCGCGATCATAGATTGTGGAGCCGGTCACAGTGGTGGTGGATGGAGCCGCGCCGGTCATAATCATAGCTGTGGCGGCAGTGGCATCCACATTTGTGCCGTAGTCGGCATTGGCAATCACCACTCCATCACGCAGCAAGCGATTGAAGCCCGATTCGCCGAATTTCGACCGCAGCAGGTCGATATATTGAGTGTCGAGCCCGTCGATCATAATTCCCACAACAATCTGTGGGCGCACACGCGCATCAACAGGCACTGCAATCGTCACAATCGACGTAATCAGCGCCAGCATCAAGCGGGGCATATATCGGCCGGGGTCTTTAGTTGACATTACTCTTTACGGTTTAATATAATATAGCTTGCTGCACGCATGGCATCGCCTAAGATTAGTGGAAGGAATGCCGCGTTGGCTGTTTGGGGCAAAAATCCCCATAATGCGCTCAGCAAAAACAATGCCACAAAGTTAGCAATTTGATACGATAAGACGAGCTTCTTGCAATTTTTTAACCAAATAAATATGGCAGGAATCAAGCACAGGGGGTTGAGCCATACGAAAAGCCAATTGGGCGACGTGGCCTCATGCACTGATACAAAGATTAAAAAGGCTATCAGACAGCCGGCCAAGCCCATGATTCCATAATACACCGCGTCGACCCAGCGTGTGACACGTCTGCGCCGTAAATCATAAATTGTGGCGACTGCCAAAAGGACAAATACCGCCCAACAAACTGCCAAAGGAGACAGCCACCATGGCGTAGGGCCGCACACAGCATTATCGGCAGCGACATCAATCAGCACTTTGGGCTCGCCGGTGAGTCGGTGTCCTGCTACATTGGCTTGCGGCAATTGCTCGTCGAGCACCACCGGCGCAAAGGCCAATTCTCGATTATTTATCGGATAATCAATGCCCGAGCCGAGAGCCAAGTCGATGCCAAACTGATACCACGGATAATTGCGATGATAGTAGCGCATCACATCGCGAAATGTCACATCGGCATCATGCCAATGTGAATCTCCGAGAATGATACTATCGCCCATTGCTCGCTGAAGAATATTGAGCGGACGTGTGGCACAATTATCCTTAACATAATTGTAGCGGTAGACGCGATTTTGCGGCAACAGATTTTCTCCAAGCAGTTGCAACAGGCGTTGACACTGCGCCGAGGTCATCTCAATCGGATGCTCCACCAATCGGCGGCCTTGCTGGCGATATGAATCTTGAAAGGCTTCCCACGGCAACAGCGCCACCATATAATCTGTCTCGCCCTTAACAAAGCGATACACAAATCCGGGGGAATTGAAGTCGAACACGCCGTAGCTCACTGCATAATCTCGGCCGTAGCCCATATTCACGCGCAAGGCGCTGTGGCCTTCAAGCTCGTAAATTTCTTCGCCGGGATAAGCCGTGACAAACGACACCACCGTGTCGGTTTGCGCCGACACCATCAGCGATATAAATATCGAAAGCAGCAGAGCCGGCAGCCTCATCGTATATCAATCAATTTGTGGGTTTGAAGCGAAAGTCGCCACGACGGATTGGCCAAGCAATAGGCCACGGTCTCAGCCACATTCTCTCCTGAACAGGGTTGCAAAAAATGATATGTGGCCGGCAAGATTCGCGCAATTTCTTCTACATTCTGCCCTTGATACACCACCTTGAGCTCGTCGATGCGGTCGATTTCCCAAGGCGCGTCTTTAGGCGAGCACGTCACCCAATCCACCTCGGGCGGCACAGGGTGCGAGCCGTTAGTCTCGATCTGCACATAGAAATGCTCGGCTTTGAGCGCTCGCAGCAAATCGCTGTCGAGCTGCAAGGTGGGCTCGCCACCGGTGGCCACAATATGGCGAGTGGGGAATCCCTTCACAGCCTCCACTATTTCAGCGGCAGTCATCGCTGTGAAAGCTGCGAAATCAGTGTCGCAAAATTCACAGGCACGATTGCAACCGGAAAAGCGCAAAAACACGGCAGGGGTGCCGGTGTAGAATCCCTCGCCTTGAAGAGAATAAAATATTTCGTTTACTTTATATGTCTTCATGCGTCTTTTTCATAAATTGCCACATTGCCTTCGCTCTCTTGCACCTCCACCTTGAAGCAGTTTTCAACAGTGTCGCAAATCCAGCGCGCAATATTTTCAGCAGTTGGATTGAAGGGCAACACATCGTTGAGACAAGCATGGTCAAGACGGTTGGTTACCGACTGTTTAATATGCGTAAAATCAGTCACCATGCCATTAGTATTGAGCTTCTCGGCGCGACAATGCACAGTGATAATCCAATTATGTCCATGCATATTGGTGCATTTGCTCTCGTAGTCGAGCTCAAGGCGGTGCGAGGCCGAAATTTCAAGTCGCTTTGAAACGTAGTACATAATTCTATTCTTCTGAAGAGTGAAGTGGCTCATTCACCGGCTCAATACCGGCCTTTTGGGCCAACGCATATAGATATTCGAGCGAAGCCTCGCGAGTGTCCTCAATCTCACAGTCTTTGATAGCCTGCTTTAGATTTTTGGTGAAGTAGCCCACGAGCGGACTCTGATGCAATCCAAAGATATGCATAATTTCGTTACCATCAACAGGATTTTTACGATTTCTTTCAGCATCCTTAATGCGAATGTCCTCGAATTTAGCCTCCACGAGGTCGAAATTATCAAGGAAACGCTGCTTTTTAGCCTCGTTTTTGCTTGTTATGTCGGCGCGAGCAAGAATCATAAGGTCTTGCAAATCGTCCTCGGCATAATTCACCAAGCGGCGCACGGCGCTATCAGTCACCTCGTCCTCAACAAGGGCAATCGGGCGCATATGCAGCTCCACAAGCTTGCGCACATATTTCATCTCGGCGCCCATCGGCAAGCGCAAGCGCTGAAATATCGCAGGCACCATTTTCGCACCGATAAAGTTGTGATTATGGAATGTCCAGCCGAGTGTTTGGTCATAGCGTTTGGTGACAGGCTTGGCAATATCGTGAAATAATGCAGCCCAACGCAGCCACTCATTGTCAGAGCGCTCAGCCACGGAATCAAGCACGGTGAGGGTGTGATAGAAATTATCTTTGTGGCCACGGCCGTTCACCACCTCAACGCCGCGCAAAGCATCCACTTCGGGCAAAATCAGCTTAAGCAGGCCGGTTTCGTGCAGCAGCACCCAGCCAATCGAGGGCTTGGGCGAGCGCATAATCTTGCACAATTCGTCCTTGATGCGCTCGGACGTAATAATCTCAATGCGATAGGCATTGCGCTTGATTGCCTCGAGAGTGTCGGGATGGATTTCAAATTGCAATTGAGTGGCAAAGCGAATTGCACGCATCATGCGCAAGGGGTCGTCGCTGAATGTGATATCAGGGTCGAGCGGAGTACGGATAATCTTGCGTTCAATGTCGCCAAAGCCATCATATTTGTCGATAAGTTCGCCAAAAGAATCCGGAGTGACCGACACCGCCATAGCATTGATTGTGAAATCTCTGCGCGCCAAATCATCGTCGAGAGTGCCATCCTCTACAATAGGATTGCGAGAATCTCTACGATACGATTCCTTGCGGGCTCCCACAAATTCCAGTTCGAGCGAACCGGAGTGCACTTGTGCGGTGCCATAAGTGCGATACACTGCCACGTGAGATTTAGGGCCGAGGGCCTTGGCCACAGCTTGAGCCAACTCAATACCGGAGCCAACGGTCACAAAGTCGATATCTTTGGAATGACGACCGATAATTAAATCGCGCACGTAGCCGCCCACCACATAGCAGGGACGGCCGGCTTGCTGCGCTGCATCGCCAACCAATTTAAATACTTTTCCTTTTAGCTTATCCTGTAGATTCATGAGAGTTCTACTATTTCCTCGGGAGCATTGGTGAGTTTACGAGCTTCGCTGCCATCTGTGATTACATAGGTGTTTTCGATGCCGATAGCGCCTACGCCGGGAATTACGAATTTAGGTTCCACGGCGATGGTGTTGCCGGGAACAAAAATGTCGCGCGAGCGCGGTGCCAGCACAGGGCTCTCGTTTATAGCGATGCCCAGGCCATGGCCAACGAAGCCTGCATGATAACGGTGGCCCATGAAATAGTCGGCCATGCCGGCTTTTTCGGCCATCATCAATGCAAGTTGATACACTGCCTTAGCCTCGACGCCCGCACGGGCAGCATCAGCAATAGCGGCGCAAATGTCGCAGCTAAGCTTATGAGCATCGGCAGCGAGGTCTGACACTCGGCCCACGGCATAGCTACGGGTCATGTCGGTCATATAACCGGTGAAATTGCCATTAACGTCGACCATCACGGGGAATCCGGGCTTAATCATAGTGCCGTTGGCACC
>CAZRCU010000076.1:6645-10405 GCA_964598685.1 uncultured Bacteroides sp.
TCGGTCTGCTTAATGCCTGAAATCTCCATTAGGTGGATTTCAAAGGCAGTCTTAACGGCGCGCGAGCGACGTATCACAGCCGAGGCGTTGCCCATTTGGGCATTAGGAAAAATCTTGGCAAGACGGCTCACCGATGAGAATGATGCAGAGTCGAGTTCAAAGCCCACCGAAGCTGGTTGCTTCAAATCGGCCAGCGCCCCGGCCATATCCTCGGGGCGGCGTATTCGAGCGATGTTGTCGCCTTGCAATTGCGAGGGACGGCGCACGAAATAGCGGATATTCTTATCGGCATCAATATAGATGAATCCGCAGAACACGCGGCCGGTGAGATAATAGATATTGGCATTGTCGCTAATCAATATGGCATCCAAGCTATCTTGAGCCATATTGGCAACGACTTTATCAAGACGTTCTGAAAGCTCAGCCGACGAGAGCAGCTGCAATTGTTCCTCAAATTTTTCCATTTTCGATAAGGGTTTCAAGTTGATTAAAAGTGTCGATGCGGAAATCGGCATCAACCACTTTGCCGAATCCATAGGCTGCCCACGCAAATTCCATATTGGCGGCGTGAGTGCTATCTGCATCGCGCTGAATATCGCCAACATAAACGGGGCGTTTGAGTGAATAACGTTCGGCTAAATGAATAAGATTTAAATCTTTGTCGCAACCGGTTGAGCCATAGCACAGGGTATCCACAAACATTGGGCGCAGCTTGGTGTAGTCCAAGAAATTGTCAAGGCCCACCTGCATGCAATTGCTAATCATAAACAATGGTATGCGCTGCTTCATTCGCGCAAGCGTTTCTCTTACTTGCGGATACAATTTGCCGCCCATCTTTGGCAACAATTCATTTTGAAAGCGAACCAACTCAGCCATAAATGCCTCACGATTTGGGCAAGCATCGCCCACAAGTGTTTGGAAGATAGCGTCAAGCGGTTTGCCCATCAACACCACCACGTCGTCATAAGTGACATGGCTGCACTGCACTGCCAAAGAATCAATAGCAGCGTTCCAAATGGCGGCATAGGTGTCGACAGCATCCCACAGGGTGCCGTCCATATCAAATATCAGCGCATCTATGGGTTGGCTCATAGTGTGTTTTCTATAAATATAATTCCAATTTGTTCGAGATCGTTGAGAGTGTCTACGCGCATGATGTGGCGCACCGACACAGTCTTATCAACAGGAATAGTATAACGGCCGGGGAGAGTGTCGGTGACAACATAGCTCACGCCGCTGCCGTGGCCATACCAACGACCAAAAGCGTCGGAGAGCTGCACATTGATGGTGTCAACGCGATTGGTGCTATCCTGCGGCGTGGTGACTTCCAGCCAAAGGTTGCTGTAGACATAGGCATTGGTGTGACGTATAGCCAAGGCCAATCGGCCATTAAAAATGCTATCGGCACATTCGCTGCGAAACGATAATGTGTCGCCATAAGCCCAGCCATCGGCGTCGATAGCATGGAACTGTGCGGTCTCGTGCGGATTTGATTCGCACGAGACCGCCACAAGGGCCGCAAGAGGTAGTATGCCTAAAATACGGTTCATTATGCTTCTGATGATTCGCCACCCTGCTCTTTAGATTGATTGTCTCGGCGCTTAGGCGGACGCTTTTTAGCATCGCGAGGTTCACGTGGAGCTTGATCTTTGGGCTTATCGGCCGGCGGAGTGTCTTTATCTCTATCTTTGGATTTGGGTTTGCGTTTTTTCTTTTTCTTGTCAAAGCGAGTCAAGTCGCCATCACCGAGCACATCAACATAAGCTGTTTTGGAGCGATGCTCGCCTTCCTTAGCCACAGCCAACGACTCTGGCTTCACGCCCTCGCGGTTTTGAGCAATCACTTCAAAAGCACGATCGGCAGAGATTGTCACCAAATTTGCGGCAATGCTCTTATCGGTGGAGTAAGTGATTTCGCGCTTGAACACATCGGTTTTGAAGTGATAATAAGTGGAGTCGGCGGTTTCAAGCTGCACATCCTTTGGAGGCAATTTTTTAGCGCTTTCCACATAGGTGTCGACTTCAAAATTCAAGCAGCATTTCAATTTTGCACATTGGCCGGCCAATTTCTGCGGGTTGAGCGAAATATCTTGATAACGGGCAGCGCTCGTAGCCACCGACACGAAATTGGTCATCCATTGCGAGCAACATAGCGGCCGACCGCAAGGGCCAATACCGCCAATTCGACCGGCCTCTTGGCGCGCGCCGATTTGCTTCATTTCAATGCGGATTTTGAATGTTTCGGCCAGCACCTTGATAAGCTGACGGAAATCCACACGCTCGTCGGCGATATAATAGAATATGGCTTTGTTGCCATCGCCTTGATATTCCACATCGCCGATTTTCATGTTGAGGCCCAAATCGGCGGCAATTTTGCGCGAGCGAATCATTGTGTCGTTTTCGCGCGCCTTTGCTTCCTCATAGCGTTCGAGGTCGCCCGGGCGAGCTTTGCGGAAAACGCGTTTCACCTCTTCCTCGGCATTTTTGCCTCGACGCTGCGAGCGGTCGGCCTTCATTCGACGCTCGGCCAACAATCCCACCAATGTCACCTTGCCGATATCATGTCCGGGAGTAGCCTCCACGGCCACCATGTCGCCAATTTCAAGAGGGATATGGGTGGAATTTTTATAGTATCCTTTGCGGGTGTTTTTGAATGTTACCTCCACGAAATCGCTGTCGGCAAAGCCGCCGGGAATGTCAGCGAGCCAATTATAGCTATGAAGCTTGCAACGCGGGCCTTCGCCGCATGAGCCACACGACGAGCAGTAGGAGCACTTTCGGCCCTCGCACTCGCCACCTTCACAGCCCTTGCCTTGGCAGCCTTCACCATTGCACTTGCCTTCGGGACAAGCGTCGGAGGATAGAATTTCTTCTGACATAGTTTACTTGGCAAAAGCCACAGAACGGGTTTCGCGAATAACAGTAATCTTAACTTGGCCGGGATAGGTCATCTCGTCTTGAATCTTCTTAGCAATTTCGCCTGAGAGCTTTTCGGTTTCAACATCGTCGATCTTATCGGCACCGACAATCACGCGCAGTTCACGACCGGCTTGAATAGCATAGGTCTTGACAACTCCGGGATAAGACAGAGCCAATTGTTCAAGGTCGTTAAGACGCTTGATATATGCTTCAACGATTTCACGACGAGCGCCTGGGCGAGCACCAGAAATGGCGTCGCACACTTGCACGATAGGAGCGAGCAATGATGTTTGCTCCACTTCGTCGTGGTGAGCACCGATTGCATTGCAAATTTCGGGCTTTTCCTTGTATTTCTCGGCCAACTTCATACCCAGAAGTGCGTGTGGCAGTTCGGGCTCTTCGTCGGGCACTTTGCCGATGTCGTGAAGCAGACCTGCGCGGCGTGCCTTCTTGGGGTTGAGGCCGAGCTCTGAGGCCATAACTGCACACAGGTTGGCTGTTTCGCGCGAGTGTTGCAGCAAGTTTTGGCCATAGCTCGAGCGATATTTCATCTTGCCCACCATGCGAATCAGCTCGGGGTGCAAGCCATGAATACCAAGGTCGATAGCAGTGCGCTTGCCGGTCTCGATAATTTCTTCTTCGATTTGACGACGAACCTTAGCCACCACTTCCTCAATGCGGGCGGGGTGGATACGACCGTCGGCCACGAGCTGGTGGAGAGCCAGACGAGCGATTTCGCGACGCACTGGGTCGAAGCCAGAGAGCACGATGGCCTCGGGGGTGTCATCGACAATGATTTCGATGCCGGTGGCAGCTTCCAAAGCGCGGATGTTGCGACCTTC
>CAZRCU010000077.1:0-10400 GCA_964598685.1 uncultured Bacteroides sp.
CCATAGCGGGAATTGCAATTTCTTATAAACATTATGTTGGTAAATCGCTTATTCAGAAAGGTCAACGGCATAGAAAGATTGCTTGCCGGTGGAATATACGCCTGAAATAAACATCACCTTGTATTCGTCGGAATTTTGTTCGCGAATGTTTGTGAACAGTTTTTCAACCTCTTCGGCTGATTTTATCTTCATGTTGTTGATGCTTTGGATGATGAATCCGTCGCGGATGCCGGCTTCTGAGAATTTGCCTTGGCCGGTGATGTGAACTACCACGCCGTTAGAGATTTCAAGGCGGTCTAATTCCTCTTTGGAAGCGGCTTCAAATGAGGCGCCGAGCACGTCGGAGGATGTTTCGCGGCCGCGCAGGTCGGTCTTGCCGTCGCGATTGCGCAGTGTCACGTCTTTGGAGATGGTCTTGCCGTCGCGGATGATAGTCATGGTGGCTTGGTCGCCGGGAGAGCAGCGAGCGATTAGCTCTTGCATGGCTGCGGTGCTGGAAACTTCGATGCCATTGATATGTGTGATGACGTCGCCGCTTTGCAAGCCGGCTTCGCGGGCGGCAGAGCGGTCTTGCACTGAGTTGACATAGATGCCTCGAGTGACATTCTTGAGGTCCTTTTCAGCTACAAGTTCGGGAGTTACTTCGGCAAATGAGATGCCAAGTACGGCGCGCTGGACGGCCCCAAATTGCTTGATGTCGTCGACTACTTTTTGCACGATAGATGTAGGGATGGCAAACGAGCAGCCGGCATAGGTGCCTGTTTGGGAATAGATAGCGGTGTTGATGCCTACGAGCTCGCCGTTGAGGTTGACGAGTGCGCCGCCTGAGTTGCCGCGATTTACAGCGGCGTCGGTTTGGATGTAGGCTTCGATTGAGCCTGAGCCGGCGCTGCCGGTCATGGTGGATATGTTGCGAGCCTTAGCACTTACGATGCCGGATGTCACCGAGGATGTGAAACCAAAGGGGTTGCCCACAGCGAGCACCCATTCGCCCACGTGGAGGTCGTCGCTGTTGCCCATCGGGATGACGTGCAAATCGGGGGCGTCGATTTTGATGAGCGCGAGGTCGGTGATGGGGTCGGCACCGAGCACGGTGGCTGTGTAATTGCGGTTGTCGTTGAGGGTGATTTCGAGCTTTTCGGCGCCGTCGATCACGTGGTTGTTGGTGACGATAAGGCCGTCGGCAGAGATAATTACGCCCGAGCCAAGGCCGATTTGCTGAGGTTGAGCCTCTTTTTGCTCTTGGCGAGGTTGCTGTTGCTGTCGGGGTGTGCCAAAGAAATATTGAAACAGCGGGTCATCGTCGAAAGGTGAGAAACCGCCTGAATTGCGATACGTGTTGCGTGGAGTGGCATAGCTTTTTACTGACACTACGCCATTCACCGTGGATTCCGCTGCATTAATGAAATCGTCCTGTGTGATTACTCGGGGCGTTTGGGCTGCGGCAGCTGCTGCCAGACCCAATGCAATAGTGGTGATGATAATTTGCTTAGTCATATAAAAACGCATAAATTTTGGTGCAAATATAAAGCGTAACCCCGAGAGGGTGACACCTATTCGGGGTTAATAACGTTTAAATTTAGAGATATTTGGCTATTGGATTGCCAAATGTGAAATATGTTAACGTGGAAGTGTGAATTGTGTTAACAGGGGCCTGCGATAGCCACGGTGAGGGCATCGGGGTTGAGGTGTTTTTTAGCGATTTCCGCTATGCGATGCGAGGTGAGATTTTTGAGCGCCTCCATTTGATCTTGGAAGTAGGAATCGGTGGTGCCCACGATGCGGCGAGTGATATAGTAGTCGGATGTGGCAAATGGGGTGTCGGCAATTGAAGCGAGCGACGACCACACGCGGAGCTTGATACGGTGAAGCTCCTCGTCGCGAGGCGGATTCTCCCACAACGATGCTATTTCTTTGCGGCTTTCCTCAACTACTTGCTCTACGAATGAAGCGTCGCACTGCGCGTCGATTTCAACGTAGGCGCCTTCATAGTTGCCGCAAAGCGAAGCGCTGATGCCATATGTGAGGCCCTTTTCCTCGCGGATGTTGCTCATTAGGCGGCTGCCGAAATATCCGCCAAGCGCCATGATTGCGATGCGCAGGTCGATGTAGTCGGGGTGGTTGCGCATGATTGATGGGAGCACCATCGACACGGCCGTCTGCTGTGCGTCGTCTTTGGCGATGTTGATACGGCGAGGCTCGAGCGGCGCGTAGGGAGTCAATTTGATAATCGAATCGCCGGAAGCGGCCGGCAGGCTTTCCAAAAAGTCTTTGACCTGAGCGATGAGCGTGGCATCGGGGGCGCCGGCCAGATAGGCGTGGATGTGGCCACCGCCGATGATTGCATTGTAGCAGTTGACGATGTCTTGTCGAGATAGGGCCATAATCTCGTCGGGCTGCACGATGTGGCTTGCGGGATGGTTGGGGCCTGTGATGGCGGCGAGCGAGGCGTTAGAGGCTAATACAGCCACACGCGATAGCTGCACGGCGCGCATTGTGGCAAAGCGTTGGCGCAGCATGTCAATTGCTTTGTCGGCAAATGTGGGCTCGGTGATGATGCTGCGCAATGTGGGCAGCACGCGCTCAAATCGGCTGTTGAGCGACAGCAAGTCCATGCCGCTGTGGTGCTCGGATGCTCTGGTGGACAGGCGGGCGCCGTTGAAGTCGAGGCAGTCGGCGATTTCGGCGCCTTCCATGCCGGCGGTGCCCTCCTTGATGCATTCCAACATTATGGCGCTTAGGATGGGGCTTGGCATTTCGAGCGAGCCGCCGTCCCACACTAGTGAGAGGCGTGACAAGGACTGTTCGCCCATTTCCACGATGTGCAGCCGGATGCCGTTGGAAAGAGTGATGATGCGCTCGGGCGAGATTGAGATGTCGGTGATAGCCGCCACGGGGGGCGGCGTGGTGCGGTCGAGTGTGCTCATGATTCTTTAATCGACTCGATTGCGCGTGCTAAATCTTCGGGAGTGTCGATTCCGATAGTGGGGCAATCGGTGACGGATGTTTGGATTTGGTAGCCGCCTTGCAGCCATCGCAATTGCTCGAGTGATTCGGCAATTTCCAGTGGTGAACGTGGCATTTTGACCAATTCGGCCAGCACCTCGGCGCGATAGCCATAGAGGCCCACGTGGGTGTAGAATGTGGCGGTGTCGAGCCATTCGGTGTATTTCACGGTGCGCACATAGGGGATGATGCTGCGCGAGAAATATAGGGCATGGCCTTGGGCGTCGGTCACCACCTTGGGAGTGTTGGAGTCGAAGAGCGCTTCAAATCCCATGGCTGGGTCGAATTTGCGAATTAAAGTGGCAATAGGGGCGCCGGCTTCGAGCGATTCCTTGAGCTGATTGATTTGTTTGGGGTCGATAAATGGCTCGTCGCCTTGAATGTTGATTACGGCGTCGGCTTGGCTACCGCTCAGACAATAGGCTTCGTAGCAGCGATCTGTGCCGCTCTGATGGTTGGGCGAGGTCATGATTGCTCGACCGCCAAAATTGGCCACGGTGGAGGCGATGCGCTCGTCGTCGGTGGCTACAACCACCTCGTCGAGGGCGAGGCATGCACGGCGATACACACGTTCAATCATAGTTTGCGAGCCAATCATGGCCAGAGGCTTGCCCGGAAAGCGTGTCGACGCATATCTGGCAGGGATAATACCAATAAATTTCATGAAATTTCAGTTGATGAGGGCTCGAAGCCCTTAGGTTCTACATAGATTTGGGCGGCTTCGTATTTCACCACTTTCACCGATGTGCCGGCAGCGATAAATGCGCCGGTGGATGTGGCGTCGAGTCGTTGTCCATCAATTTCCACCTTGCCCGAGGGACGGAGGTCGGTGGCGGCGAGGCCGGATTGGCCAATGAGGGCAGATGCACCCATGTCCACGCCAATGTAGCCCTCGTCGAGGCTTTGCTCTTTGGTGAGCGATGAGATTTCGTGGAGCCATTTAGGCCCGAAGCGCGACACCAGAAATACCACAACAAGAATGGCCATTCCAATGCCCATGCCCACCACACACATGGCGTGGCGCAAACCGCTCCAGTCGATTCCGCCAATCGAGTCGGTGTGGAGCATGGCGCCAACAAGCGATGCAATCACGGCAAATATGCCGCTGACGCCTGCCACGCCGAATCCCGGAATTACAAATATCTCGAGGGCAAGAAGCACAATGCCCAAAATAAACAAAATTACTACCCATGGGGCCAATGCACCGCTCACAATCATGGGCAAGAAATAGAGCGCTGTGGCCACGGTGGCTATGGCTCCGGCAAATCCTATGCCGGCGGTGCGCATTTCAATGTAGAGCCCGCCGATGATTAGCATTACAAGAAATGCCCTGACGCCCGTAGAGCCCAAAAAGCCCAGAATCTTATCGGTGAGAGTAGGGGTGAAGGTGGTGATTTGCGGGTGGCTGATGTTGAGCTGAGACAGCACATTGTCGATGTTGGCAGCGATGCCGTCGGCCATGCCGCTGTCCACAGCTTCAGATGGTGTGAATGATATGGCGAGCTCTGGGTTTACCATTTTTACGGCAAGGTCGGGATTGCGGCGCCAGCGGGCCACAGAGTCGCCCTCGGCCACCACCTTGCCATGAGCCATTGCCGTGGAGCGCATAATCGAGCCCCAATAGCTTTGATATTTTGGCGGCATTGGTTGGCCTTGGCCGTCGACCACGGTGGCAGCGCCCATCGAGGCTCCGGGCGACATGTACACCGAGTCGCACGCCAGCGCGATAAGTGCGCCGGCCGATGCTGCATTATGGTCGATAAAGGCCACTGTGGGCAGCGATTGATTCAGCAAAGCGGTGCGAATCGAGTCGGCCATATCCACGGCGCCGCCGTAGGTGTTGAGCCTGATCAGCATTAAATCGTAGGGCGGCTGAGCCTGCTGCATTTCGCTGATGGCGCGGCGAGTGTAGCGCCATGCGGTGGCGTCGATTTCGTCGTCGATATTTAGGAGAAACACACGTGATTGTGCGAATGTGCCTAAAGCCATAAGCACGGCCACAATCAGCATTGATATTTTGCGAGAGATATTCATAACGCGAAGTTAACGAAAATTCTGCGTGCCCCAAAAAATAAAGGGGTGATATTTATTTTGAATTAATTAAGAAAAACGTTATTTTTGCGATAAATTCTTAAAAATCTGTAGCATGAAAATTTCTACCTCTCTAATTTGTGCTCTATTCGGCATGTCGGCGTTTACGGCCGTGGCATATAACCCGTCGGCCGAAGACCGTGCGAAATGCTTCTCGGATAATGCCGATGAGCAGACAGTCACTTTTATCTTTGACAATAATTTGTGGAAGGTGTCGGGCATCACCAAGCTCGAGGTGCGCGGCTCGTTTAATTCGTGGAAATCTAATTCGAATTATGCGATGACTTATGATTCGGATGGCGATGTGTGGTATGTCACCGTGCCGTATGAATCAGTGAAAATCCCGGGCAATAGCGGTCAACCGGAATTTAAGTTTGTATCAAACGGTTCAAATTATCTGAGTGGCGGCTCAAAATCATTTATCCCCGAGGGATATATCTTCCTAAACGGTGATAAAAATAATATCGTGGTGTTTAACGACGACGATTTTGAGACCATTAAGGCCAATAGCAAGACGGCCAACGTGCTGAAAAAGGTGAGCGATTTTGATCTCACCACCGAAGTCGGCCAACAAGAAATTTCAAATTTCCGATTGGTGCCCGGCACAGTAGAAGTGTTTCGCTCCTACCACCCTTACAAATTCTCCAAGACTAGCAATGCCACTGAGCCGGTGCGCTTGCAATATGTAACCGAATTGGCCGTGGCCAACAATATTCTCGCTGATGTGTGCCTCTCTGAGGATGAGTCGTCGAATCTGAAATCCTACACTATTGGCGGAACAAAATACACCGAGACGATTCCGGAATATTATCAGAAGATTATCGACAAAGGTGACGTGCTGTATGTGGGAGCCGGCAGCACTGTGCCGTCGTATAATGCCGTCTACTACAACTCGGATAACGAGCAATTTGGCCTTTGGGTTAAGGAAATCGTGCAATTCTTGGGTTCCGGCCACGTTCCGTCGCTTATCCACTGCCGCCTTGGCACCGACCGCACCGGCACATTTTGCGCCATTATTGCCGCTATGTGCGGTGCAACGTGGCAGGAGATAGCCGCAGATTATCAGCTCACTAATCGCATGGGTATTCAGGAATTTCGCGACTATCACTTGCTGCAATATTCACTCCAAAAAATGCTTGGCGTGAGCGATATTTCGCAAGTTGAAAATTTACATGGTGCTGTCACCGACTACTTTGTAGATAATGGCTATATTACAGAGCATGAGGCTTATGAACTGCGCTATTGGGCCAGAGGATGTGTGTCGGTAGATGATATAGCCGTGCAGCCTTCGCAAATCTCAATGCGATATGATAGAGTAGACAATTCGATTAGTGTGGACGGTGGTGCAGTTGGCAATGTTGAAATTTATTCGATTTCAGGCGCGCGCCTGTCCTGCTTGCCGATTGATTTCGGACGTGTGTCGCTGACAAATCTGCCTGCGGGATTATATGTGGCCCGCCTTGGCACCACGGCAATCAAGATCGCACGCTAATTTTTATTGCCGGTGAAATAGGTTGGCGCCATTATCGCGCCCGATAGCAGGTAGATGTAGTATGATACTAATCGCCATATCGTGGCAATTACCAGCGCCACCGATAAATCGCCGATCAAGTCGCCGTAGTAGTTGGTGAAAAGCCATTCGCTGACGCCGCTGCCGCCCGGGGTGGGGCTAATCATCAGCACTACCCACACCACAAATTGCCGGCCAAACACCAGCAAACCGGATGCGTCGGGCACAAAGCCCCAGAATAGCGCATTCACCACAAAATAACGCGAAAACCATGACACGGTGGTGGCTCCAAACACATTGAGCCACCATCGCTTGTTTCGGCCCTTGATCCATTCAGAGGTGGTGCGCAGGTTGGCCATCATGCTTTGTGCGTGATGCTTCCAGCGCCGTAGGCCCTTAATGCGAAATAGCCCCACGACGGCCTTTTCGAGCAAGACCGGACGCGCAATAATGCCTACAAACAATAGGATTGTGTATAGCACTATGCCCACATAGACCACCCAAAATATCACTTCGATGCTTTGAAGCAAGGCGCTGTGGCTGCCAAATAGCTCGCTAAGCGGCAACACGGTCACAAGTATCGGGCAAAACACCACAAAAAATAATTCGTCCAGGAATAGCGTGGTAAGGGTTAGCGCCGTCGCTCGCCCTACGCTGAGCCCCTCGCGGTTGAGATAAAACACGGCGAGGGCGCTGCCGCCCACAGCAGAGGGCGTGATGGCCGACGTGAAGGCACACATTATGTCGACGCGCAAGGCGCGGCGCCACGAAATCGAGCCGTCGGCAATCGTGTGGAATCGCCATGTGAGTCCAAAATCTCGTCCGGCCACAAACACCAGACACAGCGCCAATGCAGCCACTGTGTGCCACGAAAAATTCAGCCTTAGCCAAGCCTCGGCGTTGAAATCGTCGATAAATAGCCATACAACCACCGCCACGCCAATCAGGGCCGGCAAGATGGCGCGCAGCAACAGTGAGTGGCGGTTGAGCTTCATTGCATTATTGGGGTAGGGCGGCAATCAATGCTTGCATTGCTACCACCGGATCAGGAGCGCCTGTCACAGCGTGCGACACAGCTACGCCATTAAATCCGGCTTTCAGCACATCGGCAAGCTCGGCGGCTGAAAAATTGCCGGTGGCCACCACAGGCAGCATATAGCCCGAGGCGTTTACAGTCTCAATGAATTTGGCGCGAGCTGCGGCATCGAAGTTGGCCGGAGTGGCGGCGTAGTCGATGTCGGCGGCAATCATAGCCGGAATAGCAGTGGGGTCGGGGGTTACATAGCCGATCATAGCTTCCGGCCCGAGCTTTTCACGCAGCTCGGCAGGCGACGGGGTCGACGGTCCGGCATGCACTCTTACGCCATGTAACCCAATTTCTCGGGCAAGGTCGAAATGGTCGTCGATAGTGAGAATCACACCGGCCTCGCGGCACATTTGAATCACGTCGGGGACGATGTCGGCCTTGATATCGTCGTCGCTGTCGTCCAGCGAGAGGTTGATCCATTGGCAACCGGCCTCGATTGCCATTTGAGCTAATTCGGCCACAGAAAAGCGGCTGGATTTGGTGAGAATATATTGAATCATGTGCGAGAGTGAAAAACTCCGCAAAATTAGCCATAATTTCCGCGAAAAGCAAATTGCGCGCGATCTACATTATTCCTCGTCGGTTGGTGGGTAGGTCTCGTTGTAGATGTCGGTGAGCGATTTTCCTTCAAAACTCCAATGTGGAGTGGGCTGCACATTATAAGTCGACTTACGCAAAAGAGTTGTTACAGCGGTGAGTGACAGCACTTCGTCGTTGTATTTCACTTTCTTATCGGCAACTATTTCAACGGTTATAGATTCGTTGTCGTCGTATGTCAGAATATCGCCTTTATGTAGCCCCATTTCGAAGAAATTGAGTGGCGGACGGTGCTTTTGGGCTTTATCTTTAGCAATCTTATCATTGACATCGAGGTCGTTGTCAATTTCTTCGTTTACTTGCTCGGTAACATCGCCCTTGTTGAATAACGCGAGAATTGCAATAGCCTGCTCCGGCTTAATTGAGAAGAACTCTCGATTTGAATTTATACGATTTGATTCGAATGCTTTGTGTAGAGCTTTCTCAATTTTCTCGCAATCTTTGGAATTTACAAGGCAGGCGTATGCACATTCAAAAGGGACGGGGACTCCGGTAGTGTAAAGCTCTTTCATGCGAGCTTCTATGTCTTTGCGAGTAGTCTTGCCAATCTTGACTAAACCCGGCATGGCCTGATTAGTTAAGACGTAAACGATGCCAAATTCTTTTCCCGTTGCCATAATCACATCTGATAGATAATTTATTCGATGACCCAACGCTCAATATTGCGCGTCTTAGAGGAGAAGTTTACGCCAATTTTCACGAGCTTGCGATTGTCGACAGCAAAAGGCAAATCGTAGCTTTTGTCGTTGATTTGCTGCAAGGCTTCTTCGGCAGTGCCATTGAGCTTGAACTCCATCACATAGGTGTAGGCATCGGTTTGCAGCACCAAGTCGATTCGCCCTTCCGAGGTGTGATACTCAGCCTTGACATATAAGCCCATAAGCTTGGTGACGATGAATAGCACATTTTGATAGTGGTTTTCAAGGTCTTTCACCAATTCGTATGGCGTATCGGCAAACAGCGATGACAGACGCTTGAAGAAGTCATCAACCTTGCCGGCCTTAATCTCCTCCACGAAGTTGGCAATATAAAATACTGATTGCGATTTGTCAATCGAAGCGTAATTTGGTAGTAAGTATTTATAAAAGCCAACCTCTACCTCTTTATTTGGAATGCCAAGACGATACAACTCATATATAGGATCATAACCTTTAATTGTCAAATAACCGCTTTGGTATATTACTGGTATCGGGTCTTTAGACTCGGGATCTATTGTTGCAAGTGTATCTGAATCGACCATCACAGAATCCAGCTTTTCTAATTTGTAATGGTGTTTCTTTAAAAGTGCAACAAGATATGAAGGTGTGCCTGTTTCAAACCAATAATTATCAAACTCATTATTAGCAAATGTGTTCAAAAGACTAAATGGATTATATACTGCCGGCGCAGATAGGCTAAAGTGGTATCCATCGTAGCGGATACGTAGTTCCTCTCGCACTTTCGTTATACTCATATCGTTATTTTTCGCTAACCTCTCTACATAAGGATTAAGCACATTGTCGATTTCTTCATCGGTTATGCCACAAATTGTGCTATATTCTTTACGGAAAGAGATAACTCTGAGATTGTTGAGGTCGCTGAATATACTAACTTTACTGAATTTTGTTACACCTGTCAAAAATGCGAATTTGATGCATCCATCCATGCTTTTGAGCGCTCCATAAAAGCCCTTCAAGATGGAACGATAGGAGCTTTGCAACTTCTCATTATCAATTGCTTGAAGCAAGGGCTTGTCGTATTCATCAACAAGTATTACAACACGTTGCCCGGTCTTTTCACAGGCACGACGTATTACGCCCTCAAACCTATCACCTAAAGGGATCTCATAATCGCCCTTACCATACCGGTTTTCCCACAGACTGAGGTTAGCTGATAGCTTATTTCTTAAGTCATCTTCCGTTTTGTATTCGCCGGTGTTTAAATCGAGATGGAGCACCGGATATTCAATCCAATCCTTCTCAAGACTTTCAATGGCGAGGCCTTTAAAAAGCTCTTTCTTGCCGGAAAAGTAGGCGTGAAGCGTTGACAGGAGCATACTCTTACCAAAACGGCGAGGACGCGACAAAAAGTAATATCTGCCTGTTGTAACAAGCTGATATACTAACGCAG
>CAZRCU010000078.1:0-2996 GCA_964598685.1 uncultured Bacteroides sp.
TATTATACTCCTCTGGTTCTTCTTGCTCCGCAATATGGGCGGTGGAGGTGTCGGCTATGCCTGATACACCGTTGGTGGGTGTTGAGGCGTTGAGTGTCTCAAAGAATTTGAAGCCTTCGTCGTCGCCGTTGAAGAGTGTCTCATTTGCTACGTATTCGTCGTTGACTACGGTGAGGAATTTGTAGCCGCAGTAGATGTTGCCGCCTACGCCTTCGTGTCCGATGAAGTCGTCGGCTGTGAGCTTGAGGGCGCCGTTTTCAACGGGGATGTTGGTGAGGAATGCGGGAACTACAACGTTGTAGGTGAGTTTTTTGCCGTCGACTGCTTGGAGTGTGGCGTTTTCAAAGTCGGGGCATGATACGTAGGGGGTGAAGATGAGGCTGTTGATCAGTGCTTCTTCTTCGGCGACGGCTACGGATGCGAATGCGATTTCGATGTAGGCGTCAACATTGGAGGTTGCAGCGTCGTTGACGTAGTTGAGGGTGGCGTTGTCTGTGAAGTCGGCGAGCCAGAGGTTGATGTATGGGCTGGTGATGTCGAGGTCGTAGGCGGTGGTGTTGTCGCCGTCGACTACGTTGATGGCGTAGGTAGCGTCTTTGTTGTAGGCGAGGTGCTCGGCAACGAGGGCTTTAGTGGCGGCGTCGCAGGTGGCGATCACTTGCGAGGCTTGGTCGGCGGTCATTACGAGTTGGTAGGTGGCATCGTTGCCGCGCTTAACGTTGTCGACAAAGCTGTCGATTGTGAGGGTGAGGTCGTTGACTGTCTCGTCGCCGAGGACGTAGGGCTTGGCTGTGAATGCATAGTTGCCAAGGGCGATTGCGGGAACGGCGGTGAAAGATATTGGATAGAGCGACGGTTTGCTTGCATTGATGGAGACAGCGATTTCGACGTTGTAGGTGCCGGCTGCTACAGAGGCAAGTTTGAGGCCGTTGTAGAATGATACGGTGTTGCCTTGTGCGTCGACGCCGGTGAATGCGCCGGTTTCGGCTGTAGCGGCAGAGAAGGTGATGTTTTCAAGCAAGAGCACCTTGTTGACGTCGTCGTTGGTGATGTCAGCGGCATTGGCAGTGGCGATGGTGATGTCGGCTGTTGATGTAGCTGCGGGGACTGCGTCGACGGGAACTATTTCATGAATTCCGTTGTAGTTGCTGTAGGTGGCCGACCATCCGGAGGGGATAACGTCGCCTTTCTTGAATGAGCCGATTGAGTATTTGTAGATTAGAATCCAATCGGTGCCGTCGGTGGCCCAAACGCGGCTGGAGCCGTCGCAGTGTGCCACGGTGAGGGGGAATGTAATGGCCATTTCCATGGTGGAGGAAGCGGCGCCCTTGGTGATGAAGTCGGCGACAGATGTGGCGGTGGGGCTAACGATGAGGGTGTATTTAGCGGAGCCGCGAGTGAATTGGTCGTTGCCGGCAAAGGCGGCTATGATGCTACATTCGCCATAGGCGTCTTTTACAAGAGTTACAGCGCCGGTGGTGGCATCGACTGTGGCGAGCTCGGTATTGGTGCTGCTGTATGTTACCTCAAGGTTGTTGGGGTTGTTGAGGGTGGGGGCGGTTACGGATTCGTTGCTGTTGACCTTGACGGTTTCAACGTCGAAAGAAAGGCCCGGGGCGGGCAGCTGAGTGCCATAGGCGTAGCGATAGATATATACGTCGGTGCCGGTTGTGGTAGATGCGTAGCAGCTAAACAAATTAGAGTTAAAGCGGAGAGTGCCACGGCTGCCGGGGAATACGATAGAAGCAACACCGGTTGTGGAATTAATGTTTACCTTGGCGTCGCAGTAGTCGGAGCTGTATGTGGAGAAGATTTTTGCATAGTTCTTCTTACCTGAGCTGCCATTATTTGTGCCGAGATAGCCGTCGGTGCCTTGATAGTTGGTGGTTTTGAAAGTCCAAGCGTCGGTGGTGCCGCCAACTTCAAATACCATAACTTTGTCGGAAGGATTAATCACTTGGGATTTGTCGGAGGTGAGAGTTACGTCGGTGATTTTTCGGTTGTCGGTATTGGATTCGGTGCTGATTGCCTTGGCTTCGTCTTGGTTGATAATGATAATTTTGTCGCCTTGGCCGAGCGAGCCGGCATCTGTGACGAGGCTCCAGCTAAGGCTGGGGTCGATTACAGAGAGGGTGTATGAGGCATTTCCTTCGCGGAATTCGGTGGTGGCGTCGCTGTGGGCCTTGATAGTGGTGGTGCCGGCTGCTTTGACGGTGACTTCGCCGGTGGCGCTATCGACAGATGCAACGTCGGTGTCGTCGCTTGAGAATGTGACGGCGAGGTTGTTGGGGTTGTTGAAGGTGGGGGCGGTGAAAGCTTGGCCGAGCTCAGCAGTGGCAGTAGCATCGCTGAATGAAATGTCGGCGTTCTTTTGGCTGGCGTCGGCCTTGGTGTAGGTTATTTCGATGTATGTGAAGCGAACTTGTTTTGTTGTTTTAATGGTGAAAGATTCTTCGCTTGAGCCTGTCCAGGTGATAGTAAGATCAGATGTGCTGTAGGCGGTTGTACCTGCTGATGGGGTGGTAGATACTGCATATGAACTTCCGGTTACTTTAAACATTATCTGTTTAATAGTGACATTTTCGGCAGGGGCGAAGGTGATTACGGCGTTTGCATACCAACGAACTTGGTTGCCTGTGACGAAGGTGTCGGTGGTAGAGGTGCCTTTGGAAAATGTAATGGTGCCGACATCATTTGTGAAGGATTCGCCGAGAAGTACATTTGAGGTGGCTGAATTTTTGATTTCAGTGATAGCGTCGGCGTCGGATGGATAGTCTGTGGACCCCGAAGCATAGAAAACAGCTGTGCTGGCGGAAGTACAGAATACTCCCATTGCGATAATCGAGAGGAGGAGTAAAAATCGCTTCATACGTAGGTTGGATTATAGTTAGTATTATAGTAGTTTTTAGTTCGTAGAGTAGATTCGTGTCATAGGAAGTAGCTGATGGCAAAGTTACTAAATTTTGTAAAATATTTGGGGAGGGGAATGTTAAAAA
>CAZRCU010000078.1:3096-10299 GCA_964598685.1 uncultured Bacteroides sp.
GGATGAGGATTTTGGTGAATTGGTGGGATTGGTGGCGGAGGTAGATGCCGGGGGTGGTGGGTGGTGTGGTGAGGTGGATGCCGGTGAGGGTGTAGTAGTCGACGGGGTCGTCGGCATCGGCGTCGGGGAGTTGGATTGCGGCTATCGTGGTGGGGGTGGCGGTGACGGTTTTTGTGATCCAGTCGTAGGTGATGGTGTAGTCGCCCGGGGTGATGGTGAATGATTTCGGTTCGCCGGAGGTGGATGCGTCGGCGGGGGTGTCGGCGGTGAGGGTGGTAGTGGCTGCGGCGCCGAAGCGGTTGCCGACGGTGTTGAGGGTGGACCATGAGTCGGCGAGTGTCTTAGAGAAAGAGAAGTGGCCAGAGATTGCAACGTCGGCAGTGAATTTGTGGCCATCGGGGGTCATTTCGACGCCTGTGGCGGGGTCCCAGGAGTTGCCGTTGACGCTGCCGAGGATGTAGAAGTGGTCGGGCATTTGGATGTAGTCGTCGAGCGAGGGGATAGCGACGGCGGTCCATACGCAGTAGTTTTCGCCGTTGGCCACGATTTGGCTGTTGCTGTATCCGTCGGGCGAGTCCCATGCGGAGCCTACTTTGACTACGAGTTTTCCTTTGGTGCCGGTGACTTCGGCCATGTAGCAGTCGGTGGATGATTTGAGGACGGTGACGGCGCTTTGATTGTTAATGCCTACGGCGTTGCGGATTTGGATAAGGCGCTGGATTCGGGCTTTGTGGCGCTGCCAGTGGGGGAGGAATACGCAGGGTGTGCCGGGGGAGCAGAGCATGAAAGCGTGGGCGGCCATTACGTCGGTGTTTAGTCGGTTCCAGCTGTCGCGATAGGTGTCGTGGTTGTCGAGGAAAGTGACGGCATATTGAGGATACCACCAGTGGATAAGTCCGGCGGGCTGTGGGGTGGTGTAGTTGGCGTTCCACACGAGTTTGGTCATGTCGCCGTTGTTGAAGGCGTCGTTGCAGACGAATTTGAAGGGGAAGTCGAATGCGGCGGAGGTTTTTTCGGTGGATTCGATCCAAGCGGCGCAGGCGTCGTAGCTGCCGTCGAAGTATTCGCCGACAGAGAATTTGGGCTTTGAGGCGTCGTTGTAGAGCTTAGTGGCCCAACCGGCGTAGCCTTTCACTTCGTCGAGGCGGAAACCGGCAACGCCGAGGTCTTGGATGAGGAATTGGCAGTAGGCTTTGCAGTTTTCCTGAACAGTAGTGCTGTGGTGGTCGAGGTCGCGAGCGGCGGAGTTGCCTTCGCCGGTGTCTTCACGTCCGGTGGGTGTGGCTTGGCCGGCTTGGTCTTTTACTTCGTCGTCGCAGCAGATGTGCTCGGGGCCGAGCTGATATGTGACGCCTTGCCATGTTTCGGCGGGGAAGTCGGTCCAGTTGGAGACTCCGCAGCGGTGGTTGAGGATAACGTCGGAGAGGATTCCGACGTCGTAGGTTTTAAATGTGGCGATCATTGAGCGGAGCTCTTGCTCGGTGCCGAATGAGGAGTCGTAGTGGGAGAACCAGTAGACGGGGTCGTAGCCCATGCTTGGGTCGTTGGCCGACTTGGCGGGGTTGGGGATCCAGATTAGTTTGAAGAATTGTGCGAGCTCGTCGGCTTGTGATTCGAGGTTGGTCCATTGGGTGTCGTCGAAAGAGTCCCAATAGAAACCTTGCAGCATAACGCCTTGATAGTGAGAAGGCCAGCCGTCGGGGCGGGCGAGAGTGGGGATGAATAGCAGGGCCGCGAGGCAGAGCGAGCGGAGGGAGTTTTTCATAGGGTAGTAGGGAATTTTTGCAAAGGTAGGGAAAATTGGGGAGAATATGAAGGAATATTTGGAGGATTTGGAGGATTTGGGGGAGGATTGCTATTGTTTGCGGCCTTGGAGGTCGTCGTTGGTGATTGAGTGGTCGGTTTTTTTGACGAAGGCGTTGAGGCTGCCAAAGCGGTAGCCGACGGCGATTAGGCATCCGAATTGGTTGTAGTAGCGGCTGGTGGATGTGCCGGTGTAGTCGCCTTGCACATAGTGGATGGTGGAGCTGCGGTGGCGCGGGCCGAAGGGGTTGATGAAGTTGAGTGTGACGCTGAGGCGGTCTTGCTTGAGGAATTTACGGTTGAGGGCGATGTTGTGCCATTGATGCTTGAAGAAGTTGTTTTTGTCGTAGCAATAGACGTTGTATGCGCTGCCGCTTGAGAAGTAGTAGAAGGCTTCGACGTTGAATTTGAGGGGTAGCTGTTGAGAGACGACGAGGTGGAAATTGCAGTCCCAGCGGTTGATGCCGTAGAGCTGAATGGAGCGGTCGGTGTAGGCGACGGCGGTGTTGCAGCTGATAGATGTTTTGGACGAGGGCGTCCAGCGGCCGTAGGCTGAGAGTCGGGCGTTGCGATAGCGGCCGATGTTGTCGTAGGTGGAGACGATGCGGTTGGCGTCGTCGGTGAATTGGAGGGTGGTGATGCCGTCGTTGCTGAATGAGTAGGCGGCGGTGAGCTGGAGGTTGAATCGGGGTTTGTAGAGCGAGTAGTTGAGGCGCAGTGAGCGGATGACGGCGCTGCTGAGGTCGGCGTTGCCGTAGGATACGGTGGTGGGGGATTCGGTGACGGCGGGGTTGAGATATGCGATGCCGGGGCGCTGAATGTTGGTGTTGAAGTTGGCCGAGAGGCTGTTGGCGTCGTTGATTTGATAGTTGAGGCCGGCGGATGGGGCGAAGTCGTTGAAGTGGGCCGAGAAGGGGAGCTGGTCGCCGTCGGGGTAGGATGCTTTGAGGTAGGAGTATTCGTAGCGGAGGCCGGCGCGGAAGTTGACGCGGCCGATTTTGACGGCGTATTGGGCGTAGGCGGCGGCGATGTCGGTGTTGTGGCGGAATTTGGTGCCGGTGGTTTGATAGTCGATGTAGTCGAAGATGTTGTTTGAGCGGTTGATGCGTGCGATGCCTTTGAGGCCTACGTCGAGCGAGTGGATGCCGAGCTGTCGGGCGTAGTCGGCCTGGATGGTGTGCTCGTAGAATCGCATGGCGTAGTCGGAATTTATGCCGGAGTAGGGGATAGCGGCGTAGGTGCCGGAGAGGTCGGAGTATTGTTCTTGGCTTTCGTTGTCCTGGTTGGTGTGGGAGAGCATATAGGAGAGGGTGTAGACCTCGTCGGGGCGGTGGGTGCGGTGCTCATAGTTGATGTTGGCGTCGACGTCGACGTAGGCGGTTTTAGGGGAGAGGGTGATGGCGGAGTAGGAGCCGATGATGGCGCCGAGGGGGTCGAGGTTGGTGTTGGTGGTGTTGGAGTGGAGGTTGACGTTGTAGTAGTAGCCGGTGGCCTCGGCAGAGAGGAGGTTGAGGGTGTCGGGCTGGTAGGAAAATTCGCCGCCGAAATATGTGAAGTCGCCTTTGACGGCAGATGAGGCGTCGGAGATGCGCGAGGTGCCGTCGGCATAGGTGAAGTCGGAGACGTTGTTATAGCGGTTGCGCGAGTTGTTGATGCGGCTGTAGCCGCCGTTGATGGTGAAAGTGACCTTGTCGATTTCAGAGGTGAGGTAGAGGCCGGGCTGGAATGTGTGGTCGGTGGTGAGGTAGCGTAGAGAGGCCGAACCGGTGACGCCTTTGATGGCGGTGGAGCTGTTGGTGACGATGTTGAGGATGGTGGATGTGCCCTCGGCGTCGAATTGCGCGCCCGGGTCGGTGATCACCTCGATGCGCTTGATCGAGGATGCGGGCATGGCGGCAAAGATGTCTTTGGCGTTGCGCGAGAGCGAGTTGTTGGGGCGGCCGTTTTTGTAGATTTTGAAGTCGGAGGAGCCGTTGACCTTGATGTTGCCTTCATAGTCGACGGAAACCATTGGCACTTTGCGCAGGATTTCCTGCACCGAGGATGTGGCGACGGCGGGGTCGGCCAGGACGTCGTATTGCAGGCGGTCGATTTTGCGGATTACGATGGGGCGCTGGGCGGTGACGGTGACGCCTTGAAGCATCTCGGAGGCCTCGGCCACGGCGATTTGGCCCAGGATGGCATCGGGGGCGTCGGGGGTGACGGCAAATGTGGTGTCGGTGTCGGCCAATCCCACGTAGGAGAGCGTCAGGCGATAGGAATCGGGCGCGGGGAGTGTGGCTTGAATCAGGCCGGCGTCGGTGGCTACGTCGGAGGCCACGAGCGAGTCGGATTGAGCGGTGAATATGCGGAAGGTGATATATGGGATGGGCTCGCCGATTGAGTCGACGGCGGTGGCGGTGAGGCTGTAGGCGGCGCAGGAGAGAGCTGCACAAAGCATAGCAGGCAAGAAAATAGCGCGAATTGACATTATGGATTTGTGATGATTAGTTAGCTGCTTATAAGACGCAAAAATAGGGCGAATGTGACAATCGCCCTATCGAAAAATTGTTAAATATCTGTAATGTGGGGAATTAGTCGGTGAGGAAGTGGATGGTGCGGATGATTGCACGGGTGCAGGCGGGGCAGAAGTCGGGTGAGGAATTTGAGCGCATGCGGCAGTCGGTGGCGCTGCGCCAGATGCCCTGTGCGCGGTAGCCTCCGCCGGGGATGAGGTCGGCTTGGCCACGGGCCACGAGGTCGGCCCATTTGGATTGGAAGTCGACTTGAGTGGTGATATTCGGCTCCCAGGGCTCGACGTCGAGGGGGTAGGAGGAGTCGGCATAGTCGGGGGTGTCGTAGAAATATTCGTCGGCGAGGCCCACGAGGGCGTGGGCAAATTCGTGGACTATGACGGGGCGGAAATTGTTGCAGCCGGTGGCCGAGATGGTGTAGAAGTTGTAGATACCCCCGCCGCCGTATTCGTTGGAGTTGGCCAGGATGATGATGTGCTGGCAGCGCGAGCCGGCGATGGCATCGTAGATGCGGTGGACGTCGGGGGCGGTGAGGTAGCGGTCGGAGTAGAACGTGGAGAAGTGGGAGCTGAAAGCGGTGGAGCGCCAGCGGCCGAGGCGGGGGATTGAGACGCCGCTGTCGGCCGAGGGGGTCTCGAAGGCGACGAAGTTGAAATGGTCGGCGAGGTCGGCAAATGGCTGATGCTCGAGGATAGCATCTACGGCGTCGATGGCGGCTTGGATGAATTTTGGCATTTCGGGTTGGGTGAAGCCTTCGGCGAGGATGGCCACATTGATTTTGGCCGAGTCGGGCTCGGCGCCGCAGAAGATGGTGGTGGAGGGAAATCGGCCGACGGAGTGTCGGATAAGGATGTCGGCGGGGTCGATTTGTGTGGAGGCGTGTGCGATGGTGTGGCGCGAGTTGTCGCGCAGGGAGATTGTAGCCACAACTTTTTGGCGTGGGAAGGGCACGAGGATAGTGCCTTGCATGGCGCGTGGGCCCGAGGAGTCGTCGCCGACGAGCCATTCTTGAAACAGGGTGCAGAATCCCGAGCGGTAGATGGTGTCGCCTGAGTTTTGGGCTATGAGTGTGATGTCTGCAGCGCCCTCAGTGGCAAGGGTGTCGAGCCGGTGGATGCGTCCGCCCCAACCGGCGTAGGAATAAAGCTGCTGAATGGCCACGGAGGGGTGGCCGCCACGTTGGCCGCTGAGCACATAGTCGATGCGCAGCGTGGAGTCGGAGAAATTAGCGGCAAATGGAGCCCGAGCGTATGCCGAGGCGGCTAAGAGCAGGATGGCCGAGAGGGCAAGGGCTCGCAGCCACTTATTTTTCGGTAGGCTCGATTGGCATCTGGCGCTTGAAAATTTGCTTGAACGAGATGAGTGTTTCGGTGCGAGCAAGGCCGAGAGCTTGGATTTGGTCTTGCAGGATGTGGAGCAGGTGGTCGTTGTTGCGAGCATAGAGCTTGATGAAGATGTCGTATTGGCCGGTGGTGAAGTGGCATTCCACCACTTCGGGGATTTTTTCGAGCTCTTCGACGACGGAGTTGAATTGTGAAGGGTCGCGGAGATACATGCCCACGTAGGCGCAGGTTTCATAGCCTACGGCGGCGGGGTTGATAAGACATTCGGCGCCGTTGATCACGCCGTTGGCGGTGAGGCGCTGGATGCGCTGGTGGATGGCCGCACCGGAAACGCCACATTCGCGGGCGATTTCGAGGTAGGGTCGGCGGGCATTGCTGCTAAGCAGTCGCAGAATGTTGAGATCGAGTGGATCAAAAGTTGAACGTGCCATTGTTGTTTTTTTGTTGTTTTTTTGGTTAGAGTTGGGATTCGATGGAATCGAAATTCTGTTGTTTTATATACACATATATTATATGTAGGATTATTCCCAGGTGTAGCGTTTTTCGCGACGGATGGCTGCCATGACGGAGCGGGCGGTGCGGCGCAGTGGTAGGGTGGCGGCCAGGAAGGGCAGGGTGGTGGCCAGTCGTCGTCCAAATAGATTGTTGAGTGCAATTCTCCAGGGGATTGCGGCGACGAGCATCCACAGCAGCAGGGCGCCGGCGGCGATGGCCAGGGCAAATGTGTTGAGGGGCTCGAGGGCAGCGGCCACGAGGATCATGAGGCCCGAGGCGAGGTAGGCCCAACGGGCGAGCGCGGGCATCAGGCGAGGGCGATGGGAGATGAATCGCGAGGTGAAGCGGCGACGGGCCCAGCGGTCGTTGGCGGTGCGGGGGTGGTTGCCGTTGATGATCTCTACGACAGATTCATCGCTGAGCTCTACGGCGGTGTTTTGGCCGTTGGCGATTTCGCTGATGAAGATGTCGTCGTCGCCATCGCGAAGGTTGAGGTGGCGCGAGAATCCTTTGTTGCGGAAGAAGAGGTCGCGACGATAAGCAAGGTTGTATTCAATACCGCGCCAGGGGTGGTGGGCAATCGCGGGGGCGAGCCAGTCGACGGCGTCGGCGATGAAGTCGAAAGAGCGGGTGCGCTTGCCGCAGTGTTGGTCGGCATATGGGGCGGGGGCAGCATAGCCGATTACCACCTCGACGGGGCTGTCGGGGGCAAAGTGCTGCATCATGCGCATGAGCCACCGGGGCGAGTCGATGCTGACGGCGGCCGAGGTGAGGACGGCCACGGGGTAGCGAGTGGCCTTGATGCCGAGGGTGATGGCGAGCTTTTTGCGGCTGAGGTTGCGGGCGCCGTCGGGGGTGAATGTGAGGTAGAGGTTGCGGTGGGTGAGCTGGAGGTGGCTCACGATGTCGGCCACGTCGGGGGAGTCGCCCTCGTTGACCACAATCACCTCGAATCGGGCGGGGTATTCTTGGCCCAGGAGCTGCGGGAGCAGGCGCGCCAGGTCGTCGCCTTCGTCGTGCGAGTAGACGATGATGGCGGCGTCTTCATA
>CAZRCU010000079.1:0-10205 GCA_964598685.1 uncultured Bacteroides sp.
ACCATTCCACCTGTTTGGGGCGTGAGGTGACAGCATAGCGGTCGCTGCCGCGAGCGGCGCGGTTTTGAATGGTGAGCCACACTGCATAAATGATGTGGATGATGAAAAGCAGGGCTAAGCCGGCAGATGCGATAAGGGCATACCAATTGGCACCCAAGAATTCGCACACTTGATTGTAGGCTGTAGGCCAAATCATGGCCACTGCATTCATCAGTACGTGAAAAGTTACAAACAGGACGAGGCAGCAGCCGGTGAGGGCCATGATAAACTTACGTCCTATAGATGAGTTTGTTAACCACATAGGGATGATGGATTTAGTTATTATTTTGAATTTGCTTGTTAGTCCACAAAAGGGTTAGCGGCGGCGCTTCCGCCACAATTCCATGCAAAATTAGCATAAATTCGCTTGCGTTCCAACAATTAAAGAAAAAATTCTTTAAAGCGAGCTCGCAATTTTGTGCAATTCGATGCCGGATTTTAGTTTTTGAGCTCGTAGGTAATCGACGTGACTACGCGCACCATTTTCTTGTCGGGAGTGTATTGGTCGCGATTATCAATGGAAAATTGGCCTTGCGAGGCGGTGATGATTTTTCCTATTTCGCTATGCGAGTCGGCGGCAAATTGGTCGGCGGCTTGACGAGCTGCTGCAGTGGCTTCGGCAATCATCGTGGGCTTGATTTCGTTGAGCGCGGTGTAGTCGTAGGTGGTCTCATAGCCATAATCGCCGGCCACCACCGCGATGCCTTCGCGCATCAGTTCGGGCTGCTTTTTGATAAGATTTTTCACGAGAGCCACTTTGTCGGTGTTCACCACAATAACGTTTGTGACCAGATAGCGACCTTTGACCGTGTTGTCCACATAGCTGCGCGCTTGCAAATCTTCCACTTGAGGTGCATTGATAGAATAGTCGTCGGCTGTGAGGCCGTTGTCGGTGAGGAATTTCTCGATTCGGCTGTTGGTCGACTGAATGTTGTTGTAGATCGACGGCAAATCATTGCCGATTTCCTTGGTGACAATGGGCCATGTCACTTGATTGGCATCGACGGCGCGCTCGGCCAAACCGCGCACTGTCACTTGGCGGTCGCGATTAGCCACGCTCTCAAATCCGCCCTTAATAAAGACGCCGAGCAGCATCAATCCAAGACAGATCGACACTCCTAAAATAATGTGAGATTTGTTCATAGATAATCTGGAGATTTTCTGTTATTATATAATATAATGTGTAGCAATAATCAATGTGTGGGACACACTCGCGAGAGAAAATCGAAAATCGACTCATACAGCGGATAGCGCACCTCGGGAGCCGACAGCACCAAATCATGCAATCCGCCTTTCACGGTAAGTTCGGTGACATCCGGGCCCAATTGGCGACCATAGCGCGAAATATCATCGACATCGAGCACTGCATCCGTGCAAGAGATGTCGCTTGCCGGCGAATTCTTGCCGAATGAGCGGTCGGAGTGCATAAGCAAGATGGGCAACTGCAAATCGGGGTTGTGCTGCACAATGCTGTGTGCCGCGTCGATTGCACCAATCCAGGCCGATGTGACAGCCGGCGAATTAATCATCTTCCAATCTGTGTTGTAGTCCCACTCACCATCAAAATCCTTGAGCAAGCTATGTGCATAGGCGCTATCGCCGTCTTGTGGAATGTTGATGCGAGGCAACAGCTTCCCGACACCGCGCACCATCGGTATCAAGAATTTTTCTTGAAATTTCGACTGATTCCAATCGAGAAAGGGAGAATTGAGCACCAGCGCCTTAATATCTGCCGGCACTCCGGTTTCAGCAAGATAAGCCGACGTGATTAGGCCTCCGGTTGAATGGCCCATCAGCACAATATTCTTTATGCCGTCGGCGCGCATCCGGCACAAAGCCGAATCAATATCTGCATAATATTCAGAAATTTTTCGCACTTCAAACGGCCGTTGACCATCCATAATCGAGCGCCCGTATTTGCGCAAGTCCACCGCATAAAATGCATAGCAATGGGCGGCAAACTGCTCGGCCATTTCGCGCTGAAAGAAATAGTCGTTGTAGCCGTGCACGTAGAGCACGCCAACCGAGTCGGCACATTCGGGCACATAGCGGATGATTGTAGACTGCACCGCGCCGGAATAATCGTCGGGCTGCTGAACCCGACACATTTCAAAGCCTTGGCCCAACACATCGGGCTGCCAGGCCGACGCCAACGCGCCACACCAGACAATCAATGCCGATATTATGAGCCGCAAATGTTTCATTTCGGTAAGTATTTCAATAGTGCATAAGGGCGAGCGAGCAAATCACCGGCCACGCGAGCGATGTCGGCGGTGGTGATGGTGCGCTGCAAGGCCACGGAATCATTTATATCCTCGCCATGCATCTCGGCCATGGCCAAATTTTGCGCCTTGGCTTGGGCGCCTAAATTTTGCAAAGCCACAGTAGACTCAAAACGATTAAGTGTGCGCTCAAGTTCATACTCTGTTACATTGCCGACTTGCGCCAATTCACGCAGCTGACCAAGCATCAAATCCACGGCATGGTTGGCAGCATCGTCGCCGGCCTCGGCCAAGCGAGCATTAAGCATTACAAATCCGGGGCCTTCACTACCCGAAATTGAAGCATCGGCATCCACCAGCGAGCCATCGCCGTCGGCAATCAGCCTACGATACATACGACTGGAGCGTCCGGCGCTCAAAATATCGGTGATGCAATCGGCCACGCGATAATCGTGTGTGCCATACGAATCCATAGGAATGGCCACAACTACCGTGGCATTCGGCACGGCACCGCGCATAGTTTTTTCTACATTTTCCACGGGGAAACCGGCATCGCCAAGATTGCGTTCGGGGATGTCGCGACGTGGAATGTCGCCAAACCATTTCTCTACCAGACGGCGGCCGCGATCATAATCCAAATTGCCTGAGATTGCCAGCACCGCATTGTTAGGCGCATAGTGGGAATAAAACCACTGCCGCACATCATCGCCCGTAACCTTGGCAATATGGGCGGGTTCCAGTCCGATTACCGGCCACGAATAGGGATGTGTGGGAGCATAAAGGATGGATCGCAAACCATGCATGAGGTCGCCGTAAGGCCGGTTGAGGCATTGCTGCTTAAACTCCTCGATTACTACGCTGCGTTGCACCTCGAGCGATGTAGGATTGAAGCTCAGAGCCAACATACGATCGCTTTCGAGCCGAAACACGGTTTCAATGTTGGCCGCAGGCACAGTGTCGTAGAAATTGGTAAAGTCGTTGGATGTCCAGGCATTGTTTTCGCCGCCGGCCATTTCCAACTCGCCGTCATAGTCGGCCACATTCACCGAGCCGCCAAACATCAGATGTTCAAAAAGATGAGCAATACCGGTGAGCGAGCGCGATTCATCACGTGCCCCTGTATTATAGAGCACGTCGACAGCCACAATGGCCGTCGACGGATCGTAGTTGTGAATAACCCTTAGGCCGTTGGCGAGGGTATATCTTTTAAAATCTATCACTTTAAAATAGTCATCGAAATGATGCGAATGTCCTCTTTGGGACGGTCGGCTTGGTCGGTTTCCACCTTTTCAATCTTGTCGATTACATCCATGCCCTCAATCACCTCGCCAAATACGGTGTATTGGCCATCGAGGTGAGGCGCGCCGCCCACAGTGGTGTAGGCTTGCTCCATTTCGGGAGTAATGGTGACAGGATTGGCATCACAAATCTTTTCAGCCTGAGCAATCAGAGAATCTTGCAGCTGCTGAAGGCCTTGGCGGTCGCCTGCCATTTGCATTTGACGCACGCGATCCATCAGAGGAGCGGCCAGGCTGTTAAACACGCCTTGCATCTGTTGCTGTTTCAGCTGGTTGCGCAGCATATCGAGCTGTGCGGCAGCCACCTTGCGGCCTGTCACGATATAGAATTGCGAACCGCTTGAGCGGCGTTCGGGGTTCACTTGGTCGCCTTGGCGAGCAGCTGCCAATGCACCACGCTTGTGGAAATGCTTGGGGAAGTTGATTTCGGCCTCGAGAGTGTAGTCGGGGCCGCCGGCGCCGAGGCGCTGTCCGGGAGCGGCCTTTTTAGAATCGGGGTCGCCGGTTTGGACCATAAATTCATTGATAACGCGGTGGAAGAGCACGCTGTCGTAGTAGCCTTCCTTGGCGAGTTTCAAGAAATTGTCGCGGTGGCGAGGGGTGTCGCCATAGAGCAAAACAGTGAAAGAGCCAAGCGAGGTTTCGACCTTCACTTTGGCAGAGGTTGTGTCAGTGTTAATAGAGTCGGCGTTCATAGCGGTATTTGTAGAATCGGCGGCAGCATCATCAGATTTGGCCGAGGCAGAGCCGCAGCTCCACAGGCCAAAAACGACAGCAAGCAAAGTTGCCAAGCCAAGCCGGCGTGTTAGCAGTGTCATAAGCTTTCGGGGTTAGGGAAGAGACGTTTGTAGATACGGCGGAAATTATCGTCGGAAGCCGAGAGCTCGGCAGCACGGGATTCATAATCCTGGCCGTAGAGAGCCTGAAGGATATCCGAGAGATAGCGATGTTCGCGATCTTTATCAATAACGGCGGCCACTAATCGGCGCACCACTTCGCCATATTTTTGAGAATCAATTGCATTGAGATAGCGTGCGGTTGAGGCGGCAAATTGGCCTGAAAGGTCCACACGGATTATATTGTCAGCGAGGGCGTCAAGGTCGTCGTCGCATGAGTCAATATGATTTGCTATATACTCGTAGGTCAGCAAGCCGTCCGGGTCTTGCTTGAGCTTTTTGAGTTGGTCTTCGGTCATAAGCTATAAGGTTTAATGTGTGCAAAATTAGCAAAAATTTCTCACTTTGCAAGATTAGATAGATATGCCTTTGTATATTCAATGATAATATCTGCGATCGACTCGGGTGGGAGCGAGGACGAGTCCAAGGTGAGATGATAGGATTTAGCATCACCCCAAGTGCGGTCGGTGTAGAAATTATAGAAATCTGCACGCAAGCGATTTGTCTTGCGCAGAATGCTGCGGGCCTTGTCGTGGGTTTCACAATCATGGCGGCTCATAATGCGCTTGATACATTCCTCCTCGGGGGCGTGCAAAAAGACGCTCACCACATTTGGATTGTCGCGTAAAATATAGTCGGCAGTGCGACCAACGATCACGCAAGGGCCGCGATCGGCAATCGCGCGGATGAATTCAGACTGGGCGCCATAAACGGCCTCGCCGCTGGAGCTATTTGGGCCGGTGTACCACGCCAAGGGGTTATAGCCCATGCTCATAGGCATAATGCCGGCCAAGAATCCGGGAGCACGCTCATCATTTTTCTCGAAAATATCGGCATCCATGCCGGCGTGCTTTGCAGCCTCACACAGCAATTCTTTATCGTAGTAGGCTATTCCGAGCTTATCGGCAATCATTTTGCCCAAGAATCGGCCACCTGCGCCAAAGGATCGGCCGATGGTGATTACGTATTTTTCAGGTAAAGAGTTCATAATTATTATCTTTTGCCGGTTGAATCCACTGCAAAAGTAACAAATTTTTCCTACAAAATGATATGGTGGACAAATTTTATTTCAGCGGCAGCGGATATTTCGGCGGCAGCTGCAATTTTTCTTTTTGTAGTAAGCGCCGAAATGATTACCTTTGCAGCAAACCACTAAAAATTACCTAAAAAAACATAATCAAATATGAGACTGATAATCCAACCGGCTTACGACCAAGTGTCTCGCTGGGCTGCCAATTATGTAGCCGCTCAAATCAACAAGGCCAACCCCACAGCAGAACATCCGTTTGTGCTCGGTTGCCCCACCGGTAGCTCGCCTCTGGGCATGTATCGCGAACTTATCAAGCTTAACAAAGCCGGCAAGGTTTCCTTCAAGCACGTTGTCACCTTCAACATGGATGAATATTGCGGCATTCCTCGCGACCACGAGCAGAGCTACTACACATTCATGTGGACCAACTTTTTCAACCAAATCGACATCTTGCCTGAAAATGTAAACATTCTCAACGGCAATGCCCCCGACCCCATCGCAGAATGTGCCGCCTACGAGGCTAAGATCGCATCCTATGGCGGCATCGACCTGTTTATGGGTGGTGTAGGCCCCGACGGTCACATTGCATTCAACGAGCCGGGCTCGTCGCTCACATCGCGCACTCGCATGAAGACCCTCACCAAGGATACAATCATCGCCAATTCCCGATTCTTCGACAATAATATCGACCTCGTGCCCAAGACAGCCCTCACGGTGGGCGTTGGCACTGTCATGGCCGCCAAGAGTGTGCTGTTGATTGTCAACGGTCACAACAAGGCTCGCGCTTTGCAGCATGGTGTTGAAGGCGGTGTATCGCAAATGTGGACAATTTCAGCTCTTCAATTGCACCAAAAGGCTATCATTGTGGCCGACGAAGACGCTTGCGGTGAATTGAAAGTACAAACCTACAAGTACTTCAAGGACATCGAAAGTGCAAATCTCGACCCCGAAAGCCAACTTTAAGTCAACTCTGACAGTTTTACTTTTGCTTGCTCGCGTAAAATTTTGTAATTTTGCGCGAGTATATTTTTATAGAAAGTAATTTAGAAACACATATTTATGTCTCGACCCGTAAGAGTTAGATTTGCGCCATCGCCCACCGGCCCCCTTCATATCGGAGGTGTGCGCACCGCATTATTCAACTATCTTTTCGCTCGCCAACACGGCGGCACAATGATTCTGCGTATTGAAGACACCGACTCACAACGCTTTGTGCCCGGTGCCGAGGACTATATTAACGAAGCCCTGGCATGGCTGGGAATCGGTATCGACGAAGGTGTGCGCGAAGGCGGCCCCTTTGGTCCATATAAGCAGAGCGAACGTCGCGACATCTACCGCGAGCACGTGAAGATGCTTTTAGACCGCGGACGTGCCTACATTGCATTCGACACCCCCGAAGAGCTCGAAGCAAAACGCAACGAAATCCCCAATTTCCAATACGACGCATCTACCCGCATGCAGATGCGCAACTCACTCACAATGGCAGCCGATGAGGTGAAAGCCTTGATTGATGCCGGCAACAAATACGTGGTGAGATTCCTCGTGGAGCCCGGTCGCGACGTCGAAGTGAACGACTTGCTGCGCGGACGCGTTGTTATAAAGAGTGATATTCTCGACGACAAAGTGCTCTACAAGAGCGCCGACGATCTGCCCACCTACCACCTTGCCAATATTGTCGACGACCACCTGATGGAGGTGTCGCACGTGATTCGCGGCGAGGAGTGGCTGCCTTCCGCACCGCTGCACGTGCTGCTCTACGAGGCATTTGGCTGGGCCGATACCGCACCCCAATTTGTGCATCTACCCTTGCTGCTGAAGCCCGACGGCAAAGGCAAGCTGTCGAAGCGCGACGGCGATCGTCTTGGATTCCCCGTGTTCCCCTTGGAGTGGCACGACCCGAAGAGTGGCGAAATCTCGTCGGGCTATCGCGAAAGCGGCTATCTGCCCGAGGCAGTTGTCAACTTCCTGGCGCTGCTTGGCTGGAGCCCGGGCGACGACACCGAGGTGATGAGCATGGACGAGCTTATCAAGAAATTCTCGTTTGAACACTGCTCTCGTTCAGGCGCAAAATTCGCCTTTGAAAAGGGCAAATGGTTCAATCACACATACCTGCAAGCTGCGTCGGACGAGCGCCTCGTGGAGCTATTCAAGCCGGTGATGACCGCCAACGGCATCAACCCCAACAATTTCTCAGACGAATACATTGCTCGCGCAGTGGCCACCGTAAAAGGTCGTATCAACTTTGTAAAAGACCTTATCGACCAAGCTCGATTCTATTTTGTGGCGCCCACAGAATATGCAGCCAAGGATGTGCGCAAGCGCTGGAGCGCTGAGACACCCGCGCTGATGCAGCAGCTGATTGGTGTGCTGCAAAATCTGCCCGATTTCTCGGCCGCTACCGCCGAACCGGTAGTGATGGAGTGGATCAAGAGCAACGAGCTCCACATGGGCAATGTAATGAACGCTTTCCGCCTTGCAGTTGTAGGTGAGTGCAAAGGCCCACACATGTTTGAAATAACCGAAATTATAGGCAAGGAGGAGACAATCGCTCGCCTCAAGGCCGCAATTGAGCGCATTCATCTTGATGAACCCGCTGTATAACATTGGCATATATTTATTTAAAGCCGGTGTGAGGATTGCATCGGTTCGCTCGGCCAAGCTGCGAGACCTACTCGCAGGCGGCCGGGCCACACTTGCCACGCTCGCAAACGAGCGCAAGCGACTGGCGCCCGAGGGCTATGATGTGTGGATTCACGCTGCATCGCTCGGCGAATTTGAGCAGGGCCGTCCGCTCATTGAGCGACTGCGCCGCGAGCGTCCCGAGCTAAAGATACTGCTAACATTCTTCTCGCCGTCGGGGTATCGTGTGCGCCGTGGCTATAACAAGGTGGACACTGTGGCCTACTTGCCAATCGACACGCCCAAGGCGGTGTCGGAATTTCTGGATGCCGCAGCGCCCAAAATGGCCATTTTCGTGAAATATGAATTTTGGGCCAATTATCTTGAGCAGCTGCACAAGCGCGGGATACCCACCTATAGCATTTCAGCTATTTTCCGTCCGAGCCAGCGATTTTTCAGCCGCTTCGGTGGATTTTGGAAGAAGATGCTGCGGCAGTTCACACATATTTATGTGCAGGACGAAGCCTCGGCACAATTGCTGCGCAGAATCGGCGTGAATCAAGTGACCGTGGCGGGCGACACCCGCTTTGATCGCGTGGCCGATATTCAAGGCACCGTGCGCCAAATGCCGATAATCGACAAGCTGTGCCAAGACTCGCCATTCACCATCGTGGTGGGCAGCAGCTGGGAGCCCGACGAAGATATCTACATACAGTGGGCTCAGATCCATCCCGAAGTGCGTGTGATCGTTGCTCCCCACGAGTTCAACGAAGCTCGCCTGATCAAGCTGAAGCATCGCCTGGGCATCGGCACTGCATTGCTGTCTGAGATCTCCTCGGCAGACAAAATGCCCATCGGTTGCAGAGCCCTTATTATCGACTCATTCGGCCTGCTAAGCAGCCTGTATCGCTATGCCGACGTGGCCTATATCGGCGGCGGATTCGGCACAGGCATCCATAATATTAACGAAGCTGCCGTTTATGGCATTCCGGTGATGTTTGGTCCCAACCACCATAAATTTAAGGAAGCAGCCGACTTGATACAGTGTGGCGGTGGCTATGAAGTCACCGACAAGGCCTCGTTTGAGACCACCATCAACAAGCTGATGACCGACTCTGAGCTGCGCCACAACTCAGGCCGTGCCGCCGGCAGCTATATCAGCCGCAACCTGGGTGCGACCGATAAAATCTTCTCTGACATCTTCTAATCCCAAAAAACAACTATGATAAAAATTGGCATTGATGCCCTTGGGGTAAGCCCCACCCTAATTAGAATGCTCATCAACCACCCCGACGTGGAAATCCGCTGGATAAGCGGCAACAACGCGCTGCTGCGTCGTGTGCTTGTGAATGAGCTCAAGGACATTCCGTCCGAAGCTAATTTTAAAGAAATCAACCTTTACATCGGCCCTGAAATCCCCGAATTTACAGAGCAACTGAAAGCGAATCCCGACCTAAAAGGCATCGTTTACATCTCCGACCCGATGAACGAATTTGAAATCGGATTGCCGGAATTTAATCGCAAGGCGCTGGTGCGCGGTGCGCGCGTGGCTTATATACCGCAAACCGAAACGATGCTTGGCGCGTTGGCGCTGATGCCTCTGGCAAAAAATCTGCTGCTCAACGCCACCATTTTTGGCGTGATGGTGTTCCCCGACGAGGATGCCAACTATTTCTCGGCCGGAGACATCGACAGCGAGACTTTCGAAGAGTTGCGCGACGAAGTGCTAATCAAGCTTCAGCAATCATTCAAATCTCAATTTAAGATCAAGTGTCTCTACGACAAGGGGAATATCGCCAAAGCTATATTCACGCTTAGCAGCCACATGTCGCAAGAGTCGCTCCAACAAATCTATCAAGATTTCTATCACGACCATCGCCATGTGATGCTGGTCGACGGTGAGATTATCGACGATATGGTGGATGGCACTAACAAAACAGCCATTTCCATATCAGCCGATGGCGAATGCACCAATGTAGCCGTAGCCTTCGACGCCGAAAGAAAGATGAGCGCCGCCCTAATCGTGCACATCATGGACCTGATTTTCGGCCTCCACGAATGCGCCGGAATACAGTAGCGCTGACGCGTTCCGTATAATTTT
>CAZRCU010000080.1:0-10182 GCA_964598685.1 uncultured Bacteroides sp.
TAGCGGTGCTGAGATCAAAGCGCAGAACTGGATATTTTGTCCACTCCTTTTCCAACGATTCGATGGCAAGACCGGTAAACAATTCCTTGCGACCTTCAAAATAGTATTTAAGCGTGCTGGTCAGCAACGTCTTTCCAAAGCGACGCGGACGACTCAAGAATACAGCCGTAGCAGAATGAGCAAGTTTGTAGACAAGGTCGGTTTTATCTACGTAGATAGCGTTTAATGAGCGCAATTTCTCAAAATCTTGTACGCCTATAGGATAGTATGGCTGAGTATTCATCGCTTTTATATTTCGGAAGGATTAGTTCTTGCAAAATAACAAATTATTTTTGAAAAAACCTAATAATGTTGCTAAACTTGTGCTTTCAAATATCTAATCCTTAGCCTAATCGTAGCCTAGCCTACAAAAGGCCCTATTTAAGTGGCGAAATGCGCACACGTGTCGATTTGATTTTGGGCGAATTTAGGGCCGCAATCAGTGACAAGGCGCTGCGACTGACAGCCACATAGGCCGAGTGGTCGCGCACATCAATTTTACCTATTTGGTCGGATTCCAGTCCGGCTGTCTTTACCATGAATCCCATGATGTCGCCGCGCGAAATTTTTTCACGTCGTCCGGCGTTGATATAGAGCGTAGCAATGTCGGGCCGAGATGGCTTTGAGTCAGCGTCGGCAGTCGGATGAAAATCGTGCTCCCACGAGATATAGTCGGCAATGTTTTCACCTTCGCAGGTGATGATATACACGCGGCCGGTGGCGTCGACGCGAGCTGTGCGGCCGTTGCGATGAGTCCACGCTTCGGCCGATGGAGGCATGTGGTAGTGAATCACTGCGCTCACCGAGTCGATGTCGAGACCGCGTGAGCCGAGGTCGGTGGCTACTAGCACAGGCGTAGAGCCATTATTGAGCCGTATGATAGCACGTTCGCGATCATCTTGCTCCAAACCGCCATGATATAGCCCGGCTGCGAATCCACAGCGCTTTAGCCTATCGAATACTCGCTCGGCGCTCTCACGATGATTTACAAACACTATCGCGCGCTCGCCGTTGATAGAGAGCAGCAGCTCTACCAAAGTGTCGAGCTTGTCGCGTGCCGGACTTTCCACTCTTGCGATATCCAAGCGTGCTGCTACTGTGGACGATTCAGCGGTGTTGTCGATTGTTTTAAGACCTGTGAGGTCGATGAAATCGGGTAGTTCGGCAAGCTTTGTCGCCGATGTTACGATTATGAATTTGAGACGTTTGAGGCGTCGGCAGATTCGGCTCATTTCGCCGTGGAAACCCATTTCAAGGGCTTTGTCGTATTCGTCGATGGCGAGCAGGCGGGCTGAGTCCACGCTAAGAGTGGCGCGTTGCAAGTGGTCGAGAAGTCGGCCCGGTGTGGCGATGATAATGTCGGGCGCGCCGCGCAGCGAGTTGATTTCGTCGGTCATTGAATGTTTGCCATAGAAGGCCGCCACTTTATATCCCACAGCCAAAGCGCGAGCCACCTCAGAGATTTGAATCACGAGCTCGCGCGACGGAGCCAGCACCAGCGCTTGCATGCCTTGTCCGGCAGCGCCAAGTCGCATCAGCAGTGCGCCTACAAATGCTATGGTTTTGCCCGAGCCGGTGGGCGACAGCACGGCTATGCGCTGAGCGCCGCATTGCCACACCTGACGCTGCATAGCATTGAGCGCCTCGATTCCGAGACGCTCACGTGCAGTTGTTAGAAGTTGTCCGTGGTTCATTTCAGAGCCTCGGTCACTAATGCTTCAAATTTTTCGGCCGGCAGCAGGTCGGCTGTGCCTACAAAGCTTTGAGAGGTGCCGTCGGGCTTGAGGAAAACTACGGTAGGAATAGATTCTACTCTGAATGCTTGGGCGGTTTCGCTCAAGTTGTCGATGTCGATCGACACAAACTTCACGTCGGTGAATTTCTTGGCGGCAGCGTCAAACACGGGGCTAAGCATTTTGCACGGGCCGCACCATGTGGCGTTGAAGTCGAGAATGGTGAGCACATCCACCTTGGTGTCGGGGCGATATATCGAATCATTGTCGAGCACCACCACGCCTTCAGCTTCGGTAGCCTCGGTGGTTTCGACTTCTGTAGCGGCATTTTCAGCGGCCTCGTTGGCGTCTGATTTGCCGTTGCAAGCGCTCATGGCCAAAACAGCCAGCGCAGCGATAAATAATTTCTTCATTTTGATTTAGACTTTGATTTGTGCAAAGTTACGAATAATTTTAGATATTGGCCACATGATAGCCGAGATATGTGGCTGCAATACCGCATATTATGCTAAGCGCTGCATAAGATATCGCCATCAATAGCTCGCAGCCCGAAAATAAAAGGTAATCCTCGTGCATAAAAGTGGAAAACGTGGTGAACCCACCGCAAACGCCCACAGTGAGAAATAGCTTCATCCCATCGCTAAGCTGCATGCCGCGGCTGATTAAGCCATAGATTAGCCCAAGGGCCAGACAGCCCAAGATGTTTACGGCAAATGTGCCGATAGGAAAGGCGCCGGTGCTGCCGTTCAGAAGTTTGCTAATTATATAGCGAAGCATTCCGCCCAGGCAGCTGCCGGCACCGACATATAACAAATTGACTATGCTCATTTAGCGTAGAGAATATAGGTGGTGAGCGGAGCTAAATTGCCTTGAAGCATGCCCTTTGCCACCTTGAATGTGCTGCCGCTTACCGCGTCGGTGTAGGCACCGTCGGCCAGCGTTGTAGCCATTTTCACCTTTTGATTGGCGTTGGAGAAATTAATCAGAGCAGCGCCGGCATTGCCGCGATTGATTTCGGCCACAGTGCCTTCGTTGGCGGTGTAGATAGTCTCGGCTTGGCCGCTCATTGCGGTGCGGAATTTATTCGCGGCTACCACTTGCGGATGCTTAAATTCGTCGTTGCCACGGGCGCCAATGCGATTATTGCCCCAATAATTTTCGCGAGTGCTGCCTGCGGGGCGGCTGTAGAATAGCGGGCGGCCATGTTGGCGAGCAGTCAGGAATACAAAGCCCACGCGAACTTGATCATCAGTGAGGTCGGCAGTGATGTGCTCGTTGCAGTAGGTGTCGTGGCTTTCAACCCATGTAACCAAGCGCGAGGGGTCTTGCGAGTGGTGCCAGTTGGTGAGAATATCATTGTTGATGGCGCCGTTGCGCAGCACTTCGCACAGGTTGAAGCCATAGCCGCTGGCGGTCATGTCGATATAGCGGGCATAGCCGGCTTCGGGCACGTTGCGGTCTTGCAGCACTTCGCCGTAGATATACAGGCTGTCGGGCATCAGCAGGGTGAGGCCTTTGACGCCTTCACGTCCGGTCACCACGTCCCAGAAATTGTTGCGAGTGGCTTTGGGGTCGAGGGGATCTTCGGGAATGCCGATGTGCTTGGCGGTGTCGTAGCGAAAGCCGCGTGCGCCAAGGTTGATAAGGTCGTTGACATACTGCAAGTAGTAGTATTGAAAATCGGGATTTTCTGTGTTCACGTCGGGCAGACCTCCCATTTTGCCTGTGGTGCATTGCAAGCGGTCGCTGTAATCGCGAATGTCGGTGAGACCGTTGGCGTGGAACAGGTTTTCGTGGCCGCCAACAGCGTTGTCCAATCCGGGGAGCACGGCTGTGTGGTCCACTGCGGTGTGATTAGGCAGCACATCCACGATAACCTTCACTCCATACACGCGAGCGCTGTCGCACATATTGCGAAATTCATCGCGCGAGCCCAGCATATAATTGCCGATTTGCCAATCGGTGGGTTGATAATAGTAGTACCATTTGCCTTGTACCGAGTCGCCCGGTTCGCTATACAGAGCCATGCCGCCGTTGTCGCCCACATAGCAGGTCTGTGCCGGCGAGGTCTGTACATAGGTATAACCGGCGTTGGCAATATCCTTCATGTTTTCAGCGATGGTGTTGAAGCTCCATGTCCAAGCGTGGAGGATTACTTCGTCTTCGGTAGGCACTTGGGCGTTAGCTATTAATCCGGCTGCCAGCGCGGTGCCCAATAATAAGGTTGATATTTTCATAGTTTCGGTTGAAAGTTGTAAGATTGCTAATTAATTCTGCACTTTATTCTTAGCGCAAAGTTACAAAAAATTATTGTCCATGCAAAAAATCATGGAAGGCGCCGAGTGGCGTCGCGTAAAATGATGTTAAAATCGTGGCATTGTGCTTGTAAGAAAATAATAGTGGGTAAATTTGTCGAGCTAAATTATAATCCTTAACGCTGTGAAAAAATCAATTATATTGCTTGCAATGCTATGTGGAGTGGCCGGTATTGGCTTCGCTCAAGAGGCATTGTGGAGTGGCTTTGCCACCGGCTCACCAATTATCAATGAGGACAATAGTGTCACATTCCGCTTGGAGGCTCCCAAGGCTGTCAAGGTGCAGGTGAAGGGCGATTTCTTGCCGGATGGCGGCGCCGAGCTCACCGAGCAAAATGGTGTGTGGGAGTACACCACCGCCGGCCCGGTAGCCCCCGAATTATATAGCTATTGCTTTGAGATGGACGGGCAGCGAATCGCCGACCCTAAGAATATTCATCAGGTGCGCGACGTTGGCACAATCTCTAATATATTTCTGATTGGCGGAGGCCGAGCCGACTATTATCGTGTGCAAGACGTGCCGCATGGCACAGTGTCAAAGGTGTGGTGTCATAGCTCCACATTGGGCGTCGACCGCCGCATGACGGTGTACACCCCCGCCGGCTATGAATCGAGCTCGCGTCGCTATCCGGTGCTATATTTGCTGCATGGTATGGGCGGCGACGAGGAGGCCTGGACATCGCTTGGCCGTGCTGCCGAGATTCTTGATAATTTGATTGCCGAGGGCCGGGCAGAGCCGATGATTGTGGTGATGCCAAATGGCAATGCCGCTATGCAAGCAGCCCCCGGCGAGTCGTCGGCCGGATTGATTGCTCCCGAATTTAATCTTCCGCACACTATGGATGGATTGTTTGAGAGCTCTTTTATGGATATTGTCAAGTGGGTCGACAGCACATATCGCACACGTGCCAACAACCAGAGCCGTGCCATCGCCGGATTGTCGATGGGTGGATTCCACTCCATGACCATTTCGCGTGCAAATCCCGATGCATTTGCCTATGTAGGCCTGTTTTCAGCTGCCACCGAGCCATTTAAGACTGCCGAAGTGTATGAAAATGCCGATGCAAAGCTGGCCGCACAGTTTGCCAAAAAGCCCGCGCTGTATTGGATAGGCATAGGCCGTGATGATTTTCTGTATGATGCCAACACCATATATCGTGCAAAACTCGACGATAATGGCTATCGCTACACCTATTATGAATCAGACGGTGGCCACTGTTGGCGCAATTGGCGTGTGTATCTCACCGAATTTGTGCCGTTGCTGTTCAAGTAGGCCTTATTTCATAAATACAAAATACACCGCTGCGATAAGGCAAACAAATGCTGCAAAGTGGTTCCAGTGAAGGGCTTCGCCCTTGAACACCACTACCGAAAATATAGTGAATACAGTGAGAGTGATCACCTCTTGAATCACCTTGAGCTGCATCAGAGTGAAGTGTCCGCCATTGCCGATATAGCCCATACGGTTGGCGGGCACTTGAAATGAATATTCGGCCAAGGCGATGAGCCACGAAATCAAGATTACCACAAACAGCGGGGTGTCGGATGTAAACACCTTCATTTGCTGAAGCTTCAAGTGGCCATACCATGCAAAGGTCATAAACACGTTGGATATCACCAACAGCAGAATTGTGAGCCAAACGTTCATATTAGTGATTTACTACGTTTTGAGGATGGCCGTTGGTGAAGGCCATAAGATTCTCGGCCGAAATTTTGAGCAGGCGCTCGCGAGCTGCCACGCTTTGCCATGCAATATGAGGGGTGATGATGCAATTGGGCGCAGACAGCAGCGGACAGCTGGCCTTTGGAGGCTCTTGACATAGAACGTCGACGGCTGCTGCGGCAAGATGGTGCGTCTCTAAGGCTTCGGCCAATGCGCCTTCGTCTACAAGCGGGCCACGAGCCGTGTTGATAAACACAGTGCCCGGACGCATCTTTGCAAATGTGTCTTTGTTGAAAATCCCGCGGTTGGCATCGGTGAGCGGGCAGTGCACGGTGATGATGTCGGCCTGTGCAAGCATCTCGTCAAAGGTCACCTTTTTGATGTAATTTGGAATGCTGTCGCCTCTCTGCGATGTGGCGCTAATCACGTTCATGCCGAATCCATGGGCTATTGCGGCTACTCGCTTGCCGATATTGCCGAGGCCATAGATGCCGATTGTGAGGCCGGCAAGCTCGGTGATTGCCGACAGCGTGTAGCTGAAATCCGGGCATTGAGTCCAGTCGCCCTCGTGCACCGATTTGTCGTAAAGGTCCACACGGGTCGTAATGTGGAGAATATAGGAGAATACGAGCTGCGCCACAGAATCTGAGCTGTAGGCCGGCACGTTGCACACAGTGATGCCGCGTTGCGAGGCGGCTGCAATATCTATATTATTGAATCCGGTGGCCAACACACCAATGAATTTTAATTTTGGCAAGGCGGCCATTACAGCTTCGCTAATTACCACCTTGTTGGTGAATATGGCATCGGCGTCCGTGCATCGTTCTACAATTTCAGACGAGGCGGTGCGCGCATGAATCTCTACATCGCCAAGGTCGTTAAATATTTTCCATGCTGATAAGTCGGGGTTGGTGACATGCCCGTCGAGCACTACAATTTTCATACAAATTTGCCGTTAAATAAATAGCCACCTTTTATTTGTCGATAAAGGCGGCTGTTGTATGCCCGTGGGGAGTCGAACCCCAATCGTCGGAACCGGAATCCGAAATTCTATCCATTGAACTACGGGCACAAATCGTGTTTCCTGTGAAACGTTGCGCAAAAGTAATGCTTTTTGATTAAATTTGCAAAATAATTGAACCGCATCATGAACGTCAGAATCCATCCCAGCTGGCAGTCGGCTCTCGCCGATGAATGGCAACAACCCTATTTTGAACAGCTCACCCAATTTGTTAAGGCTGCCTATAGCCGTGGACCGGTGTATCCGCCGGCCGGCCACATTTTTGCCGCCTTTGATGCCTGCCCGTTTGATCAGGTGAAAGTGGTGATTGTGGGGCAAGACCCTTATCACGAGCCCGGCCAGGCCAATGGCTTGAGCTTTTCTGTGGCCGATGGAGTGCAAAAGCCGCCGTCGCTGGTGAATATATTTAAGGAAATAGCCGATGATTTGGGCGTAAAGCCTTACGACTCGGGCGATTTGAGCCGCTGGAGCCGCCAAGGTGTGCTGCTGCTCAATTCCACTCTTACCGTCGAGGCTCATCGAGCCGGCTCGCATCAGGGCCGCGGATGGGAGCGGTTTACAGATGCTGCAATTGCGCATCTGAGCGCCGAACGCAGCGGTGTGGTGTTTTTGCTATGGGGCAGCTATGCCATACGCAAGGGCGCTAATATCGACCGCAATCGCCACTTGGTGCTCACTTCGCCGCACCCCTCGCCATTATCTGCTTATCGCGGATTTTTTGGCAACCATCATTTCTCACGTGCCAACGCCTATTTGCAGGCGCAGGGACTTCAACCGATTGATTGGCGATGAGGTGGGCTTTAATTGCTTTGGCCATGCTGGCCGCTGCGCTGAATTGTGCGGCGCGCGACACCATGACCGGAATCTTCAACGAGCGTGTGCGCACGTTGCAGGTCAGAGTTGACGGCAGCATTTTTGCACCGCCGGTGGTGGCACTCTCCGGTGGCACTCCCCTTTCGATTGAATTCGACCATCTCGACGAAGACCGCCAATATTTGCGCTGGCGAGCTGTGCGCTGCGATGCAAATTGGCAGCCGTCCTCCTTGGCCGAAAGCGAGTGGATGCAGGGATTCAATGAGAGCCAAATCGAAAATTATGAATTTTCGCGCGGCACCACAGTGCATTATGTGCATTATTCATTCAATTTCCCCGATGATAATATCTCCCCGACGCTTTCCGGAAATTATTTGCTTGAGGTCTATCCCGAAAGCGACCCCGATGATGTGTGGCTGCAAACTCGTGTGATGCTCAGCGAGCAATGTGCACCAATCGAGGCCTCTGTGACCACTCAGACCGATGTCGACTACAACGATGCACATCAGCAGCTGTCGGTGTGGGTGGATACCGAGCGCGCTGCCGTGGCAGATCCATTCAACGACCTCACCGTGATGATCGCTCAAAACGGCCGATGCGACAACGAGGTGGCTTTGCGCCAACCGCTGCGACTCAGCGGCCGCACCGCTGTGTATGAGCACCTGTCGCCTCTGATTTTCGACGCCGGCAACGAATATCGCCGCATTGAGGTGTCAAATGTCAACTATCCCGGAATGGGAGTCGAGGATATTGCTTATGCAGCGCCATACTACCACTTTAAGCTGTCGACCGACCAATCTCGTGCCGGACAGCAATATCTCTACGACCAAACCCAACACGGCCGATTTTACGTGCGCGAATACAATTCCTCAAATTCCGACACCGAGGCCGATTATGTGGTGGTGCACTTCTCGCTCGACTATCCCGAATTATTCGGCTGGATGATATTTTTGGATGGCGATATGTGCCAACGCCGTTTCGACTCCGGCTCAATCATGGGATATAACAACGAAACCCATTGCTATGAAAAGGTGCTGCTGCTCAAACAGGGCGCCTACAATTATCAATACCTCGCCGTTAAGCCCAACGCTAATTCCGGCTCTCCCGCCATTATCGAAGGTAATAAATATCAAACCGACAACGAATATCTTATTAAAGTATATGCGCGCGGTCCGCTCGACCGCACCGACCGTCTAATCAGCGTATGTCAAATAAACTCACAACCATAGAAATGCTGGAAATTCAAGACACACTCGTGAGCCTCGACTTGCTCGAACGATTCTTTTGCTGCGACCTTGACACTTGCCTTGGCCAATGCTGCATTGAGGGCGATGCCGGAGCTCCTATCACCGAGGACGAACGTAGAAAAATCGAGGAAATTTTGCCCCAAATATTTGATGATTTGCTCCCCGCTGCGCAGAAGGTAATCAAGGAGCAAGGCGTGGCCTATGTCGACGAAGAGGGCGACCTGGTCACATCGTTGGTTGATGGCGCCAACTGTGTATTCACCTGCTTTGAAAGCGGTGGCATGTGCCATTGTGCAATCGAAAAAGCTTGGCGCGAAGGCCGTGTCGACTTCCCAAAACCGATTTCCTGCCACTTATATCCCGTGCGCATCAAGGAATACCCCACTTTCACCGCAGTCAACTATCACCGCTGGAAGATATGCAAATGCGCAGAACTGCTCGGCCGCAAAAAAGGCATCCGCGCCTATGAATTTTTGAAAGGCCCCCTCACCCGTCGCTTTGGTGCCGATTGGTATGCCGAGCTCGAAGGCACCGCCAAAGAATACCTCCGCCAATACGGCATATAATTCAATATACTGTAAATCATCTAAATACGTCCCACTGCCAGTAGGGATGCACTATGGCGTATCCTCAATTCAACACACTGTAAATCAGCATAATAAACGGGGTGTTCGCTCCTCATTGTGACCACTCTTTTTATTTGCTATACTTATCTTTAAATGTGGAGAGCGTATAGCCGAGGTCTCGCAAGAAATCGTAGGACTTGTTGTTGCCGCATAATGCAGATAATCCAATATTTAGCACAGCTCCGTCTGTGTCATTTAAGTTGTGTAGTAAGAAACCTCTATATCTAAAATAATTAGCCAACTGTTCATCTTGGCACTTATCATTAAATATATCGCTTAGCGTTATTCCGAGTGAGACCATTCTCAGTACTACAGCATTGTCGTAAGCATTCTTTGCTTGCTTATATTCGCCTTGGTTTTCATAGCAGTAAGCTAAATCATAGTATGCGTAATCTTTATCCCAATCCGAAGGAGCCGTAGTTATCGCTTTTTGTTGGTATAATCCTGCATTAACCCAATCGTTCAGGCCTTGATATGCGTACCCCACGTTACGAGCAATATTGCTTTTTTGAGCTATAATTGCCTGTGTATAGTCGTTTTGGTAGTATTCCAACCAATGAGTTCCTACATCTATAGCATCTGTATAATTGTGCGTTTTGTTGAGGACGTAAATGTAGGTGTATGTTTCAAAAGGATTTAAGCCCACCGACGTGTAAAGACCTTTTAAATCTTCTAAGGCTAAATCATAAAATCCGGAGCTTACGTTATTCATAGCACGATTGCTT
>CAZRCU010000081.1:0-3387 GCA_964598685.1 uncultured Bacteroides sp.
ACTTTGAAAATAGCTACGCGGTCGTGGAGGTCGGGCAGGTCGACGTAGATTTGACGGTCGAAACGTCCGGCGCGCATAAGGGCTTTGTCGAGGATGTCGGCGCGGTTGGTAGCGGCGAGAATAATTACGCCGCTGTTGGTGCCAAAGCCGTCCATCTCGGTGAGGAGCTGGTTGAGGGTGTTTTCGCGTTCGTCGTTGGAGCCCATGTTGGCATTACGACCGCGAGCACGGCCGACGGCGTCGATTTCGTCGATAAAGACGATACAGGGGGCTTTCTCCTTGGCTTGGCGGAAGAGGTCGCGCACGCGGGAAGCGCCCACGCCGACAAACATTTCGACAAAGTCGGAGCCGGACATGGAGAAGAAAGGCACGTTGGCCTCGCCGGCTACAGCCTTGGCGAGAAGAGTTTTACCGGTGCCGGGAGGGCCCACGAGGGGCGCGCCCTTGGGGATTTTGCCGCCGAGGTCGGTGTAGCGCTTGGGATTTTTAAGAAATTCTACGATTTCCTCGATTTCGGTTTTAGCCTCGGAAAGACCGGCGACATCTTGGAAAGTGACTTTATTGGCATTGTTCTTGTCGAAGAGCATGGCTTTGGACTTGCCCACCGAGAACACACCGCCACCGCCGCCGGTGCCACCGCCGCCACCGCTCATGCGGCGCATCATCCAGAACCAGAAGGCCACCAAAACGAGGATTGGAGCGAGCGACCACAGGAACGAGTTGAACTGGCTTGAGCGCTCGTATTTCACCTCGCCGGTGAAAGCGCCTTCGCTGCGCCAGGCGTCGATTTTGGCATCGAATTTGTCGGCAGAGGGGATGTCGGTGACCACCTTGGCCACGACGGCAGATTCGGCCAGATTCTGATTGCGGAAAAGTTTTTGAGCGAGCGAGTCGGTTAAATAACCCTCGGCCTCGCGCTTATCGGTGTAGACAACGATTTTGCGAATGCCGTGGTCGCGGACCACATAGTTTTCAAAATCGGAGTAGCTGACGGTGCGAGAGACGGAGTTGTCGTCGAAATAGTAGATAGCGCCAAGGAAGAGGAACACGATGGCATACATCCACCAAAGGTTCATCTTGAATTGGCGTCGCTTGCCGCCAGGTGTATTGTTGGAGTTTAGATTTGACATATCAGATGATGTGAGGTATCAAGTGAAATTAGCTTTCGCGGGGGATAAAAGTGGGGATTAGTCGAGATCGGGGATTTGGGTGATGTCGGCGTCGCTCCAAAGCTCTTCGAGATTATAGCGTTGTCGAGCTTCGGGCAAGAAGATATGAACCCAAGAATCGCCATAGTCGAGGACAATCCATTCGGCATTGGAAGTGCCATCAGAATTGAATGGCTTGATGCGGGCATCGTCGAGCAGGCGGTCGCGAAGATGGTCGGCGATGGCGCCAACTTGAGTGGTTGAAGTGCCCTCGGCAATAATAAATTCTTGGGCAGAAGCGCCTGGGATTTTGCTAAGGTCAACAATAGTGATAGCGCGGCCTTTGCGGTCGCGAATCGCGTCGATGATAAGGTCTTGTAATTCTTTATGTGATGTCATTAAATAATTTATGATTAGGGCACAAATATACAAAAAAACGTTCACGTGGTAAAATCACGTACACTTAAAACAAGCTAATATAGAAAGTGTTTTACCCAAAAGGGACATTATTCATATCGCATTGTAGAAGCGGGGTCGATTCGAGCGGCCATTTTGGCAGGGAGAATCAGTATAAGCCATGTAGCAAAAATCACGCCAAGATTGATAAGTGCGAGGTAGAACCAGTTGAGATTCACCGGGACGTAGGATAGATAGTACATCTCGGGGTTGAGGGGCATGATGTGCCAGGCTCGCTGCGCGAGGATGAAACCGATGCCGATGATATTGCCCAAGATGAGGCCGTAGCCCACCAATTGCATGGCGATATTTATAAAGACGCGAGTGACCAATGATTTGGAGGCACCCATGGCACGGAGCAGGCCGATTGTCTGCACGCGGTCGAGGATAATAATGAAGAGGCTGGAGATAAGCGTGAAGCCGGCTACGCAGAGCATCAGGATGAAAATCACCACGACATTGGTGTCGAGCAAGCCGAGCCAATTGAAAAACATGGCGCCGGTGGCCAGAATATTGTTGACGGCGTGTGGCCAAGTGACATTGCCAAGGCGATAATCTTCGATGACGTCGTTTTGTAGCTTGGTGGATAGATAGGCGATGCTGTCCTCGGGGATATTTTCCAAATCGAGCGAGGATACCACCAGCGAGTCGTCGCCTAGCGAGCGGAGCATTGGCAGCGAGGAGTAGACCACAGATTTATCGTACTCGCCGAAATTGGATTCGTAGAGGCCGGCCACATATACGCGGCGAGCTTTCACGTCGTTGTCGACAAAGAAGTAGAGATAGGCCTTATCTCCAACCTTGAGGCCCATATCGCGAGCGGCGGGGCGAGAGAGCACAATGCTGTCTTGCGCGCCGAGGGAGAATTGCGGCAGGTAGCCCTCTTTCATCATTTCTTGCTCGAAGGCGGTGGAATGGTTGACGGAATGGGCCACGCACTCAATTGCCACGAAATTGCTGTCGGTCTTTAAGACGGCCTCGCGGCGCATGGTCTGCACGATGTCGTGGCCCGGGATGCTTTTCTTGATAGAAGTGATCAAAGAATCGGAGAGGTGCATAGATGTGGCACAGACGCCGGTGCGGCGATTATAGGGGGGAAGGACGGTGATTGAGGCGTCGAACCCCATCACCTTGCGACGTATTTCGTTTTTAAAGCCTACGGCCACGGATAGGCTGATTTCCATAACGGCAAGAGCCAATGCCACGCCCACGATGGCAATAATTTTGCCCGTGGATGTGCTGGCAGGGATGCCCTTGGCACCTCGCAACCTTCGTGATATCCAATATCCAAGATTCATTCTACAAAGGTAAGAATTATTTCGCTATCATGCATCAAGAACATTTTGGGTGATTCACTTTTTATAATACAAATTTTCTAAATAATCAGCCGTATGAAACGATTATTGATAGCAATTGTGGCAGCGATGTGCCTGGCAGGGTGCAACGACGACAATTCATTTGCAAAGTTGCCTGAGAAAATCTCGGAATTTTTGAGCGAATATTGGCCAAATTCGGGGTATTCATCGTATCAGCAGGACGATGGCAACTATATCATAACAATCAAAGACGGGCCGCGAGTGACATTCAGCGGCTCTATGGCGTGGACGAGCGTGGACGGCTTGGGGGCAACGCTGCCACAGCAATTTCTCTATGACCAACTGCCGGAAAGGCTCTACGACTACATAGAATCGGCCGAGGCCACGGGCGAGGTGTTTAGAGTGGAGCGCAACGACAAGCAGTATATCGTGGGGCTGTTGGAATCCACGCTGACGTATGTGATTTC
>CAZRCU010000081.1:3487-10173 GCA_964598685.1 uncultured Bacteroides sp.
AGGATTTATAGGATTTGGAGGGGATTAAACCTTTGAATTGTTTGATTGTCAAAATTTAAACCCCTTGCTAATCCGATATGAGAAGACTATTTTTAGCTATTTTAATAGGTATATTATCGTGGCAGGCACGGGCAGCCGTGTCTGAGCCAGATTTTGCATTTCCCAAGACTGTAGTAGCAAATGCAGAGCAACGAATCGCCACGGCTGAGGGCCAAGAGCGGTTGATGTATCTAATGGAAATCGTAAAAGCCAAGAGCGAGATCGACCCCGACTCGCTATATGCCATGCCGGCATTGGTGGCCAAATATGCCGAGGGGGCTACGGGCGTGGAGCGCGGACTGATGCACCTGTATCAAGCGGAACTACTGAAAATGATTTACTGCGCGAAATCGTGGAAATACGATAGAGTGGATGCGCCGATAAGTCCCCTACCCGACAGCCCGGAATTGTGGAGCGGCGAGCAATTCAAGCAGCAGATTGCAAGGCTTGCCATGCTGGGAAAAGATGAGATTTTGGCTGAGAAGAGCAAGGCTCTGAGCACATTCAGCGTAGTGACTCAGAATGTCGACACGCCCACATTCTTCCCAACGATTGCTGATTTTGCGTGCAAAAAAGCTTATCAGCTGTTGGGCGAGGCCGGCTTGGATGACGAGGCGACGCAAATAGCTATGACCACGGCGGAATTGCAGCCGGAGGGTTCGGCGGCACGGGCTTGGTGGCTGTGCACATACGCATCGAATCAGCAAATTATGCAAGCCTACACACAGCGCCCGACCGGCATCGGCGGCGCATATCTGTTGGAGCATATTTGCGACAAAGGCGATATAGAGCCGGCTGAGAAAATATCAATGCTGAACGATTACCTAAATTCGCAGCCTACCAATATTTTAACGAATAATCTGGCGGGGCAATTGGCCAAATTGACGGCAGCTGAGACTGCGATATGGTGCAACTCAATTGCAGCGCCCGGGAGGGAATTTGAAGTGGCGATACGGCACAGCTACACGGAGAAATACGGAGTGGCGGTGTTGAAGGCTTCGACGACCGGCACGAAGCGCAAATTCAGCGAAGTAAAGCGCTATGTGTTTGACTCGGACAAGACCACCGTGGACACCGACACCATAAAAATCACATTTGACAGCTACGGCGAATATCAGCTAAAGCCGATAGCCAACGGAGAGGTGTCGAACTATGCGTCGGGGAGTCGCGTGTATGTGGCGCCGGTGTTTCCCTATATAGCCAATTGCGGCTATGACAATGCGCTGTTTTTGGTAAACTATGGCGACGGAGCGCCGGTGGCAAAGGCCAAGGTTGAGATTGCGTCGCGCGAGGGCTATTCGCTGAAAGAGCTTGCCACGACAGGGGCCGACGGCATCGCGAGATTTGAGTATAAGCCGAGCGACAAGGACAAGTATTCGTCGAGAATATCAATCAGTCACGAGGGGATAGTGTATAACTATGCCAACGAGCTGTCGCTCAACCGATATTACGAGCCTAGCAAGTCGACGCGGCGCAGTGTCACCTTTTTCACGGATAGGCCTATCTATCACCCCGGGGATAGCATAAATTGGAGCTTGGTGGCTGTGGATATAGCCGCCGACAACAGCAAAGTGGCCGGCAAGGCGGGCGTAGCAGTGATTTTGGCTGACGCTAACTATCAACGGATCGACACCGTGGAGATAGTGACCGACGAGAGCGGACGCGCCTGCGGAGGAATGAAAATCCCGACCGACCGCATGGCCGGAAGATTCACTATACAAGCGGTGAGCGAGGGCAATTATTGCGGTTCGCATCATTTTATGGTGGCTGATTTCAAGGCGCCGACATTTGAAGTGAGCGATTTGGCGTCTGTAAATATGTTGGACAGCGTGGAAGTGAGCGGCAAGGCCGTCAGCTATAGCGGCATGCCGATAGAGAATGCGAAAGTGGACGTAGATGCGGAGATGTGCCGATGGTGGTGGCGAGCCGGAGCTGCGCAGGGCAGCGCAGGGCCGTTTAGCGGCGTCACTGATAGCAACGGCGAATTTCGCATAGCCATACCGAAGGATAAATTGGCATCGACCGGCGCATATATATTTAATGTGGACGTGACCTCAACGGCCGCGGAAACAGCAACGGGCTCGTGCCGACTCAATTTGGGCAAGCCGCTATCGCTTGTGGACAATCTTGATAGCTATAAACTGTGCACCGACGACATAATCAAATTGCCAATCACCTGTGTGGATAGCAACGGAAATGCGGCCGGCATCGCGGCTAAGTGGGCGCTCTACGGCAATGGCGGCGCTATGGCTACAGGCGTATGCGAAACCGACTCGATCGGCATTGACGTGGATTGGCGCAAAATCAAGGCGGGAATATACAGCCTTGTAATTACGCCGAGCGATGCGGCGCAGTGCGATTCTCTGAAAGTGGAAAATCTCGCTCTATATTCAATTAAAAACAATGATGTGTGCAGCGAGTCGCGGATGATTGTATTGGCCGATGATGGCAAATTTGAGGCGAGCGGCGAGATTGGGCTGAATATCGGCGTGGCAAAGGCCGGCCATGTGTTTGTGGTGGTGGCCGAGGATGGTGTCATGCAATCGGCCAACACCTACAAAGTGGATGCAGGCTTCAATCGAATCAAAATAGCTACCAAAAAGGCTACACAAAAGGTGGAAATACGCATTGCCACATGGGCCGAAGATAGATTTGTCGACGAATGTGTGACATTCACCAAGCCGGAGACCGATGATGTGGAAATCGCGGTGGAGAGTTGGCGTGACAGCCTTGCACCTAATGCCGAGGAGACATGGAAAATCACACTGCGCCGTGGCGATGGGAAGCCTGTGCCGGGGGCATTGGTGACAACGATGTATAATTATGCGCTTGAGACTCTTGCGCCAAACCAAATGACCACGCTGAGCAAGCACCGATTCTTGGGCTACTCGCCTAAAGCGGCTCGAAGCATCGACTGCAACTATATCCGATACTATCTCAACAAAAATTTGATGCGTATATCGCCTAAGGCGGTGCAAAGCTTCAGTCTGCTGTATCCTAATTTTAAATATCTGCCGGAAGATCTGATGCAAGTGCGCGACATGTCCACACGGATGATGCTAAGCGCTAATAAATCAGCGGCAAGGCCAATGAAAGCCGAAGCCACCGAAGAATATGCGATGGATGAAATTGCGGCGGGCGCCGTAAATGATGCCGGTGCGGATTCAGGCGAAGGCACGGACACAGAAGAATATGATTATCGCGATATTGAGGAGTTGCAAGCGTTCTGGATGCCGATGCTAAGCTTTGATGAGAGCGGCAGCGCCACTATCACATTCACCACGCCGCAAAGCAATGGGGCGTGGGCCGTGAGGGCGTGGGCGTGGAGCAATGATCTGCACGCAGCTATGCTGACCAAACGCTGCACTACCACAAAGCCGCTAATGGTGCAAAGCAATTTGCCAAGATTTATGCGCGAGGGCGACGATGCCACCATATTGGCCACGATTTTCAACAATTCTGACAGTGAGGCGATTGTAGGCACCATGATAGAGATTTTCAACGCCACAGACGGCTCGATAATCTCGACAGAGCAGCTATGCGACAGCATTCCGGCTAATGGTTCGGCGATAGTGGGCACTAAGATTTGCGCCAACGTAGGCCAATCGGCCATAGGATACCGCATCAAATCCTCGGCCGGCAATTATACCGACGGCGAGCAAGGCATAATCCCTGTATTGGCCTCGGAGGCCACCACCTATGAAGGGCGGACATTCTATCTGACGCCTACCGACGACTCTTTCTCGACCACGATTGCCGACGATAAGAATGCCATTAACGCTATCGAAATCTGTGCCAATCCGATTTGGGAGGTGGTAAAGGCGCTGCCGGCTCTTTACGATAAGGAACCGTCGACGGCCACTCGCGCAGCGGCCTCGCTATATGCGGCGTGCACCGCTCAAAATATCAACGCTAAATTCCCCGTAATTGCAAATACCGCTAAATCGCTCTTGGCCAATGATGCGGATTCAATTTTAATATCAAATCTGCAACGCAACGACGATTTGAAGATGGCTATGCTGCAACAAACTCCGTGGATGATAGCGGCTGAAAACGGCACCGCGCGCATGCAGCGAATCGCAATTACGCTTGACGATGCCTCCAACAAAGCTATCGCTAAAAAGGCGGTAGATGTGTTGAAGCAATTACAGCGAGCCGATGGCGGATTTGCCTGGGGCACGTGGGCAACGGAATCGTCGCAGTGGATCACAAGGAGCGTATTGGCGTCGATAGGAGCACTAAATTCATTTGGCTCAATTCCCGACAACGCCGAGCTATCAAAAATGATTGATAAGGCGTTTGGCTACCTTGACAAATCCATTAAGGCAAACGACACCGACATGGCCTATGCCGCTCTATATGCAGCCTACCCCAACCGCAAACCGTCGACACTGGTAGGGCAACAGGCAATAAGCCGCACCGTGCAAGAAATTATCAAGAATTGGAAAGGCTATTCAGTGGAGCTTAAGGCTCACGCAGCACTAATCCTTCAGGCCAACGGCAACAAAGCCACCGCCCGCCAAATCATTGCATCGATACGACAGTTTGAGGTGAACAGCAAGCAGGCCGGAATATCATTTCCATCAGTAGGAACGGTTGACAGCTACAGCAAAGTGCTGGAAGCGTTTGCGAAGATTGACCCGCAGGAGCAAGAGCTCGACGGAATGTGCCAGTGGCTGCTGGTGCGCACTCAATCCACCGAGCAATTAGGCGCACGAGCTCCGATGCCACTAATATCTGCCATTTTGTCAACTTCGCCACAAAAGCCCGAGGCGACGCCTGCCGCGCAAATCACAATCAACGGCAAGCCGCTTGAGGAGCTAAACAGCAACACGCTCGGTTATGCCAACTTGCGCCTTACGGCCGACTATGCCGGCAAGAAAGTCACAATAAAGCGTGCCGATGCGACAACCGGAGTGGCCTATGGATCGATTATTTCAATCGCTTCACAGCAAATGAGCCATGTAGAGGCCTACGGCACTGATATGCTGCAAATCGCCAAGCGACTGCTTGTGCAGCGTGATGGAGAATGGGTGGAAACAGCGACGCCGCGACTTGGCGAGCAGGTGAGAGTGCAGCTTACGGTGACAGCAGGCGCCGATATGCAATATGTCACAATTACCGATGAGCGCCCGGCTGCGTTTGAGCCTAAGGATCAGCTGCCCGGCTATGTAACGTCGGGAGCAGCAAGGCTGTATCGCATCAACTATGATAGCCACACCGACCTATTTATCAACTATCTGCGCAAGGGCGTATATTACATCACCTACGACGTGGTTGCCGCTACGGCAGGCACATTCTCATCAGGCTTAGCCACTATACAGAGCCAATACGATGCCGGGATTTCAGCCCACTCGGCCGGATCCATAGTTAATGTAACAAAACAATAGGCCGGGAAGAAATGTTGATTAACCGATGCGTCATAGCTATTTTTTGACAATTTGGCAGATTTACAATTTGGCACGGATTATGCTAATGAAGATGCAGAATATTAAAAACAACCAAATATAAAATAATCATGAAACTCAAACCACTTGCCGACCGGGTAATCATCCTCCCCATCGCAGCTGAAGAAGTAACAGCATCGGGCATCATCATCCCCGATTCAGCCAAAGAAAAACCTCTACGTGGCACAATCCTCGCTGTTGGTAACGGCACGAAAGATGAAGAAATGATACTTAAAGCCGGCGACGAAGTGCTATATGGCAAATATGCAGGCACCGAGCTCGACCTCGATGGCGAAAAGGTGCTTATCATGCGCCAGAACGAAGTGCTCGCCGTAGTTGAAAAATAATTCCTTCGTAACTCTCAATTCATCCTACTACAATGGCTAAAGAAATAAAATTCAATACAGTAGCTCGCGAAGAGCTCAAAAAAGGCGTTGATGCATTGGCCGACGCTGTAAAAGTGACACTTGGCCCGAAAGGTCGCAACGTAATTATTGATAAGAAATTCGGTGCGCCCCACATCACAAAAGACGGTGTGAGCGTAGCTCGCGAAATCGAACTTGAAGATGCTTTCCAAAACATGGGCGCACAGCTCGTGAAAGAAGTTGCATCCAAGACCGGCGACGATGCAGGCGACGGCACAACCACCGCCACCGTTTTGGCTCAAGCCATCGTTAATGTTGGCCTGAAAAATGTCACTGCCGGTGCCAATCCAATGGATCTGAAACGCGGTATCGACAAGGCTGTTGCAGCTGTTGTTGCTCACATCAAAGAAATGTCGGAAGAAGTTGGCGACGACTTCAAGAAGATTGAAGATGTGGCTCGCGTATCTGCCAACAACGACGACACAATCGGCCATCTCATTGCCGAAGCGATGAAGAAAGTAAACAAAGAAGGCGTAATCACCGTAGACGAAGCCAAAGGCACCGAAACCACCATTGAAGTGGTAGAAGGTATGCAATTCGACCGCGGCTATATCTCGCCCTACTTTGTCACCGACACCGAAAAGATGGAATGTGTGATGGACGCTCCTTTCATCCTGCTCTTCGACAAAAAAATCTCCAACCTCAAAGATCTGCTTCCTATCCTGGAGCAAACCGCACAAAGCGGTCGTCCGCTGCTTATCATTGCAGAAGACGTAGACCAAGACGCACTTGCAACTCTCGTTGTAAACCGTCTGCGCGGCTCTCTGAAGATCTG
>CAZRCU010000082.1:0-1078 GCA_964598685.1 uncultured Bacteroides sp.
TCGAGAAAAAATATATACTATATTTGCACGTCACAAAATCTGTTACGCTATTTTCAAGATATGAATTTGTTTCGCATTATAGCAAGTTGTGCCGTGTCAAGCATAATAATCGGGACTGCGATCGCATTATTGATCGTGGCCGTTATTTTTGTGCTGATAATGCGCAGCAAACAGGCCGATGCGCTTCAACCGTCAGGATATGTGCTTGCCGTGGTGCTGTTTGCTCTTCTCGGATGGCATAGTGTGAAGATTGTAGGTGCTATCAACCTCAAAAACAAGTGTAGCGAGGTTATAACATTTATAGATAGTAACATCGGACAATCGGCCGATGCTGATTCACAAAATTCATATTCTAATTTGCCGCTGGTAGCAACTATTTCCCAAGGCGTTGAGCCGACAGCCCAGGTGGTGCGTAGCAAGGTCGTCAGCTTCAGATCCGAGCTTTCGTCTTCCATAAGGCGGTCGGTGGTATATGCAGTGATATTCATTGTCATATCACTGTTTATAGTGCCATATACCGTGGAGCAAACGCGTTCAGTAGGGCGCGACAGGCGCAACGTGTCGCACAAATCGGCCTCGCGCTATCGCCGACGTAGATGATTTATATCTGTGGCAATATTCCCTTAATCTGAAATATAAACTAATTTATATAAAGCAATTATGATAAACCATATTCTTGTCGGTATCGGAGGTACCGGTGGCAAAATTCTCAGAGAATTTAAGAAGAGGATGTTCGAGGAATATCCCTCTGAGGAATTGCGCAATAAATTGCCGATCTCCCTACTTTATGTTGATACAACGCGTGAGATGATGGGTAAGGGCCGAGTTAATGTCATGGGCCTTGATGCGTCGTTCACGGAAAGCGAATTCTTGGATATCCGAAATGATGTTAATGTTAACAATATAATAGACAACATTTCCAACTATCCTCATTTAAAGAGCATTGTTGACAATGCCCAAGGTGTAAGAACAGCTATCGGTAATTTGGGCGAAGCGGCAGGTCAGTTGCGTCGTGCCGGACGTTTGCTATTTTGCCTAAATGCCCTTCAATATGTTACTGCCTTGCAAAACGCTTTCG
>CAZRCU010000082.1:1178-10156 GCA_964598685.1 uncultured Bacteroides sp.
GTGGTGTATATAAGCCGGGCGACGTAACCGGAAATGGAGAGCCGCTTGACTGCTATAACCCGCAAATTAAGGGCGTTGCAGATGGTATTTCCGTTTATAGTAATTCTAATAGCAATGGCTATTTAGTTAATTCATTTGAGGAATTGCCTCGCATTGTTAGCGACTTTGCTTATGCTCGCATCTTCTTGCTAAAGCAAGGAAACAAGGCTTGCCAATATATGTTGCGAGCATATAACTTTGAAAATCTCGATGGCCTTGAGCTCGAATTTGATGAGACCGTGCCGGAAAGCGAGATTAAGGAAGGCGTTGAGTTGCCAAAGGTGCGCACTCGCAAGATCAGCTCTTTTGCTATCAAGCGCGTAATCTATCCTGAGACACGCATACTAAAACATATCACATATACTGTAGGCGAAGCCGTGCTCAATCAGTTCAAATACAATAAATGGACCGAGAATAACGGCTATGTAAATGAAGCGCCTAACAAAGATTACCGCGGCTTATATGTAACCAAAGAGAAGCTTGCCGATTGGAAAATCGACCTCAGCCACATGATATTGGAAAAATCTGTGCTGCCTACTGATGCCAACTACCAAATGTTCTTGGACGATTGGCGTAGCAGCATTGACGATTTGTCTCAGTCGTGTGCCAACGAGAGCAATCCCCTCGCAGCAATCTCTGATTGCATGAACAATATCTATAATGAAAACTTCCGCGAAGTAGGCGTTGATGTATTCTATGACATCAAAAGCCATGTATTCAAAGAAATTGCAGCCGAGATGCGCCAAAATGTGGAGCATGAAATCTATAAGATGTGGCGCAATGGCGAATTGTCAGCAATAGACTTGAAACGTATTGTTGAGGTAGTGGCTCAATATGTCGCTGAAGACCTTAGAGAAGAAATACAGCGCCAAATTGTTAGTAACGACGATGAATTTAAGGCCAGCGGTGACGAACTGAGTGCATTGCGCAATGATTGGGCCGGCGTGGCTCTTAATATCTTTGGCCAGCGTAAGCGCATCTTTGCTAAATATTGCGATGAATTGGCCTACTATATGGAGGCTAAAACAAAGACCATCGCTTTGGACTTTGCTTCAGGCCTTCAGCAGGTTGTAAATATTGAATTTGGTAAATTTGTTGAAGATGTGACGTCATTCGTTACATTGTTGACTGATGCAACTGACAGCGTTCGCACCCTGATTGTAGCGCAACATAAAACTTACCCCGGCTTGGATGATGTTAGTGGTGCTATCATTGAAGTTTGCGAGGATAAAGCAATGGATAATTTTGAGCGTGACTTTAAGCTCGATAAAGTTGCCATGAGCCGTACATCGCAGCAGCTTCGTGAGGCAATTATCGGTGGAATTGAATTTATTAACTTTGCTGATCTTGTTAAGCGAATTTCGGTTGCTGATATTCAAGAAAAATTTGATACAACATTGGTTACTGCTGTAAGAGCTCGTCATGACGAACTTCCTAAAGCAGCACCAAAGGTGCTTGGCCTTAACGTGTTGTCCCAACTCCAACAGCAGCTCGACACAGACGAAGCAATGGATGAGTTCGCGGGCAACCTGTTAACACAAGCCGATCCGTTTATTGTTATCAATAATACTGAAATCGATAGCCAAATACGCAATAATGCTGTGTCTGTCAAAGGCACAAACATCAACTTAAGAGAATGTCTAATTGCAATTCCATCGCCTGATGGTAACGAAGGCCTTGTGAAATTCGCTGATAAATTGGAAAAATCATTCCACGGCTGTGCCAAGAATGGTGAAAAGCCTCCCGAAATATTCAAAGATAGTCCGAAAACAAACGAATTGTATATCGTTACAATCAACTCCGGTTACCCATTGCGATCAGTCAGCTGGTTGGCTGAAGATAAGCATAAATATGAAAAATTCCTCCATACCGGGAATTTGGCTCAAGATAGAGTCAATGCTATCATGCTGTTTGGCTCAGGTAATGGCGATAATTTGCCCGACCTGTTTGCTTTAAGTAATGATAAATTAGCTGAGCTTGACAAGCAGCGTGCCGCCAAAGCCGCTGAAGCAGCTAAAGCGCAAGCTCCAGCTCCAGCAATGCCCGCAATGCCGGGTGCACCGGCTATGCCTCCGATGCCGGCGCAAGCACAAGCACCGCAATTGCAGCTGTTCGTTGCAATTAATGGCGCGCAATATGGCCCTTATGACTATGCAACGTGCCAGACGTTGGTGGCAAACGGACAACTCACAGCCCAGACGTTGGTATGGGAACAAGGTATGGCTGCATGGACTCCGGCCGGACAGGTTGCAAAGTTGCAGTCGCTGTTCGCTCCGGCTATGCCGCCCACAATGCCGCCGACAGTGCCGCCGGTTACGCCGCCCGCTATGCCTCAGATGTAAGGCATAATCATTGAAACAACTAATAGTAAAACATATAAATACACTGGAATATTATGCCTCAAGATAGAGGAAGACGTCAACGTCAAGCCAAAAGCGACAAGGCGTTTTGTATCAATAAAAATTGTAAGAACTATCGTGTAGAAGTGGAGCTGCTGCACGGCAACCTCACTTGCCCTGAATGTGGCAAAACGATGCAGCCCATTAAGGCCGGCGGTGGCTCTAAAAAAGGATTAATTGCCGGCATTGCAGCAGCTGTGGTAGTGGCCGGCGGCGCTTCATGGTTTGCGCTCGGTGGCAATGACGCAGTGCCTGTTTCTGTAGCCCTAAGCAACACAGAATTAGCAGATACTGTAGGCAAGACTGTGCCGTTAACCGCTGTGTTTGAGCCTATCGACTCTGCAAAAGCAATCACCTGGGAATCAGCCGACCAAGAAATTGCTGTCTATGACGAGCAACAACAAGCCGTTAAGCTGCTTAAAGCCGGTGAGACCGAGGTCAAAGCTGTCATTAACGATTCTACATCGTTGATTTGCAAGGTCAAGGCGATCGAACCCGCTAAAGCTCAAGAGCCCGAGGAAGAGGTCACCGAACCAAAGGCAGACCAGGTTGCAAAAACAGGCACCGGTACAGCTTCAGGCTCTGAATCTGTTGGCAAGTATGTGTTTGGTGGCCGAGCCACATGTGTCAAGACCGGCACCACATATGAAATTACGTTTGTCAAGCCGTATGAAATGGATTTGCACGATGGCACAACCCAAATCTTCGGCATCGGTGACAAAATTGAAGGCGCAGTCATTCGCCATGGTAAGCTCATTCAGGGTGAATACGTCTTCAAATATGGTGGCCGAAAGCTTTTGTCGGGACTTAACAACGATCTTTAATGCGAGTAAATAAATCGAAGTTGCTGTCTGTCGTTGCTGTTTTGGCAATGACGCTACAAATGTTCAGCCTATATGCGTTCGATTCCGAGGCGTTGAGACCATCATCGCGTTATCGAACCATAAAGGTTGAGCATTTGGCAGCGTCGGCCGGCCTTACATCAGAGTTGGCAACCTTGCCCGATAGCATCTATCAGATGTCGTCGCCCAAGGTTAAATCTCCGTTGCGCGTCAAGGTACAGGATGGCTTGGTGACAGAAATCGGCATCAAAATGTTCAGCGAGGAGCTACGCAGCGGCATTTCGATTATTTATGATTTTATAGAGCGATTGGCCCTGGAGTACACTCTGACGGCTGATCGAAAACGTGTGGAGTTGCTGGATGATTTAGACGTGAAGTGTCGTGGCAACTTTCTTAAGGCTATGCAATTAAACTTGGCTGACAGCACGGTGTCGTTTATGATGGATTATGCAAATCGTAAGCTCTACAATGTCACATGGCAAAAAAATGGCGTTGACGTTTGTTCGCTCAAATTTCCTGCGTCTTTTTCATTGATATTGGGCTATGAATCGCCTGAGGGCGACAACACGGTGAGCCGAGATATGCAGTCGGCCCCCGAGCGATTAGAGCCGCTGTGCCACTATGCCGATTCGTTGCTTGAAAAGTCTGAGACTGATTCCATCATATATGTGAGCCGTGGCTCGTATTTACGCACAAAAGCAATAAATGCCAATGTCTATTTGCGTCGCGACAGTATCGGTGAGTTTTCTCCGGTGTGTAGTTCGCTGTTTCCGGCCGAGAGTTTTGCTAATCTAATGGTGTCGCAGCAAATTGATAATGATATAAAGCTGGATATTGAGATTGAAAAGTACAATCGAAAAACCGACAAAATAAGCATATCACTCAAACAGCTGTTTGGCTTTGCTGCTCAAAACGACCTAAAGCCCTACATTGGCATAGCGTCCTACGACAAGGAAAGCGGCGAAATTGTGGCCTTGTTGGAATTGCATAATGCGGATTGCTCATATATGCACATGTTTAAACTTAAGGCAAATCAACAAATTTTTGATACTTGCAAGGGAAAAATGACTGCCGAGATGACGCCTTTCATCCCATTGCAAAAACTAAAACAATTATGAGACGAATTATATTATTTTGCATAGCCTTGTCGGCTTTTGCTTCGTCGTATGCTACTATTGTCTACGTCAAAAGTCCGGCGTCAGAGATGAATGCTATTAAGAAGCAATCAAATGTTGATGAAAATATAGTGCTTGCCTATAAAACCGCTAAATCTCGTGAAGAGGCTGATAAAGCGGCAATTCAGGCATTTAGAGAAAATGCAGCCTTATATCCGCAAGTGCTGGGTGTCCCCGACGGGAAAGAACTTATTGCCGAGCCTGAGCGTGTGGCTACCGTGCTTAGGTTTGAAAATAAAGCTGCCGGCACTTTCGACACATTTATTTATGCGTATTGGGCTGATTTGTGCAAGACTCCTGCCGAAAACGCAGAAATTATGTCTCACAGCGATTGGACGGAAACCGCTACATTCAAATTGAAAGAATCTGAGAGGGATGCGGCAGATGCAGAAAATGCATCAGTGGCCGAACCTTCGGCCGAACCTGCCCCTGTTGTGGAGGAAGCTGCCGCCCAACCTGCTCCAATTGAAGAGGAAGAAATCGAAGAACTTGCCACAATAGAAGAGGAAGCTCCGGCCGAACCGACCCCGATTGATGAGGAAGAGCCCGAAGAACCCGCCCCGATTGAAGAGGAAACTCCGGCAGAGCCTGCCCCGATAGTAGAACCGCTCCCGGTAGAAGCGCCTGTAACGGTGCAAAGCGCGTCAACCGCTCCGGAGCCCGCAGCCGTTGTCCAACCGGCACCTGCCGTTGAACCGGTAGCCGCAGAGCCGGCCGCCACTACAGCCACAAAGACCGCTTTCGATAAATTGGTTGAGGATTTGACCGATGCCGGTATGTCGGAAAGTCTTACTAAATTATCTAATGCTGCAAAGTTGCGTAAGATTAGAGGCTATGGCGCCTATAAAGATTGTACCAATCCCAAAGCAAGCTATATTGTAGCGGTTAATCAGGATGGGCATTATGTTGTCCTTGGCCCGGAAAAGGCTGATGGTACTCGCAAAAACCTCTCAACAGGTGCAACCGGTGAACACCTTAATAATTACACCCCCAAATTGTGGTTCCGAAGATAATATTACGATCATGAAAAAGATAATTATAGCTATTTCGCTGTTGCTTTCAATGGCGTTGCCGACTTTTGCCGAAGAATATGTAGACGATGTGGAGTTTGAAGTGCGACGCGGTCTGCAAGGCAATAAAGCGTTGAGCAACACAATTGAAAAGCAAGTGACCAAGTTGCTTACAATTCTCAATAAAGCTGAAAGCGAAAACTCAGACAAGCTGAACTTTAAGGGCGTGTCTATCTCTCCTGAGGCTCAAACGGCCATACTCCAACAGTGGAAATACAACCATATGCGCACATATCAAGTGGATCCGGAAGTATCGGCCTATTATCAAGAGGATGTGCTCAGAACCGTCGACAATGAATACGAAGTGCGTAATATTCAAATGCTGTTTACATCGGTCGCCGACCCATCGACTTCAAACATGGAGGAAATCTCGTTGCAGTTTGATGCCAAGGGCACAATTGTGGGCTATTGCGTGACAATGAGCACTCAGCAGTATTCAAAGCTGCTGTCTGATATGGAGGAAGTGATGGACGAAGAAAAGCGCAATAAGATTATCAAGTGGATGGATAATATGTGTACCGCTTATAATAGCCGCGATTTGTCTTGGTTCCAGCAATTCTTCAGCGATGACGTGTTGGTGATCACCGGCGCTCGCCGCTACACCACCCAATCAGGCGATAATGGAATCAAGTTCAAAAAAGAATACTTTGAATATATTAGCCAAAACAAGACTCAATATCTCAATCGACTGTCGAAAGTATTCAATAGCAATGCCGCGTTGAAGGTGAAATTTGACGACGATTTCATTATTACCGCCCACCCGCTGCGCGATCGCTACTATGCTGTTGAACTTACTCAACGATGGACCTCTTCGTCGTATTCCGACGTTGGCCGCTTGTTTGTGATTTGGGATTTCGGCATGGAAAATCCGCAAATTTTGCTCCGTGCGTGGACCGAGCTCGACGATGAAAAACATTTTGGTTTTAACGATATAGACGGACTGGAATGAAACAAAAACTATTCATAACCATTATGCTCGCGCTGTGCGCCCTGACAGGCAAGGCACAGTTGAGCGAGATGATTGTAGAGTCGATCAAAGACGTGGGTGAAAATGTGAATCCCGAATATGATCGTACACGCAAGGCCATGGCTGCTATTGAGGTGGTCACCAACCAGCCGATGAACGGCTTGATCATTGTAGATAATGGTCAAGCCGGTCCGAAAGTCGATGCGGTTAACACCGATACACATTTCTATGGCCATGCGGTGGCGTCAAACGTAATGTCGGCAAAATACATTACACTTTTGCATCCCGACTTTCAGCCTCTCAATATCGAGTTGGCACAGTATAAAGATGTGTATCCATTGAAAGGCGACCGCTCGTATCGTATCACTGTCACAATTCCTTCAGCACAATTGGTTGCTGCCAACAAGGCTTTCGATCAATTGGACTATGATACGGCCGAGAAATTGTATCGCAATATCGTTAAGCCTGAAAGCGAGTACAATATTGCCCAAATGCGATTGGCTACAATTGCAGATTTGAGAACAAAATTGGCCGACGCTCAACGGTTTGAAGCCTCCGGCGATAAAGCCGGCAAGGCAAGAGCGATGATTATATATAAAGATATATATCGTCTGACCAAGTCGACCGTGGCAAGGGCTCATAAAGCAGAACTTGAACGAAGCTTGTTCCCAAATCGAGATCGCCGCGAAAGCGACACGATTGGTGTTAGCCAACTCTCAGTGGTCTCTTGCAAAGAAACCAGCGGCGTTGAGGCTAAGACAAATACTAAGATTGATCGTATTGACCCCGCTCAACCTTATTATGCGCTTATTATCGTGTCTGTGCCGCTCGACAGTGTGAGCTTCAGCTGTAACGACGTTCTGCATAATGTATTCACTGAAAAGGGCGAATATTATGTGACGATGGAGCCGGGCGAAAATGGCGTCAACACCCCGTTTGTCATTAAGCATCCCGACTGCCGACCCCTCTCCGTTACGCTTAAAGATTACAATATAGCGAAGCTTAAAAGCGGTATTACATATCGCATGTCGATTGCCGCGCCGTCGTTCGACATGATGGAGGCCGATCGAAATTATGCAGTGATGGAATTTGATAACGCACTGCCCCTATATTCACGTATCGACTCGTTGGCATCAGAATATCCCGCGGCAGATGTGGCTTTGGCAAGAAACCGCAAGCAAATATGCATCGCTTACGACCAACAGCGCGATCTGTGGGAAGATTTGCGCAACGAGGTGAACACCGGTGGCAAACTCATCGACCGCGAAGACATCTGTAAGAAAATTGATAAGTTGATCGAACTCTCATATATGTTTGTCGACTTGGGCCTGCCCTATGCCGCTGCTACAATTGAATCAGTCAAAAGGCTGCGTGTGATGTATGAAAAATGCTATCACTTGTCGCTGCACGTCACCGGCGAAAAAGGCCAGATGAAAGCTCCACGGCTCTATGTGGAATTCAAAGGTGATAAATATAAGAGAGTAGTCGTTGCCCAGAAGCTGCCGGGTAAAAACAATGAATACCGACTTTTCTTGCCTGAAGACCTATCAGAATATGTGGCAAATGGCGGTAAGGTGAAGTTTACTGTTGCCGAGCGTATAAATGACAAGGGCGGTATCGACGGCCATAAGAGCTTCGAAAAAGAAATTGTCAAAGACGGAAATAACCTTAATATCGTATATGACATGATTATAAACAACTCACAAAAATAAATCAATTATGAAGAAACTTTTATTAGTTCTTGTGATGATTGCATTATGTGTGCCTTTCGGTATGCAAGCAAAAAAATCCAAGGAGAACAAGAAGCAAATGACATTGCTCGAAAGAATTGAGAGCATTAAATGGGACTCCCCCACACGTCAAGAAGGTAGCAACTATGCATCATTGAATCTGATGTATAATTATGCCGATTCATTCTATACAATGATTCAGGCTATGCCTGACAGTGTGCCTCTGTATGAAATCCGTAAAGTCTACAATTCCACAACAGGCGACACCATTCTCGCTCCCGTTAATATCCGCACAAATGAGCTTGCACCCAGCAAGCGTGCTGCTGCGCAGTCGCTCGATGGCTTGAACTATGTATTGAATATCACTCTGTGGACCGAAAAATTGGCCGCATCTCTTATTGAAAACTCCGTGCAAATAGCCGTTGATGCTACGCCTCTTGGCAACAAAGAACGCAAGAACGCTAATAAACAAATTGCAGGCTTCTGTAAAATCTACCCTACAATTTGTAACGCTATCAAACAGCAATCTCGTCTGATGACAGAATACAAAAAACAAAACGAATCGTTAAGCCAAGATGCCGGGCCGGTGACATCAATGCCCGGTGAAGACCTTACGAGTGATGTGGTCATGAACATGTCTGATGAAGAAATATCAGCATGGCTTGAGGCAGAGCAAGCGAGTCGATCTTAGCAATTCATCCGTACAACCATCCGCGATAGCGTATAGGACGGCCCAAAAAGATAGCCGCCCGTGGT
>CAZRCU010000083.1:0-3370 GCA_964598685.1 uncultured Bacteroides sp.
GTCCCACTTCATATTCATGCAATACGTCTCCTCCACGTGCTCCACGCCGATGGCGGTGTCGGCCGTGCTGTGGCCCTTGAAGAAGGTCTGAATCGACTTCTGCGCGAATGCATATTTACAATATGAATAGGTGCTCTCGGTGTCCTTGGATGTGTGTTCCTCCACGATAAACTCGGCAATACGGTCGTCCTGGTCGCAATAATATGGCCATGAGGTCTCCTTGGTGCCGTTGTTGCCAAATTTGTAGGTGTATTCGTCGATAAACACGGTGTACCATCTCTTTTCGTTCTCGTCCGTCACGGGATAATCATTGTTGGGCGTCACAGATGGTGTACACATATCGTTGAAGGTCCATAGGGCGGTGCCTTCGCCAATCGAGTTTTTGCCCTTGCCGCCATTGTATTCGGCAAGCACATTTTCGCTCTCGGTGGGATAGAACTTGATCCACTCATACTGCTCGGAATTCATGCCCTCGGTCATTTCCACGTTGCCGTTCTTATCGCGCACATAGTAGTAGTTTTGGCCGCCGTAGGGCGCAGAGATACGATACGACAAGTGGTTGCGCTCGTAGTCGGTGAGCGCTATATTAAATTCGCAGTAGTGCGAGTCGAGCTCCACATAATCGCCAAGTTCGTCGCGCACATCGCCCTCGACGCCCGGCTGGTTTTCGGTGCTGCTCTCAGCCTCTACCACCACATTTTTCACGCCCTTGATGCGCACCTTGTAGTTATAAAGAGTGTTGCGATAGCAGTTGAAATCTTGGGCGGTCTTGATGGTGGGCTGTCCATTTTCCTTGTCCTCGCAATAGCCCAGGTGGATGGTGTAGTTCACCACGGCTTGGCGGTGGATTTTCTTGCCGGCATAATCGGCGGGCACGGGCTCGGCCTCATCCGCATCAAATTGGGTGTAATCATCCGGGCAAGCCACATAATAGTCGATATTGGCATTCACCACCACATATGTGGCATTATTATTGGAGAGATTGGTCTGCGCTTCGTCGACAAGGCTGCGATATACGCCCGTGTTGGCATCGGTCTTGTTGTCGTCCGAGGTATTCTTAAATTCGCGCTCGCGCTCGGCATAGAAATCAGCAGCCGATGGGTCGATGCCCACGTGGTTGCCGTCGCTTGTGGCGGCATAACCGGTGGCATCGTGCTTATTTTCCACCTGGTAGAATTCAAATGTGTGGCCCGATTCGCTGTTGCCTTCATCGTCGGTCACGGTGGTGGCGGTGAACAGACGGCTGGAGTTCGACTTGTTGTAGAATGCATTGTTGCCGCTAAAGCAATCGCCCACATTCTCCTTTTGCTCAAGCATGTGGCATCCGGCCGGCACATTGTACACCTGCCAATAGTTCAATGTCAGGTTGATATTCTCGTCGGGCACAATAAAGAATTTATTGCGCGAGATGATACGTTTCAGATAGATGGCGCCGGTGAGATTGTTTTCGCCCTTGGTGACGGTGACAGCCGGGATATTAGGCTCGGCATGCTCCTCAGGCTCGGTTTCGGAATACCAGCCCGACATCGTAAGGGTGTTGGCATAGATGTTGACGTCGTTGGCATCAGGACGCAGCACGCATATCTTCTTGAATTTGGTGAAGGTGTCGGCCTCGTCGAGCATCGTCTTAAGGGTGACATCATCCTCTGTGCCATAGTTGGCCACATCGGTGATACCGGTGTTCACATCGCTATTGGCCACGGCCACGATATACACATTGTTGTGTGATTCGGTGTGGATGGTCAGGTGATACTTGGTGCCCACCTTTTCCAGCGTGTCTTCCACATCGGTGAAATAATACTTTTGAATTAGCTTGTCGGTGTCTTTGCTGTAGAAGCCTATCCACAGATTGTAGCAATAGTTGGCTGCATCCTCGTCGGCAATCGAGCGCGTGCGCTCGCTCATATTCGCCGGCTCCACTGTCAGTGTCACTGTGGCCGGCAAGCCCTCCTCAACACGGCCTTCCGCGTCGAATAAATCGTCCTGACACGAGGTGCAGAACAGCGGCAACAGCACCGAAGCCGCTATCAAAATCGACTTGAATTTTAGCTGTTTCATATATATTTTCTCTTTGTTTTCCTTGATAGAATTATGTTTTACGGTTTAGAAGAATAGTGGGGAGGGGTGGATGAGCGGGGGGTTATCCCACTGCGGCACATTCGCGCAGAGCTGCCTGCACCGGCACATCTTTCAGCACCACTCGGTGGTGGGAATCGAGCACATAGATTGTGGGCATGGCCCGCAACACATATATTTCATTGTCGTCCACGCGGCTCAGGTCGTTGCCCAGCAGCCACGTCGACGGGATTTCCTTTTTAGCTTTTTGCCAGCCGTCGGCCTTGCCCTCGGTGTAGATAGCGAGCACCGTGGTGCGATGGTCGGCAATCATATCGCTCAGCAATTGCAGCTGCTTGAGCCGGCCCAGCGTGGCCTCGCACTCCTCGCAATCGGGGTCGAAGAAAATCACCATCAGGCGATTGTCGCACGGGGTGGTGCGCAGGGTGTGGCGGGCGCCGTTGCGGTCGGTATAGGCAAAATCAGATGCCTCGCTGCCGGGGCGGTTTTTGGCTATACATTCCTGCTGATATTCCAGGCGCAGGCGTCCCTCGGGGCCGGCCTCTGAAATCATGCTCGGGAGAAACATGGCATACATGTCCTCGTTGAGCATCGGCGAATTGGGATCGTAGAGATAGTGCTCGGCTATGCGGCCCATCAGGTGAAATGCCGCGGTGTCGGCCTCGGCTCGGCTCATCATGTGGGTAATCGACTGCTGCAAATCATCCTCGGGCACCATCGAGAACAGCGCCGCATAGTTGGCAAAGTTCTGCTCCATAAAATCGCGATTGAGCGAGCGGACGGTGTCGGTGAAGTCTAAATCGTCCCAGAAGTGCTCCACGGCAAAGGCGGCGCGCTGCTGCGGGTCGGCTATCGTGGGCGGCACCTGGGGCAGGGCCAGCTCGCGCGGCTGCGCCGTGGTGTCGGCTGCGGCCGTGGCCGGCTGTGCTGCATCGGCCGAATGCCGGCTGTCGCACGCCTGTGCAACGGCCAGCATGGCAAGGATGATATGCAGGGAGAGAATACGATACATGGCTGTTTTTGAGCTTTACTATCTATTTATTGTTGCTTTATTCAAATGTGATGTCGCCCGAAGTGCGCTCTGAGAACGGCTCTACTACATAGGAGATACCAAAGGCGGGGTCAAAGCTCGTGATGTCAAACACATACACGTGGTTGCGCACGAAATCAAACGGATCTTCGAGATAGGTGTCGTGGCCGTTGACATAGTGGCCCGCGGCATCCTTTTCCCAGCCGCCCGACGAGGCCTTGCTGGCCACATCGTTGTCCAAAATGATATTGAAATCTACCGTAG
>CAZRCU010000083.1:3470-10140 GCA_964598685.1 uncultured Bacteroides sp.
CACCTTGGCCATAGCGCGATGCAAATAGATGGTGCCTGCGTCGTAGGTGTCCATCTTATTTGTCATTCTAATGCTGGCAAGGCTGGTGACCTGCTTTATGCCAAACATTGGGATTGGCGTATCCTCCGAGGGGATAAAGTAGGGATTCTCGGTGGTGCCATAGTTATACTCATACGATTCGCCGGTGTAGCATATAGAGCTCCAAAGATTTGCAACACGGTTTGGCCAATCATTGTTGGGCCAGTTGGCGGCAACCATAATGGTGAAATTGCCGGTGCCCAGCTTTTCGATAGTGCTCTTGGGCAAGCGGCCATAGGCCTTATAGCAATTGTCATCGGTCTTGTAGAACATATATGGCAGCACATCATAATCCACCGCATAGGGCACGCCACCATAAGTGTTTAGATTAGCAGTGGTGCAGAACACGATTCTCACCAAACCGGGGTTGATATAATTCTCAAAGCCCTCGCCGTCCTGGTAGGTGATACCATCGTCGGCAAACACCTCGGTGCAATCTTTTGTGCTGAATGTCACCACCATATACCCATCGTTCACATCAGATGGTGTGTCCGGATCCTCCGGCTCATCGACGGGCGAAACATCGTGGCTTGAGCACGACGCCAGCGCCATCATTGCCGGGAGCATTGTTATGTATAATATGTTTTTCAGATTCAACATAGCTGATTATTATTATCAACGAGTGGCGATAATTACAATTCTGCATAATTCATTCTCACTACCCAATCGTTCACAACAAACATGGCACACATGTATTGGTCGCCGCGCTTGGTGAGGAAGAATGTGAGATTGAAGTGGTCTTCAGTGTCGAGATATTCCGAATTGCTCATGGTGGACACGGCTCCGGCCGAGGCACGCGCCTTCAGAATATAGTCGGTGAGATTAATGCTCAGCACCGTGGTGCCGCTCAAATTGTCGTGAATAGTGAGATAGGCGGGGCGCTCGGTGGTGATACGCAGCGTGTTAAGTTCGCCGCGAGCCATTTCCAACGGGCCTTCGGTGTCGTAGACCGAGCCTTCGATATATTCTACAGTGTGCTTAAAGTCGTTGTACCACACCACATCGGTGTCGGTGAGCACATTTTGAGCGTCCATCGCGCTATTGTTGCATGTGATGGCATAGCTGAAACGATCCACGTCGAATGTCTCGCCGGTGTCGTCGTGCACCATCACCACCACATCGTTGGTGTCTTTGATCATAGGCACCACCACGCGGGTCTGCTGATCTTGCACCACCTTCACGGCATCAAGATTGCCGTGCCATAGCGGGGTGAACACTTTGTTGGTTTCATTATTTTCGCGCTTGAGCACCACGCTGTAGTCGTCGAGCAAGCGATAATTTTCGGTGTCGCACAGGCCGTTCCACACCACCAGGCTATAATCGCCCGGATTGATGCCGGTCATTGTCACTGAATAGTTGTTTTCCTTCAGCTCATCTTCTTTCACCTCGATTTCCTTCACTGTGGCCTTGTTGGCGTCGAGCAGTGTGATATGAACATCATTGACCTCACCCTCAAAGATGTTTCGCGCTGCATAGCGGGGCCGCAAGTCTATTACCAATCCTTCAGGACATGCTGCAAGATCGTCGTAGATCACAGAGTCGCACGAAGTCACCAATAGCGAAAGAGCGAATAACGTGAACAGGTTTCTAGTTGTTTTCATATCTTGTTAAAGTCGAAAATACTTTGGGTTTTGTTATTAATCAAGTTGTGGGGAGGCGCCCGGGTGGCGAGTGGGATGCGGCGAGCGGTGAGCCTCGCCGGCGCTCGGCCGATTGGGGCGCGATGTGCATTTCTGTCGACAAGCACATCATTGTCGTGATAGGGCCCGCGGTGGGCTGTGTATTAGAGCTGCGCCGGCCGCGGGAAATTGTTATTCTGCTATTCGTCGGGATGGACTTGCCATGCGAATTGCCGGCCCCCTGATGCCACGGCGAGTGGCTCGCGGGGAAAATAGCTTTAGGATAAAATGTGGGGGCGGCGTCGACGATGAACGGCTGGCCACCGCCCTCACATTAATCAACTTTAAAAGACACTTATTGGGGTTATCTTTTCTTTCTTGCGGTATTATTCAACGAATACTACGTTCTCTTTGCGTACAATCCAAGGACGTACAACCAACTTAGCGTTCAGGTAGTTGAATTCGATTTCAGCAGGATCGCTAGGTGTGAAGCCGGGGTCGTTGGGATCGTAAGGATCGGGATAGTAGGGATCATCGCCACCGTCAGGATTGGGATTAGGATTAGGAGTATCGGGATCGTCGTAGTCGGGAGTAGGATCGCCACCGGGATACGGGTTGGTGTGCTTGGTGAGCACGATGCTCTCGATTGCGAGGTCGTAAGAGTTAGAACGAACGATTGCAAATTCCATATCGCCCATCAGGCCTTGATCAGGATCCTGAGCGGTCATGTTAGGATAGTTGAAGTTATCGGCATGACGGATGTAGTAGAGATAGTAGCAATAGCCCTTAACATAGCGTACAACGCCATAATCATAGTAGTTGTCGCTGGTTACAGTGATAGGCAGGTCGGCAAGTGTTGCATACAATTGGTTGTCGTAGGCATAGAGGTCGGCGCCGGCGGTGTATGTACCTTTTACTGCGCTTGCGTCAGGATTAATTTTTGCTTTGAACAATACGCCGGTGCAATAGCCTTGGAATTGCTTAGCATTAGCCATGGCATTTTCGCCGGGGTAGTCGAGGATTGCATACTTGGTGGTGTAGCTTGAGCCATCAGCGTCGGCGATAAGAGATTCGGTGGCGTCAAGAGTTGTGAAGCCGCCAAGGTTGGTTGTACCTGCGTTGTAAGAATTCTGCAAGTGCTGGTTGGCTGTGGTAGCTGAATAGCCTGCGCTGAATGTTACAAAGCTAGGAGTCATCAAGAATTTGGTTGATGCTTCAGTTGTAGAGAGTGCGCCAAATGCGTTGTCGGCCGACTTGGTGCCTTCAGCATTACCTACGGTGCGGAATGTGTTGTAGGCTTTGGTCTTGTTGATCACCTTGTAGCCTTCCAAAGTTACAGTGCCAAGTGTGTTGCCGTTGGCGTCCTTCAACGTATATACGAAATTACCGTCGGCGTTGGCGAGCAGGGTAACACGGCCATAGCTACGTTCGATATACATTTTCAGCTTAACAGGGTTGGTCGAGTTGTTGAGTTGACCATAGCTGAAAGTTGCATATGTAGTGGAAGCGTTGGTAGCATCATCGTTTTGATAATAGCCACGGCTTGCCATAGGCATACCGGTTGTGGTGTTGGCATCGTCTTTCAACAGAGGCATCAACTGTTTCTTCACGAATTTAGCCTTAATGGTGGATGCGGTGAAGTCGGCTTCTTTGGTTACATCCACTGTCGGGGTAAGCTCGGCATTGGCTGCATCATAAAGCTTGCTGCCGCTGGTGTTCATGTTGCAAAGAGCATATACGTGGTAATTGTTGCCCATTACCAGGTTGCTGTTCTTCAGCTGAATGGTACCGGTGGTGTAGGCCTGGCCTAATGTAGCACCTTCGTAATTGCTTGTTGAAGTTGTCAAATTATCTGACATCTTAACAGGCACCTTGTCGAGCTTGAATGCCAATGTACCGGCATCCACTGTTGTTTCTTTGTCAACGCCTACTTCAGCTTGAGTTCTGAAGAAGTAGAGCGATACCTCGTGGATTTGGTATTCACGTTCGATACCGATAGCATATTTTCCGCTGGTTTCGTTATTGTCGGTAAAGTCGTCGGCACGTGTAGCGGTCGATGGGAATCCAACAGTAAGTTGCAGGTATGTGTCTGCTGTTTCGCCTTGAGGAACGGCGGGCACATCTTCTTCGCTTGAGCATGCCGATAGCCCGAAGATCGCAGCTATGGCAGCCATTGAATAGATGAACTTTTTCATTGTTGATGATTTAGAGATAACTAATGTGTGTTTCTGAATTGAATTTTGGAGAGGATGAGATAAAGTGCTGAATGGAATTTTGGTTGTAAGTACTTTTTTTAGTTCGGTTTTTTTGTATCAGACGCGCGGCAATTAATGGTGCAGCCTACCTTAACCACATGCCCCCGCGGGGGCGATTGTGATTGTCAGGTTTCAATAGGGGAGAGATTGTCGTGGGGCTGCCTTCCATCAGTGAAGATTCATAGGAAGGGGCGGCGGCATTGGGGCCTGCTCGGTGTGTGTTTCTTAATTGTGTATGCGTCGTCGTGAGACGGTTCAACAATAATGTGTGAGATTAGATTAATTGCCTTGAGCAATTTGCGAGAGGACATCGGCAGCCTGGGCCACTCCGCCATCCCGTGCCACCTTGAGCCATTGTGTGGCCTCGGTGGGATTACCTTGCAGGATAGCAAGTGCACCGCGTGCATAAGCTGCTTCAGGAGCATCGCCGGCCTTGGCCAGATAGCGCGAGGCGGCATCAAGGTCGCCACGGCGCATTGCTGCGTTGGCGGCGTTCAGGTTGCATGTGGCATCGTCCGGATAGAGGCGAACAGCAGTTTCAAACACCTCGGTGAATTCGTCGCTGCCGGGCTCGAGGGTTTGTGCCACTAAATATAGTTCATTTAAGCTTAACTTCTGGGGATTGCTGCGCATCACTCGCATAATCTCGGCGGGATCGCTATAGCTGCGCACATGATATGCAATGCGATAATCGGTGTGGCGCAAGCCGGGATAGCAGTGGGTGAGCAGGAATGAATATTGTGTGGGATAAGTGGTGCGGATGCGTGCATCGCGTGCGTCGGGCTCCAGCTTGGTGTTGTTGATAATCTCAAGGATACCCTCGCGATTGTCGATTTCGCTGTTCTCTACATAGCGGCGCAGACCGTCCCAATCCTCAGGCTCGTATTCTGTGGTGATGATGTTGTTGTCAAACTTATAGAGCTGAGTGATATAATCCTTAATAGCGTTCACACGGCCGATAGCCAGGCGGGTGTTGTTGCTATACGAGCCTTCGGGCGATGCATAGCCCTTGAGCCACACTTCGGTGATTTTCACGTCGGGATCGTTGCGCACCGAGTCGATCGAAGCTTGAATCTTGTGCAATTCCACCGGGTTGCGACGATAATCGGGATAAATCTCTGTGCGATTCACCGGGAAGTCGACATAAGCATTGCCCTCGAGCGAGCGCACCTTGTCGGCATCGGCCTTTGGCTGCACGAATACCAGCGGCGGGAAGAATTCGCCCACCACCTCTTCGCTATAATTAGCCAGCGCCATATCGTCGGCTCCTTGCAGCGAGCGGCAGCATCCATAATCGCGACGACGCAATTCCAATTTCGAGCCGTTCATCCAATCTTGATAGCCCACCACTGCTTGATATGCATAGGTGTCGGGGCAATTCGACGATTTAAACGACACTTCATCATCGGTGATGAAGCCATTGCGTTTATATACATAGTAGCGCGAACGGCCATATACACCCACTGATTGCATCACCAGCGAGTCGGCACCGTTCACCAGCACCGGCGTCAGAATCACGGCGCGATTCGACTCTACATTCAAGTCGGCCAGGCCCAGATTCATATCCACCACCATATACGGGCCATTGTGGTTGAATGTGACATTGCTCACATTCACGCCCGTGTTAGTCGTTTTGGCCGAGAGCATTCCAACTGCTGCCAAAATCGACACAATTGTCAAAAGAAAGTGTTTCATAATGCGCTCGGATTAAAATAAGTAAACTAAATTAATTGATGCCTTGGTGGGGCCGAAATAGTTGTGCGATTTGTCGGAGTCCAACTTCTTGCCGCAGCTGGCACATTGGAAGCGATCGTAGCGCGTGTACGTGTAGCCGATGCCAATCTCTGCCTCAAGGTTCCAGTGGCGTCCAAGAATCCAATCGTAGCCGTAGGCGATACCGCCGCCTACAAACCAGCCTTGATAGCGCGAATCCTTCAGCTTCCGGGCATCCGTTCCTAATAAATTGTACTGGCCGTTGAATCCGCCGATGTTGTACTGACCTCCAATTGCATGCAATCCGATAAAGTGACCGGCAAAACGGTCGCAAAACCAATAGCGTGCCTCGGGCTGGGCTAGCCAATGCTTCCAGCGGCGGCCATGTGATAGCGTCCAGGCATTGAAATCGCCCGTGACATCAAGCGTCCACTTGGGGGCGAGACCCACTTCGACGCCCGCATTCACATTCAGCAGAGCGTCTGACAGCAAATTGGTCTTCAACGCCACCGTCTGAGCTTCCACTTGGGCGGTTGCTCCTACAGCGGCTATTGCCAATAGCAACAGGATCTTCTTAGCAGTTTTTGATAGGTCCATGATAAATGTGCGTTTTTTCTCTTTCTTCTCTTAAAAAAACCTTGATGATTTTTTGCGAGGTTGTTATATAGAAGCAATCACAGGATTATAATTGCATTCCGGTAATACTTGAATTTAGCAGTTTCATTGTATTATTGATACAGATAAATGCACGGTTTTGTTCATTTACCGACTCACTTTTTTTACAAGCTGCTAATGTGTGATGACCGATGCGTGGAGTGTCTTTCTTTGGGAGAGGCGGCGCAACGTTGGGGAACGATGCTGGAGATTTGTTGTTTTATCGAATCTTCAGCCTGACGAATTTTCCGGCTCGCAAAATTACCAATTATTTCCTCCCCTCACAAACATTTTCCAAATTTTTTGTGTTAAATCTCATTCGTTAAAATAGTGAATGTTAATCCCTAAGCC
>CAZRCU010000084.1:0-10003 GCA_964598685.1 uncultured Bacteroides sp.
GGCTGAGGTGTCGGAGTCGAATACATCGGTTACATCGTTGATTTACAACGTGTTGTATTTAGGCAGCACATCTCCGAAGTGCCTTGTGTGGGTGCAATTTATGGGCCCCACGTGTGCAACGTCTCCGACGTTTTCACGTGAGGTTAATGTAGGCCGCAGCTCGCCGAGCTGCGATGGTCTTCGACCATGGTGTCGGTTCCACCGGTATAGATGTGTTGCGGGCCCTCATGTTGGTGGATGTGTTTTTTGGTTATCATATTGATTTACAGCGCATTGGATTGAGGATGCACCATGGTGCATCCCTACTGGCAGCGGTTGTGTTGATGGCACCATGCGAGTGGATGTAAATTTTGGCAGCCTGAGGTTTGCGCGCAGACGTATTGTGTTGATTTACAGCGTGTTGGACCGAGGATGCACCATGGTGCATCCCTACTGGCAATGGATACGTTGACGGATGCCACAGCAATGGATACGCTTATGGTTATATAGCAGCTTGTGAGACATCGTTATTGATTGAATTGGAATCCGACGTTGTCTACGTAGAATGTGAGGCCTTCAGTACCGGTGTATGCTTCGCCGCTACCGGAGCTAAACATTAATATAAGATGTGTTGGAGTGTCGTTTTGGTCGGCCCAACCTTCTTCAATTATAGGCACCATTTTGCCTTTGGAATTTCGTGCATAGTAGGTGGTTTCGGCATCGTTGTGTAGTTTAAGCCAAGGTATAGTGATAGCGCCAGAGCAGTCGCCATATTGAATTTTTACTTTATGGTTTTCCACCCAAGGTGTGCTTTTGCTAAAGAGCTGGCCAGCGGTACCTACTCTTTTTGCATGAATGTTGCCGGAGGAGTCTTCCCAACGTTTTTGTAGCATGATAAATACGATGGCTGAGTCGCGACCTTGAATAGTCTTTTTGCGGCTGAATCCGGTGGAACGAGTGCGGGTGTTGGTGGCCGGCATATCGAGCTTGTAGTCGAAAATAAGATAGTCGGGGCGTTGGGTGTATTTAACACCCATTTCCATTTTCGCGTAAGGATTGCTTGTAGAGGAGATGGGTTCAAGCATTTTACCAAGAAAAATTGAGCCGGAAACCATAACGTCCATATTGATAAGACCTGCGACCTTAATTTGCTCGATTTGCGAGCAAAGTTTGGCGCAATAGTCTTTGCCACTGCGGCGGGATGGGTAGACGGCATTGGATGTTTTGACAACTCCCGACACTTTGGCGTAGACATTGCTTGTGGCCCACGGCGAGTTGCCTCTTGGAGAATATGCAATATTTCCATTGATGGTGTCGGTAGGAGCAATTTCGTAGATAGTTTTATGCTTGCCGCCGATAACAGCGGATTCTTTTAGTTGGCGAGTGACCCAACTATTGAAATTGCCATACTTTATGTATTCCACACGTTGTGCGTTAATGGTAAGAGGGAGGAGCGTAAAGGTGAGTATAAGTAGTCGTTTCGTCATTTTTGATTATTTAAAAGGCTTCGTTGATACTGAATATTACACCGGTCTGATGTTTGCCAAAACCGATATCGAATCTAACGTTTACGCGCTGCTTGAATTCCCAGCGGTACCCTACCCCGCAATTGGGTAGAATTTTGCTAAACGACCATCTGTTAGGACGATTAAACACTTCGGCCGCTGCAATCCAAGCGACGGCAGAATGGCGTTTATAGATGTGTTGTCTGAGTTCAACAGTAAGGTCTATAAGGGATTTATCCAGGTAGCGACCTTCGTAGTAGCCGCGCATAGTGTCGTTGTTTCCAAGCTTTGGCATCATGCCCCAAGGAGTGTTGCCGTAGGTTAACATTCCGTGAAGTTGTGTGGCCAGGAGAGTGCCAATCCGTAAAGGAGTATAACAATTTACAGTGAATTCAGTTGAACTAAAGGCATTGTGATTGCCGATAAATCTGGGATAGAACATCTGAGAGATTCTCAGATAGCAGCCAGTGTAGGCGTTAAGTTGGTTGTCGCGGGTGTCATAGGCCACAGAGAATCCAAGGCCGGTATTAAACGAGTGTAGAGGCTGACCGTTCCAAAGTCGTGTAGAGCCTTCTATATCGCAGGCGCGAACGTAGCAAATATCCACCAAAGGGCCGTAAAGGATATTGTTGCCGGCATTGTGCATAAAGGCAAATTTAGATTGAAATTGCCATTTTTTGTAATCGGTCTTATTGGCTGAATTTTTGCCGTTATCATATCCTATACCCCAGAATTTAGTGGGATTGCTAAGAAATGAGAGGTCGTATTCAAATTTCCAGGTGTCATCATCGAAATAGTGGTAGCCCGCAATGCCCACTTTGAAATAAAGTTTTGTGGTGATGTCTGAATAGATGCTAACGTAGCCAGGTGTTTTGATTGTATCGGTGGGATCAGGACGATAAAGTCCTGCCGCCACAAGGCCGATACCGAGACCGGTCGATGTGTTGTAGTGTGGGCCTGCTATAATACTGAAATCGAACTCTTTGTTGGGAGCCGGATTATTTGTTTCACTGAAATAATCAATGATTTTTTGTATAATGCCTTTAGATGCTGTGGAATCAGCAATAGCGTCGAGCTCTTTAGCGTAAGCAGTGGTGCTTAGCAAGGCGGTTATAATCAGCAATATATACCTCTTAATCTTCATGTTTGAATTTACAAATCATCTTTTTACAAAGTTAAAATTAAGGATAGTGAAAAATGGTATCTAAATTTCACTAAATATGTGCAATTTTTCTTATATTTGCAGTCGAATAATCTACGCAAAACCAATTATTTCAATCATGGAGACAAAGCAACCTATAAAGTATAGTGCAGCGAGTGATATTAGATTATACATTGAAGATTTATGTGCACACTTGAATAAAGATTCCAAAGAAATTCACATTGTGCATGGAATGTTGGTGTGTTTTTGTCGTAGCGGCGAGGCTGTGATAAATATCAACTATACAACACATTTGCTGAAAGCCAATGAGGTGTTGATAATCTTGCCGACGCATATTTTTTGGATTGAAAGCATGACGAATGATTTTCGATCGGATGCAATATTTTATTCAGAGGAATATTGGACAGCGATAGCTCAGTCGATCAACTATCCATTGCTAAAGGCTGTAGAGCTATTTCCAAAGGTTGAGATACCGGACGAAAATCAAGGCGAGGTGTTTGGTATGGTGGATATGGTGAGAAATCACGAGCGCAAGGCATTTGAAAAAGCGTCGGTCAATGAGATTGAGCTTTCCATAGCCGGAAGTTTGGCATATTCAGTGTTGATGATGGGGTGCTTGGCAATAGATTCCAGCCATACGGATTTGCCAATGGCTGTGTCGCGTAAGGAGTCGTTGACTCGCGATTTCTTCGATTTGCTGTCTCAGCACTATGAACAAGAACGCTCGGTGGCATTTTATGCGTCGGAATTGTGCGTAACTCCTAAGTATTTATCAACCATGGTGAAGGATGTGACAAAGCGGTCGATATTGGAGTGGATCAACAATGTGACCATACTGAGCATCAAGCATAAATTGCGCACGACCAACGACACAGTGCAGCAAATTTCAGAGGACTTAAATTTCCAGACACCATCTACATTTATACGATTCTTTAGACAACATACCGGTGTGACGCCATTGAAATATCGCAATAGTTTCTAAAAATAGCCTACGAGCGAAATGCCCTTTACCGTGGGTGAAATGATGGGCGATATTGATAACTCACGGCTATTGCGATTGGCATCGTTGATATGTCGGGCGTCGTTGCCGGCAAAGTAGCCTATCACTTCATTAACCGGGTCGACCAAGAATGCGACTACATTACCAAGAATTGGCGAGCCGAGCAGACGATAATTGTGCTTGGCGATATAGCGTTTGATGTTGTAGAAACCCTCGCCCATAGCACTGCCCACCAGTGGTGTGATGAAAAGGTCTTGAATTGATGGGCGCTCCATAAATGCTTCAACACCAAATTCCCATCCGATTGTAGATATGCATGTGCTATATAATAGTGATTGCCATGTATTAAATCCGCAGCTGCGAGCACTCATAAAATATGCAGCGCCGGCATAGGGGTGTAGTATGTAGTTGAAGTAAAACTTATCATGATCCCACTCAGGGCCGCGTTTGAATATATTCTTAAACCAACGCTTGAAAGGAGCCTGACTTTGGATTTCGGCGCGATTCCATGCGGTAGCATCCTCCGGCAGACATTCCAGCACCAAGAGAGTGCCTACAAAAGCGCCTGACAACACTGCTGTATTGATCCACATACGATGCCAATTAGGATTGCTGAGAGTAGTTGAGCGTGGCATTGCATAAATAGATTTTATGTTGCCCATTGCGTCGAATTTTTCAAAATCAGCGAGGTTGACCTGCACGGTGTCGGATAAAGAGATGGTCGAGATTGAGTCGATTGGTAATGAGTTGTTATCAGTTGCCCAGCAACTGATGTGCTGGGCAATGATAAAACAAAGAGAAATAAGGAAGCTATTAAATTTCAAATTCATTATATTGAAATAGTTATGATTGAGCTGTGGCTTGACAGTATTCGAGAACTTTGATTTGGAATTGCGAATAAGTTTCGACCCATTTATCGCGGCTTTGCTGATAGAGCGATTGAGCGTCTAATAAATCGCTCATTGTGGAAATCCCAGCTGAGTAGTAATTGCGATTTAAACGTAGATTTTCAGAAGATTGTTCAATGGAATTTTGGGCGATTTGCAATTGCTTGTAGGCATCTTCTACTTCGTTCCATAGGTGTTGCATATTGATAATAAGCAAGTCTGAATTATCATTGAGTGAGTTGTTGGCAATTACGACATTTGCTTTTTCGCGGCGGACTGCGTGAGAGCCGCCCCACCAACCGGAAATTGGCACTGATACGGAAATAAAGGCAATGCCAAAGGGGTGATCCTTGTCGGTGAGATTATCATACATATACCCTACCCCGGCGGCTACGGTAGGAAGGTTTTTGCCTACGGCGATTTTCTTTTGAAGCTCGCTGGCGCGCACATTATCGCTTAATAATTTATATTCCGGTGTGCCGAGCAGTGCAGTAGAGTGGTCAACCAAGAGGTCGGCCGGGAAAGGAGGCATGGTGCTGAAAGATTGGTCACTGACTATCTCGATTTCGCAGCCATTCAGGCCGATATATTGAGCCAGAATCATCTTGCAAAGAGATAGATTATTGTCAAGATTAATCATGGCACTTGCAATATCGTTTTGGCGTAGTTGCACTTGAAGTAGGTCGTTGCGATTAGTGATACCGGCATCAACTGACACCTGTACGTCGGCACAAATTTGGCTGAGCATGTCGTTGATAGATACGAGCGTGTTTTTCTTTTCAGAGAGAGTGACCACTTGCCAAAAGTATTTTTCGACATTAAGGAGGACTTCTTTGCGGGTTTGTTCTTCTTGTAGTTGGCTCACTTCGACGCCCACTTTGGCTAATTTATTGCCATGAACTATTTGGCCTCCGGCAAAGATTGGCTGGGTGAGTGTAACTCCACCTAATACGCCGTCTTTAAGGAGATTCATTGTTTGACCCGGCTCAGTTTCCATTTGGATCAAGCCCTTATTGGCATTGTATGCAAATCCGGTGGCGCTTACCGTTGGGAAATAGTTGGTGAACGCTTCTTTGGAAGATTCTTGAGCGGCTGATACCGACAGACCTGCATTTTTAAGAGTGATGTTGTGCTCAATTGCGCGTTCGCGGCAATCATCGAGCGTGAGAGGGACGCTCTGTGCGTGCACCATCGAGGTGCACGTACACATTAAAATGAGCGCCGGCGTTATATTATGACTTAGCTTCATTTTTATGGGAATATTAATTAGCCGAAAGAGCTTTTCTTGTGCTACGGCGTTCAGAAACAGCGTGCACAGCCCAATAGGCGATAGGAATAATCGTAAGGATAAAGAACATAGTGATTAATGTTCCGTAGAAGATTACAGTGCCCATAGGCATATTCAGTGTGCTGCCATGAAGCACCATTGGAACGACACCCATAGAGGCTGCGGCCGAGGTCAAGAAGATCGGGCGCATACGACGCTTTGCTGAGTGATGGATAGCTTCTTTGATACTTAAGCCTTCGTTTTCACGCAATTCAACAGCATAGTCGATCATTATAATACCATTGCGCACTATAATGCCCATCAAACTTATCAAGCCGAGAACGGCAGTGATACCAAAGTCGACTCCTTGCAACTTAACACCTATGGCGGTACCAAACAGGCAGAGCGTTAGGCTGAATAGCAGCAATGTTGCCGTTTTGATGCTCTTGAAGTGCCAAACAAGGATGAAGAAAATAATAATAATAGCGATTACAACAGAAGCAATGATGTGAGGAGTTTGCTCTTCATTCTCTTCAATTTCGCCGCCATACGCTACAATGACATCAGGCGATAACTCAGATTTAGAGACCAGATCCCTTACTTTGAGAGTCTCGTTGTAGATGTTTATGCCACGCTCTACATCAGCTTGAACAGTAATTGTGGGGACACCATTGCGACGCACGATTTGACCATCGGTAAATGTAGGAGTGACTTTAGCGATCTGGCGCAATGGCACATTGGAGATGCCGCCGGCCACAGGAATCATTTCGTCTTTCACGTTGTCGAAGTTGGCGCTATCGGCGCGATTGCTTTTAAGCACAACGTTGATGTCGTAGTCGCCTTCCCATGCCGTGCCAACATTGAGCCCAGGACCATATCGCAGAGCCATGGTGGTTTCAATACCTGCATTTGAAAGGCCCAGACGAGAAGCTGCCTCTTCGTCGATTTCGATCTTTGTGGCGGGGAGCGGTTCTTTGAAGTTGGTTTGCACCAAGTTTAAATTCGGGTTCTGACGAAGTTTTGTCACGAGCATATCGGCATCTTTCTTGAGGTGCTCAATATTATCGCTACTTAAGCGAATCTCGATTGGGTAAGTGGCTTCGCTGTAAACGAGCTGTTTGAACTTAATATTAGCTTCGGGAAATGCATTGCGATATTTTGGCGAATATTCATTGAGCAGAGCCACTGTTGCATCATTTCCTGTCGTATTAACAATGAATTGAGCATAGTTTGTACCGCCAAGTTGAGGAGCATAGGTGCTTTGGAAGCGTGGAGAAGAGCAACCTTTGAATGAAGCTACGGATACCACGCGACTATCTTTGCGGAGTATGCTTTCCAGGCTGTCGGCCACGGCTGCTGTCTTTTCGATTGCAGTGCCTGAAGGCAGAGTGATTTCAACGGCAAATTGATCGCGCTCGGCATCCGGAAGCAGGCGTTGAGGTAATACCGACATAAGATACATGCCGAATAATACAGTGAGCAGACCGATAAGCAGAGTGGTGCGCGGCCAATTAAAGCAGCGGTCGATAAGCCAATCGTAGCTCTTTTGCAGCATGTCGAGGAATGAGAATTTGCGTTTGCCGTTTTGTGGAAGTTCGCTCTTTATCGGTCGTTTGATGAACCAGAATTGTAGGAACGGCACGAGCAACTCTGCAATAATTAATGAAACAAATAAGATTATAGTTATGGCCCATGGGAATGTCTGTACAAAATCTTTAGCCATACCTGTCATAGTAACAATAATCGGGAAGAAGGTTATACTGATGGCAAGAGTAGCTGATAGAATAGATTTGAAGAAGTGTACTGCACTTTTAATAGAGGCGTGCCATCGCGACATTCCTTCGGCAATAAGTTCCATATAGTTGTCGATGATAACAATAGAGTTGTCGACAATCATACCCAACGTTACGAGCAATGCAGCGAGGGTGATTATATTTAGCTCTACATTAAAGGCATAAAAGAGGCCTAATGAAATGCAGATTGTAATAGGAATAGTGGAAGCTGCTACCAAGGCAACACGGAATGGAAGGAGCAACATAACTACAATTACGACGGCAATGATTGCTATTACAATTTCGCGGAGAAAATCAGTGACGCTCTTATCCACCACGTGGCATTGGTCGGTAATTTTAAATACATTGACATCATCAGGGAGAGTCTTCCGGAATTCATCAAGTTGGACATAGATGTCCTCACCCATAGCAACAATGTTTTGACCTTTTTTCATCTCAACGCTTAGAAGCAAGCATTTACGGCCGTTGTTGGTGATGTAGCTGTCGGGGTTGGGATATTCTTTGACAACGTTGGCTACGTCTTTTAGGCGAACCGTGGTGCCATCAGGAGTGGTGAATATAATCATTTCTTGCACATCGCGCAGAGAGTTCATTGAGCGGCTAACATATATCGGTGATACGTGCTGAGTGTCTTTCACGCGTCCACCGGTGGTTACAAACCCTTTGCTCATCAGCGTAGTGGCTAGAAGTTGGTCGTTAAAGCCATATTTTTCAAGGCGGTCGTTGTCGACATATATGGATATTTGCTCATTTTGCATACCATATACATTCATACGTCCAACGCTTTCAATGCGGCGCAAGCGATCTTTGAGGTCGTCGGCATAGTCGTTGAGCTCGCGATAGGTTTTTGAATCGCTTTCAATAGTTACAAGAAGAGCAGAGGTGTCGCCAAAGTCGTCGACCACCTGCACTCCGAGCACGCTTTTAGGCAAGTTTACCTTAAACTCGTTGATGCCGTGTTTGAATTTACTCCAAAATTCGTCTTTGTTGTTGAGGTTATCGTTGAGTTGCACTTGAATCACTACCATGCCGTCCATGCAAGTTGAATAAGTTTTCTCTTTCTTAACCTCTTTGTAGCTGAATATGTAGTTTTCGAGCGGTTTTGCAATCTGCTCTTCAATTTCTTGAGCGGTGTATCCGGGGCAAGCAGCGGCAACGATGCCCTGACGGATTGTGAAGTCGGGCGTCTCGTTTTTATTCATCTTGGAGAGGCCATAGATGCCGTATGCCATGAGACAGCATGTGAGCAGAATTACGATCTGCCGATAGCGCATGGCCCACTCAACCAAATTTAGTTTTCTTTTTTTGATAGCCATGGCTCAATTATTTAATAATGGTGACTTTCATGTTGTCGCTTACTTTTTGCTGACCTTCAATAATAAGGTTGTCACCCTCTGCAAGGCCTGAAGCAATAACTACTTTATCATTTGAGAATTGGCCGAGCTCAACAAATTTTCTTATTGCAACGCCGTCGACTGCAACCCACACGAAATTGTGGTTTGAGCTGTCAAGTTGTACTACACTTGTTGGAATAAGGATGGCAGATTCTGAGTTGCCGGCATCGCCCAAATAGAGAGTGCAGAGCATTCCAGGGAGGAGAGCGTTATCGGCATTGTGTACAAGAGCTTTTACCTCGTAGGAGCGAGAGAGCGAGTTGGCAGCAACACCCTTTTCGTTGACTTTACCAATAAACGAACGATTCCCGAGAGCCGGCACTTGAATGCTTATGTCGTTGCCGATAGATATTTTACTGATTTCTGTTTCCGGCACAGAAATTGTGACCTTGACGTTGTCGACAGTAACCAATTTAACGACAGGGCTACCAGGCATTACATTGTTGCCAACTTCTACATTTTTCTCAGAGATGTAGCCTGAAAATGGTGCATAAAGTTTTGTGTCGCCCAAATTTTTCTTGGCGATTTCAAAAGATGATTGGGCTTGACGTAGTTTGCTCTCTGCATCTACCCATTGGATATCGGGAAGACTATTGTTGTCGTGTAGGATTTTCATACGATTGTAAGCATCGTAGGCTTGATCGAGAAGGGCTTTAGCCATGTCGTAGGTGCTAAGGAACGATGCGTCATCGAGAATGGCGATCAGCTGACCTTTGTGAACCTTTTGCCCCTGGGCAACGCACACAGTCTTTATAGTGCCGGCAATTGGAAAGCTTAGTGCTGAGCCGCTTTCTTCTTCGATCGTTCCTGAAAAGCTTTGTCGAGAGTTAAAGTCAGATTTTACAATAGTGGTGACTTTCACCTCAATTGGCGCTTTATCAACCAATGTGGATTGTTTACTGCAACCGGTTGATAAGATTCCGATTGCAAGCATAAGCATAATGCATTGTTGATTGAGTTTCATGTTTTATGTAATTTTTATGTTATTGTGTATCTACGGTGCAAAGTTCATTAAT
>CAZRCU010000085.1:0-9794 GCA_964598685.1 uncultured Bacteroides sp.
GTTGTTCTGATTTTGTTGCGGTGGAATACGAAAAATGGATCCAACTTGCTGAGCCGGACCCATATCGGTGCATAATTGTCGGGGTGACAGGATTCGAACCTGCGACCACCTGGTCCCAAACCAGGTGCGCTACCGGACTGCGCTACGCCCCGCCTTGTTTGCGGGTGCAAAGTTAAACAATCCGTTTTGAATTTGAAAATTTGTTGCCAATTTTTTTTTAGATTTTACGTTAAAAAAAAGCACGCGCCGAGCGCGTGCCGAGTCATTTGGATGGATCGTTGAGCTGAATTGATGGAGTGGCCACAAAGACTTCGGTGCCATTTTCGGGAATGTCTTCAGCTGCGCCAACTACATTTACGAATACCGCGTAGATAGCAAATGCGGGCGATTTGTCCACGGCATATACGGGGGCATAGATTTCCAGTAGGTGCCGTCCAAGGGGGATTGACTCATTTATATATATGTTGTAGCCGAATGGCGGTATCATGTTTTGCCCGATAAATTGGTAGTCCCAATAATAGTTGGCGTAGGTGATTAGAGCGGCTTTACCGGCGTCGTTGTTGATAACGCCGACCGAGTCGAATGATAGAGTGTCGCCTGATACTACATAGATTTGTTCGCCAACGAATTGACCGCCGGTGATGGCTACGTTGAATTTTACATTGGGAAGGTCGTCATCGTCGTTGCACGAGGTGGCGTAGATTAATGGCACGAGGACGGTGAGGAGAATGAGCAATTTTTTCATGTTGGGTAATGTTTAGGTTGATAGTTATGATATAACATTTAGTGGGGATAATAGTTCAATGCCTACTTTGGAGCTGAATTTTAGCTTTTTTTACGTGTGTCTTTGTAGTTTGGCAACTTTTCTGTAACTTAGCGGTGCAAAACTATTGAATAAATGTGCGGCTGTAGGAGGATTATGGCCGCCAAAGTTGTAAAGCTGAATTATTTTGTAGTTGCAAAACATTTAATATCTTGAATTTTATGGATTTAGGAATTATAAAGAATCTGTGCGATAAAAAATCAGGAGGCATGAAGAGATTGGCCCAAGAGATTGGTATGAGTGAGGTTAATCTGTATCGCTGCGTCCGATTAAATAGAATTCAAGCTCAAGATTTGGAGCGAATAGCCCGTTTTCTTAATGTGTCGATTATGACGTTTTTCCCCGACGAGGCAGCGTCGACCGAAGTGGCCGCGGCAAACAATGGCAAGGAGAATGATCCAAACCGCGGCGGTCGCTATGTGGCGTTTGAGCTTGGACGTCTGAGAGAAAAGGTGGCGCATCTTGAGCAGCGAATCAAGGATAAAGACTCGCAGCTGGCCGATAAGAATGAGCTGATTAAGCTCTATCGAGACAAGACTGAACACTGCAACCGATAATAAACCAAAGCAATCTTAATCTTTATAAGCTCAAAACCAAATATATTGCATAGCTTTGTAGCTTAAAATATGACATTTATGCCTAACCTCGCATCACAAAATACCAATACACCGCAGCCTACCATAACCAAAGCAGCTCGCATTATGTCGTGGCTTTGGAAAGCTTTCGGCATAGGTGTGGTGGTCGTACTATTGTTTTTCTTTTTAGTCTATAACGGCATCATAGGATATATGCCTCCGATTGAGGAGTTGAGAAATCCGCAAGATAAATTTGCCTCGATCGTCTATTCATCTGATGGCGTGGAATTGGGCCGCTATTTCCGCAATTCCGGCAACCGCGTGTATGCCGATTTGGATGAAATTTCGCCCAATGTGGTGAATGCGCTTATCGCCACCGAGGACTCGCGCTTTTTGGATCACTCGGGCATCGACTTTAAGGCGTTGGCCCGTGCGATGGTGAAAACCATTGTAATGCGTCACAAAAGTTCGGGTGGCGGCTCAACGCTCACACAGCAGCTGGCCAAGCAGCTTTACACGCCGCCGAGCGACGGATTTTTCTCGCGTGCCGTGCAAAAGCCTATCGAATGGATGATTGCGGTGAAGCTCGAACGCTTCTATTCCAAGGATGAGATTCTGAAGATGTATCTCAACCAATTCGACTTTCTCTACAACGCCGTGGGCATCAAAAGTGCCGCTAAGGTGTATTTTAATAAGGAGGCACAAGACCTCACCATTGAGGAAGCTGCCACATTGGTGGGCATGGTGAAAAACCCCAGCTACTACAATCCGGTGCGCCACACCGATCGCACGCGCGAGCGTCGCAATGTGGTGTTCGACCAAATGTACAAGGCTGATATGATTACCAAGGCCGAGCGCGATTCGCTGTCGCAATTGCCGTTGACGCTCGACTTTCACCGCGTGGACCACAAGGATGGTCTCGCGCCGTATTTCCGTGAGGAGCTCCGCCGCTATCTCACTGCAAAGAAGCCTACGCGCTCGGATTATGCATCGTGGGATTATCAAAAATTTGTCGACGATTCTATCGCATGGGCCACTAATCCGCTGTTTGGCTGGATTGAAAAGAATCCCAAGGCCGACGGCTCGAAATATGATATTTACAGCGATGGCTTGCGCATCTACACCACTATCGACTCGCGCATGCAGACATATGCCGAGCAGGCTGTGTCGGAACACATGCGCTCGCTGCAAGCTCAATTCTTCCGCGAGAAGCGCCATTCTGCCACTGCTCCATATTCGTCGAATCCCGACGAACTTACGGCACAGACTCGTCGCCGCTTGATCAACACTGCCATGAAGCAGAGCGAGCGCGGCCGCATTGCCCGATTGGCAGGCTTGACCGACTCGCAACTCGAGGCCGAATTTAATCGCCCGACAGAAATGACCGTGTTTAGCTACTCAGGCCCAATCGACACTGTGATGACGCCGATGGACTCGCTGCTCTACACCAAGAGCTTCCTTCGCACGGGCGTTATGTCGATGGATGCCAAGACCGGCTTTGTAAAGGCCTATGTCGGCGGCCCTGATTTCAGATTCTTCCAATATGATATGGTGTCGACCGGTCGTCGCCAGATCGGTTCTACAATCAAGCCGTTCCTTTACACCTATGCTATGGAAAGCGATTTCTCGCCGTGTGATGAACTGCTCAACGCGCAGCCCACATTCTATGACGAGAGCGGCCGCCCGTGGTCGCCGCGCAATGCCGGTAGTGCCAGAATCGGGGAAATGGTGAGCATCCGCTGGGCGCTTACCAACTCAAACAACTGGATTTCGGCTCGCTTGATGGCGCAGCTGTCGCCGGCCGAGCTTGTGAGCCGTATGCACTCGTATGGCATCACCAATAAGCTCCCTGCGGTGATGTCGCTCTGTCTGGGCCCGTGTGAGGTGTCGGTAAAGGAAATGGTGACGGCATACAGTGCATTTGCCAATCACGGCATGCGCTCAGATCCAATTTTTGTGACTGCGATTGCCGACAGCAATGGCAATATAATCAGCGATTTTGCACCGATTCAAACCGAGGTGATCACCGAAAAAGGCTACTATCGCATCTTGTCGATGCTGATGAATGTGGTGGACGGCGGCACCGGTAATCGTGTGCGTCGCGCTCCCTACAATATCACCGCGCAAATGGGCGGCAAGACCGGTACGACCAACTATAATGCCGATGGTTGGTTTATGGGCTTCACCCCTGATTTGGTGACCGGTGTGTGGGTAGGTGGCGAGGAGCGCTATATCCACTTCAACTCTATGAGCGAAGGCCAAGGCGCCTCGATGGCCCTGCCAATTTATGGCTTGTATATGATGAGAGTGTATGCCGACAAATCGCTGCCCTACGACCAATCGAAGCAATTCGTATTCCCGCCGGATGTGAACCTTTGCGACTCCGGATATGTTGGGGAAGAAGAGCCCGAGACGGCCGAAGAAAGTGTGGAGGGCGTGTTCGACTAAGCCCCCCTCAATTATAGCAATGTATAGTCAATGTCTATAAATAAATTGCAACATAAAAAACCTATTCTAACTTATCAACATGAAGATTAAGCTAAAAAAGGGACTCGATATAAAACTTGAAGGCGCTGTAGAGGCGTTTTCACCGGTCGAAGTGGCCCCTGAGCTTTGCGCAGTGTCTCCCGAGGATTTCCCCGGATTTATGCCCAAGGTTGATGTCAAGGAAGGCGACAATGTCTTTGTTGGCACAGCGTTGATGCATGATAAGAACGACGATGCCACCTGCTTGGTGTCGCCTGTGAGTGGCACTGTGACAGCTGTTGAGCGAGGTGAGCGTCGCAAGGTGCTCAAGATAGTGGTGAAGCCCGATGGCAAACAGCAAGCTGTGGGCTTTGACCTTTCCACCCCGTTGATGCAGCTGCTGGCAAATTCAGGATTGCTGGCTTTGATGCGTCGTCGTCCCTACGATATTGTTCCAAATTCAAATATTCGGCCGCGCGACATCTTTGTTACTGCAATTGACACAGCTCCATTGGCGATTTCGCCACTGATGCAGCTTGGTGCCAAGCCTGAGGAATATTTGACCAAGGCTGTCAAGGCATTGAAGACCGTGACGAGCGGTAAAGTGTATATCTGTCATGGCGCAGATTGGAAATATGGCCAAATCGCCGATGCCGAAATGGTGGAGGTCGAGGGCTGTCATCCGGCAGGAAATGTCGGCGTGCAAATTGCCAACATCGCGCCTGTGAACAAGGGCGAGGATGTGCTCGCAATGGATGTGGCTACGCTGTATCGCGTGGGACGTCTTTTGACCGAGGGCAATGTCTACTTCACAGTGAATGTGGCATTGACCGGCCCCGAAGTGGCCACTCCATCGGTGATTCGTAGCGTGGCCGGCAGCGATATAAAATCGTTGGTGGCAGGTCGACTCAAATCAGAGAATCATCATATCCGCATTATCAGCGGCAATGTGCTCACTGGCACCGCCGTGGATATTGACGGATTTCTGCATAATCCCTATCGCCAAGTGACCGTGATAGCTGAGGGCGACGACGTGGACGAATTTATGGGTTGGGCCTCAATCGCGCCCTCCAAGTTAAGCGCCAGTCGCACATTGCCATTGCATGGCCTGCGCAAATTATTCTCGCCTGATGCACGCTTGCTGGGCGGACGTCGCGCAATGATTATGAGTGGCGAATACGACAAGGTGTTGCCCATGGATATCATGGCCGAATATCTGATTAAGGCTATAGTAAGCCGCAATATCGAGGATATGGAGGGCTTGGGCATCTATGAGGTGGCTCCCGAGGATTTTGCATTGTGTGAATTTGTAGATACATCAAAGATGCCGCTTCAGCAGATTGTGCGCGAGGGCCTCGATTATATCCGTAAAGAATTAGAATAACACCCATGAAAGCTCTACGCAAATTTCTCGACCGCGTAAAACCCAATTTCGAGCCCGGAGGAAAATTTTCGGCCTTGCAATCGGTGTTTGACGGCTTTGAGACTTTCCTTTATACGCCGCGCTCAACCGCGCCGCGCTCGGGCGCTGTCCATATTCATGATAGCGTCGATTCAAAGCGCGCCATGATAATCGTGGTGCTGGCTTTGATGCCTTGCTTCTTCTTTGGAATGTACAACACCGGCTATCAGCATTGGCTGGCCACCGGTGCTACGGAATTCCCATTTTGGAATTTGATGCTGTATGGCTTTTTGGCTGTGTTGCCTCGCGTGGTTGTGACCTACGTGGTGGGCCTGGGTATAGAATTTATAGTGGCGCAAATGCGCAAGGAAGAAATCCAAGAGGGCTTTTTGGTCACCGGTATTCTGATTCCGATGATTTGCCCGATTGAGACCCCGCTGTGGATGCTGGCTGTGGCCACTGCCTTCTCAGTGATTTTTGTTAAAGAAGTGTTTGGCGGCACCGGCTATAATATATTTAATGTGGCATTGGTGGCTCGAGCTTTCCTTTTCTTTGCTTATCCTGCAAAAATGTCGGGCGACAAGGTGTTTGTGGCCACACAGCCTGTATTTGGCTATGGCGAGGCCGCAGCCGATGGCTTTACCTGCGCCACTCCCCTTGGCCAAATCGCCACAACCACGGATGCTGCACATATGTCGATTACCGGCATTGGCGGCCAGGCGATTTCAGCATGGGATGCCTTTGTAGGTCTAATTCCCGGCTCGTTTGGCGAAACATCTGTAATCTGCATATTGATTGGCGCTGCTATTTTGCTGCTTAGTGGCATCGGCTCTTGGCGAATCATGCTGAGCGCCGTGGTAGGTGCATTGTTGATGGGTTGGATTGCCAATACCTGTGCCACTCCAACATATCCTGCATCTTATCTGTCGCCGGTAGAACAATTGCTTTATGGCGGATTTGCCTTTGCAGCCGTGTTTATGGCCACCGACCCTGTCACCGCGGCGCGCACATCCACCGGCAAGCTTGTCTATGGCTTTTTGATTGGCGTGATTGCCGTGCTGATTCGCACATATAATAATGGCTATCCCGAGGGCGCCATGCTGGCTGTGCTGCTGATGAATGCATTCGCTCCATTAATTGATTATTGCGTGGTGCACAGCAATATGCGTCGCCGTCGCGCTCGTATCACTTCTAAAACTTCAGAGCAATGAACAAGCAGAGCAACACATACACCGTGATTTATATCATTGTCCTTGTGGTGATTGTTGGTGCGGCTCTCGCATTCACATCAATGTCGCTCAAGGATAAGCAAAATGCCAACATTGCCGCCGATAAAATGCGTCAAATCTTGGCATCTGTGCACGTAGTGCCCGACAAGGCTGATATTATCACAGATTTTGATAAATATATCACTTCGCAGTATATCGTCAACGAGGCCGGCCAACGTCTTGATGGCGATGCCTTTGATATTGACATGGCCACCGAGAGCAAGGTGCCTGCCGATAAGCGCCGCCTTCCGGTGTACGAAGCCACAATGACCGACGGCTCGGTGAAATACATCTTGCCGATGTATGGTGCCGGCCTTTGGGGCCCGATTTGGGGCTATGTGGCCTTGGATGATGATGCCTCGACCGTGTATGGTGCATATTTTGCACATCAGGGCGAGACTCCGGGCCTTGGCGCCGAAATTGAGAAGGCTGCATTTTCAGATAAGTTTAATGGTAAGCAAATGTTCAAGGGCGATGCCTATCTGCCAATAGCTGTGGTGAAGGCCGGCCAAAAGCCGACCGGCGACAACGATTATGTGGATGGCGTGAGCGGTGGCACAATCACATCGAAAGGTGTGAGCGCTATGCTCAGCGATTGCCTGCTCCCTTATGAACACTTTCTTCAATCAATTAGAAAGAAATAAGCCATGGCAGAGACAACTCCTAATAAGACGGTGTTTTTCAACCCGTTCTCGAAAAATAACCCTGTAATCGTTCAAATCCTTGGCATTTGCTCGGTGTTGGCTGTCACAGCCAAGCTTGAGCCGGCCATAGTGATGGGTCTGTCGGTGATTGCCGTGTTGGCATTCAGCAATGTGATTATTTCGCTGATTCGCAATACAATCCCCAATTCGATTCGTATTATCGTGCAACTGGTGGTGGTTGCGGGTCTTGTGATTATCGTAAGCGAGCTGCTCAAGGCTTATGCTTATGATGTGAGCGTGCAGCTGTCAGTGTTTATCGGCCTGATTATCACCAATTGTATATTGATGGGCCGCCTTGAGGCCTTTGCAATGGCCAACCGCCCTTGGCCGTCGTTTCTTGATGGTGTGGGCAATGGCGTGGGCTATGCAATGATTTTGATTATTGTGGGCTTTTTCCGCGAATTGCTCGGAAGCGGCACATTGCTCGGCTATCAGGTGGTGCCCGATTCATTCTATGCCGCAGGCTATGTCAACAACGGCTTGATGATTTTGCCTCCGATGGCGCTGATTGTGGTGGCTTGTATTATTTGGGTGCACCGCAGCATCAATAAAGACCTTCAAGAAAAATAACCTAAAGGAATAATCACATGGAAAATCTGAATATATTCATACGATCGATTTTCGTCGATAATATGATTTTCGCTTACTTCCTGGGCATGTGCTCGTTCCTGGCGGTGAGCAAAAATGTAAAGACGGCCCTTGGCCTGGGCATCGCTGTCACCTTTATGCTGGTGATCACCCTGCCTATCAACTATCTTTTGAATACCTACGTGCTGCAGCCCGGTGCGCTTGCATGGCTTGGCGCCGACTATGCCGATGTGGATTTAAGCTTTTTGTCGCTGATTTTGTTTATCGCGGTGATTGCGTCGATGACACAGCTGGTGGAAATGGCTGTCGAGAAATTCAGCCCGTCGCTATATGCGTCGCTTGGCATTTTCTTGCCGCTGATTGCAGTGAACTGTGCCATCCTTGGCGGCTCGCTCTTTATGCAGCAGCGTGAATTTACCTCGGTGTGGACCGCAGTGTGTGCCGGTGGCGGCTGGGGCCTTGGCTGGCTGTTGGCTATTACGGCAGTGGCTGCAATTCGCGAGCGCGTGGCATCGTATTCTAATGTTCCCAAACCACTGCGTGGTGTTGGTATCACGTTTATAATAACCGCTCTGATGGGTATCGCTTTCATGAGCTTCCTTGGCATCAAACTATGACAGCATATTTTATTCCGGCTACGTTGATGACATCTACCCTCATTGCCGGTGTGGGAATTTTCTTAGTTATCACTTTGATTCTTGTCGCAATTCTTTTGGTGGCCAAGCGCTTTTTGGTTCACTCGGGAAATGTGGCTGTAAATATCAACTCGGAACGCACAGTCGAGGCTCCGGCCGGCGGCTCGCTGCTGTCTACCATGGCCATGAGCAATGTGTTTTTGCCATCGGCCTGTGGCGGTAAAGGCAGCTGCGGCCAATGTCGCGTGCAAGTGATGGAGGGTGGGGGAGAAGTGCTCCCTACCGAGACCGTGCATCTGAGCCGTAAGGACGTAAAAGACCACTGGCGCTTGGCTTGCCAGGTAAAGGTGAAAGATAATCTCGATATTCGTGTGCCGGCATCGGCTCTGGATGTCAAAGAGTGGGAATGCACTGTAATTTCTAATAAGAACGTTGCCACCTTTATGAAAGAGTTTATCGTGGCTTTGCCTGCCGGTGAACATATGAATTTCGAGCCGGGCTCGTATGCTCAGATTAAAATCCCTGCATTTTCAATCGACTACGACCGTGATATGGATAAATCGCTTATTGGCGACACTTATCTGCCCGCTTGGGAGAAATTCGGATTGTTTGGCCTGAAGTGTGTGAATAAAGAGCCTACGGTGCGCGCCTATTCAATGGCTAACTATCCGGCCGAGGGCGATCGCATCATGCTCACTGTGCGCATTGCCACTCCGCCGTTTAAGCCGAAACCTCAAGTTGGCTTCCAAGATGTCAACCCCGGCATCGCATCCAGCTATATCTTCACTCTCAAGCCCGGCGACAAGGTGGTGATGAGCGGCCCTTATGGCGACTTCCATCCTATCTACGACACCAAAAACGAGATGATGTGGATTGGCGGTGGCGCCGGTATGGCTCCTCTGCGCGCGCAAATCATGCACCTCACCAAGACATTGCACACCACCGATCGTGTGATGAACTATTTCTATGGCGCACGTGCCTTGAACGAGGTGTTCTATCCCGACGATTTCCTGAATTTGGAGAAGGAATTCCCCAACTTCAAATTCCATCTTGCGCTCGACCGTCCGGATCCGGCAGCCGATGCCGCAGGCGTGAAATACACCCCCGGATTTGTGCATCAAGTGATCTACGACACTTATCTGAAAGACCATGAAAGTCCTGAAGATATCGAATACTACATGTGTGGCCCGGGCCCTATGAGTGCAGCAGTTAATAAAATGTTGGATTCACTGGGCGTAGACCCCGAAAACATACATTACGATAACTTCGGCGGCTAATTTAACATTTTATAGGAAGCGCGCGGCAAAGATATTGAGAAAAATCAGTTATCTTT
>CAZRCU010000086.1:0-9715 GCA_964598685.1 uncultured Bacteroides sp.
GCCTTGCCGGCCGCAACGCTTTCAGCGAAGCATTCCGCAACGCCAATCCTAAGGTGCTCGAACCTGTCTATGACGTTGAGGTATTCGTTCCCGGCGACGTGATGGGCGATGTAATGAGCGACCTTCAAGGCCGCCGTGCCATCATCATGGGCATGCAGAGCGAAAACGGCTTTGAAAAGATCTCGGCCAAGGTGCCTCTGAAGGAAATGTCGAGCTACTCTACCGCTCTGAGCTCAATCACCGGTGGCCGCTCATCGTTCACAATGAAGTTCGCTTCTTATGAACTCGTACCCGGCGACGTTCAAGAAAAACTTCTCCGCGAATACGCTGAAAAATCAGCCAACGAAGATTAATCCAATCATCAATAATAATGCGGCCGCGCTCACCACAATGAGCGCGGCCGCTATACTTATATATCACTTGAGTCAGTGCTATTTATACATTAAATGTTTCTTGGAGGCATCTTTCCAACCGGCGCGATACTCTTTGTCGGTAAAGAAAATCACCAAGTCGGCCTGATACTCATTATCCACAAAATAGATCTTGCGGTCGGCTTGATATGCGCTTTTGCAAAAATACCACACGCCGTTATTATCCTTGGCATGATACTCTCTATCAGTGCGATATACTAATAAATCGGCGCGATATTCTTTGTCGGTGACATACACTTTCACGTCGGCTTGATATTTATAGTTGGTGGAATACACTTTTTGCGCGCATGCCGACACAGAGCTCAGCGCGATAGCCATTGTCACAGCACATCCTGTTATAATCTGATTCAGCTTCATATCTTTACGGTTGTTTATAGGTAGCGCAAAAATAGTGATTTTTCTCGTAACTCTTTAAAAATATGGCGAAAAAAATAAGGCTACGCGATTTGCGCAGCCTTATTAGAGGGGTATATCTTAAGATTATTTAAGTGTACCGGCTTCAGCTTGTTGGATCATGTTTTCGCTTGCATACAGATACACTTCTACGCGGCGGTTTTGTTCACGACCGGCAGCGGTTTCGTTGCTTGCAACGGGATCAGCTTGGCCAAGACCTTCAACGCTCTTGATTTGGCTGGTGCCAACGCCACAACCCAGCAGGTAGGTTGATACGCTTTGAGCGCGTTGTTGAGAGAGAGTAACGTTCTTTTGAGCGCTTTGTTCGTCGGTGCAGTTTTTCCAACCGGCGTTGTCGGTGTAGCCGTAGATAGATACGTCCATGTCGCTGTTTTGCTTGAGCACGTTGGTGGCAAAGTTGGTCAGCGATGATTTAGCGCTTTGGTTGAGTGTCGAGCTACCGGTAGTGAAAAGGATACCTGAGTCGAAAGTAACCTTAACAGCTTGCAGACCGTTGTTGTCGGTTACTTGTTCTACTTGAGCACCGTCGATAGCAGCAGCTTGCTTAGCAGCGTTGTCCATCTTTTTGCCGATGAGAGCGCCGGCACCTGCACCTACGCCTGCGCCAACAGCTGCGCCGATAGCAGCACCTTTACCGCCGCCAATCAAGGCGCCGATACCTGCGCCGAGAGCGCCGCCGCCGGTACCGCCGATAAGGGCACCTTTACCGGTGTTTGTCATTGAAGAACAACCTGTTTCACCTACGAGCATAGCTCCGCACAGCAGGGCGATGCAAGAAATCTTTAATAGCTTCATAGTTCTTGGGTTTTTATGTAATGATTTGGAATTTATCCTTTAATTAATCTCGTCACAACTTTGAAGCGTAAAGTTAGCAACATTTATATAAATATCCAAAATAAAATTATTTTTCGACCCCAAATTCACAAAATACTTTGTTTAATTAACATTTATCTACTTTATCGGCTCTTTTTCGCGCACCGAGAATTATCCATCAATCTCGGAAATTGTTGATTACTTGAAATCCCACTGTAAAATACTTTCCAATATTTTTTATCTTTTCGGCCAAAATGCCTAAATTTGCTTTTGAAACAACCATTCAACTTTTATGGCAGGGAGAACTACCAAACTGCAATCAAGTAAATCTCTAATATTAGGCCACTTGGGCGCATTGCTGTGCGTAACCATGTGGGGCATTTCGTTCGTATCTACCAAGGTGTTGCTCAATCTTGAGATGCAGCCCGTAGAAATATATATCTATCGCTTCACATTAGCTTATTTGCTTATATTGATTTTTAAGCGCTCAATGCTGTTTAGCCAAAATTGGCGCGATGAGGGCTTGCTGATGCTCTGTGGCATCTTGGCCGGATCAATATATTTCTTAGCCGAGAATTTTGCGCTGCGCTACACCTTAGTTTCTAATGTGTCGTTGCTCACGAGCACATCGCCGCTTATCACCACGCTGTTGATAGGCGTGATGTATAAGGCCGAACGCCCGGGCAGTGGCATGATTATAGGCTCGCTTGTAGCTTTGGCGGGCGTGGGCTGCGTGATTTTTAATAGCTCGTTCAACCTTGAAATTCGCCCGCTTGGCGATATTCTGGCGTTGGCCGGCGCATTCTCCTGGGCTCTTTACAGCTTGATTCTCAAGAAGCTTAATGCGCTGTATGATGTGTGGTTTATCACACGCAAAACCTTTTTCTATGGCGTGCTAACTTCGCTGCCATTTTTATATGTGGAGCCGCCGCGCTACAATGTAATGGAGATTTTCACAATATCCGACCTTTGGATTAATTTGCTGTTCTTGGGTCTGGGTGCATCTCTCGTGGCTTATGTGCTGTGGGCCAGCACTGTGAAAAAGGTTGGCGCTGTAAAGGCCAACAACTATCTCTATTTGCAGCCGATTATCACCCTTGTGGTGTCGGCGGTGTTGCTCAACGAGCATGTGTCGGTGGTTGGCTTTATCGGTTGCATTATGATCCTTGTGGGCTTGTGGCTTGGCGATTATCTCAATCGCCGTCAGCAGCTGAAAAAGTAGCGGTTTGCTACTGCTGAGAAACATTCCGATTCCCCCTTGTAATTATGCAAAATAAAAAGGCCGTGTCCATTTCTGAACACGACCTCCTTACTATGAATTTAAGATTATGATTCTTCGATTCCGGCCAACAGGGGATCAATCATAATGCGGCCGCAGTATTCACATACAATCACCTTTTTGTGCATGCGAATTTCCATTTGCTTTTGCGGTGGAATGCGGTTGAAGCAGCCGCCGCAAGCGTTGCGTTGCACATATACGATGCCGAGACCGTTGCGTGCGTTTTTGCGGATACGCTTGAAAGCGTTGAGCAGGCGTTCGTCATCAATATGGCTTTCGAGCTCTTTAGCTTGACCGCGCAGATTTTCTTCTTCTTGGCGTGTTTCGCTCACGATCTCGTCAAGCTCGCCTTGCTTTTCTGCAAGGATGTGCTTGAGGTCTTCGAGCTTTTCTTTTGTAACTGCGATGTCGCCTTCGCGGTTGCGGATTGCGCGCATGTGGTCGTTGATATGCTTTTCAGCCAATTCAATCTCGAGAGATTGGAATTCAACTTCCTTGTGCAGCAAGTCGTATTCGCGATTGTTGCGCACATTGTCCATTTGCTCGTTGTAGCGAGCGATAAGGCCTTGGCAGTTGTTGATTTTTTCTTGTTCAGCGGCCACAGCCTTTGATAGCTCGTCGATTTCTTGAGTGAAATTGTCAATACGGGTGTTGAGACCGGCGATTTGGTCTTCGAGAGATTTTACCTCGAGAGGCAATTCGCCGCGGATGGTCTTGATGCGGTCAATTTCTGACAGAATAGTTTGAAGCGCATAGAGCGATTTCAAACGTGATTCGACCGTGAGGGTTTGGTCGGGTTTCTTATCTACAGCCATGGCGGTTATTTGTAGTTTATTGGATTTGATTCTATTTCTGATTTATAGACTGCAAAGTTAGGAAATTTTTTGCAGATAATGCGATAAAAAATTTCTTTTGCGCAAGATTCACTCTCATAATGACCTATATCCACGATAAAAATGCCGTGTCCGTGGTCCAGAAAATCGTGATATCGGATGTCGGAGCTTAAATAGGCTTGTGCGCCTGATGCGATTGCTGTCGGGATAAATTCGCCGCCGGCACCGCCGCATAGGGCAAAATTTTTAATCTTTTCGGGCTTGGCTGATGAGCATCTGCATATAGGGCTGCCGAACGCCGATTTCACGCGGGCCACAAATTCGTCGGCTGTAATGGCCTCGGGAAATTCGCACACGGCGCCGAGTCCGACGTTGTCGTTGCCTTGGGCCGGCGATAGCGGACCGATGAATCTGCCGCCGAGCATTGCACACATCTCGGCTGAAATGCCGCCGATTGTGGAATCGAGCGATGTGTGAGCCGAGAAAATTGTGATGCCGTGTTGAATAGCTTTGATGGCCACGCGCTCCACACCGTTGGCACCGGTGATGCTTTTCAGCCCGCGAAATAGCAGCGGATGGTGTGATACGATGAGCGAACATCCACGCTTAATGGCCTCGTCGAGCACCGCTTCGGTGGCGTCTACGCATAGCATCACGCCGCTGCACTCACCATTGATGTCGCCGACTTGCACGCCGGAATTGTCCCAGGATTCCTGGAGCGAAAGCGGCGCGAAGTCGGTGACTGTGGTGATTATTTCGGCGTTGGTCATTCCTCGGTCAGGTTGACAACGAGCTTGAGCTCGTCGAGTTGCTTTTGGTCAAGAGCGGCAGGAGCGTCGAGCATAACGTCGCGGCCGGAATTGTTTTTCGGGAATGCGATGCAGTCGCGGATGGAATCCAGACCGGCAAAGAGTGATACCCAACGGTCGAGACCATAGGCCAAACCTCCGTGAGGTGGTGCACCAAATTTGAAAGCGTTCATCAAGAATCCGAATTGCTCTTGAGCTTTTTCGGGTGTGAAGCCCAGAATTTCAAACATCTTGGCTTGCAATTCGCTGTCGTGGATACGGATTGAGCCGCCGCCCACTTCTACGCCATTGATTACCATATCATAGGCATCTGCGCGCACTGCTGCGGGATCGTTGTCGAGCATGGGGATGTCTTCGTCCTTGGGGTGGGTGAATGGGTGGTGCATTGCCATAAGACGCTGCTCCTCGTCGCTCCATTCAAACATCGGGAAGTCTACTACCCACAGGCAAGCAAATTTATTCTTGTCGCGCAATCCCAGCTGACGGCCCATTTCAAGACGGAGCTCGCACAGCTGCTTGCGGGTGCGCATTGCGTCGTCGCCGCTAAGAATCAGAATCAAGTCGCCTGCTTGTGCGTCCATGGCCTTGGCCATTTCTTGCAGAGTGTCTTGAGTGTAGAATTTGTCGACAGATGATTTCACGGTGCCATCTTCGCCTACGCGAGCATAGACAAGGCCTTTGGCGCCGATTTGGGGACGTTTCACAAACTCGGTGAGTGCGTCGAGTTGTTTGCGTGTGTAGACGGCTGCACCCTTGGCGCAAATGCCGCCGATATATGCTGCATTATCGAATACGCTGAATCCGTGGCCCTTGAGAATGTTCATCAGTTCCACAAATTTCATATCGAAGCGCAAGTCGGGCTTGTCTGAACCATAATATTTCATAGCGTCGCTCCAAGGCATGCGGATGAATGGCTCTGTGAGCTCAATGCCGCGAATTTCCTTGAAAAGGTGCTTGGCCATGCCTTCAAACATTTCGATTACGTCTTCTTGCTCAACAAAGCTCATTTCGCAGTCGATTTGAGTGAACTCGGGTTGGCGGTCGGCGCGCAAGTCTTCGTCGCGGAAGCATTTCACAATTTGGAAATAGCGATCCATGCCCGACACCATCAGCAATTGCTTCAAGGTCTGGGGCGATTGGGGCAGAGCGTAGAATTGACCGGGATTCATGCGCGAAGGCACCACGAAGTCGCGTGCGCCCTCGGGGGTAGAGCCCACGAGCATAGGAGTCTCGATTTCCAGGAAGCCCTTAGAATCAAGGTAGCGGCGTGTTTCCATTGTCATGCGGTGGCGCAATTCAAGATTTTTGCGCACGGGTGTGCGGCGCAAATCAAGATAGCGATATTTCATGCGCAGGTCGTCGCCACCATCGGTGTCGTCTTCGATAGTGAAGGGGGGGACTTCGCTGGGGTTGAGCACTCGGAGCTTTCCGGCTATGATTTCGATGTCGCCGGTGGGCAGATTCGGATTTTTGGCAGTGCGTTCTGCTACTTGACCTTGCACTTGCACCACGAATTCACGGCCAAGATGATTGGCTTGCTCATTGAGAGCGGCATCGTCTGAGTCGTTAAAAACAATCTGGGTGATGCCATAGCGGTCGCGAAGGTCGACAAATGTCATGCCGCCCATTTTGCGCACGCGCTGCACCCATCCGGCCAGTGTCACTTTGCGGCCGGCGTCGGAGAGCCGTAGCTCGCCACACGTATTGGTTCTGAACATTGCAGTATTATAGTTGAATTTAGTTTTCGATTAACGAGCAAAGTTACAAAATTTCACGGCCTTAATCAAGCCGATTGTGCAACTTTTTCACACATTATGTAAATCATGGCCCATGCGAGTCTTTTTTGTGGCCATATATCGCATATTGTATTGGTTAGGTGCTATTTCGATGGGTACGTTTTCCACCACCTCGAGGCCAAAGCCCTCGAGCCCGCGGCGTTTTACGGGGTTGTTGGTCATTAGGCGCATTTTCTTGATGCCCAGCATGTTCAATATCTGAGCGCCCACGCCATAATCGCGCTCGTCGGCGGCATGGCCCAGGTGGATGTTGGCTTCAACGGTGTCAAGGCCTTCTTCCTGAAGCTTGTAGGCACGAATCTTGTCCATCAAGCCAATGCCGCGGCCTTCTTGATTGAGATAGACGATGGCTCCACGGCCCTCTTTTTCCACCATTTCCATGGCTTTGTGCAGCTGAGCTCCGCAGTCGCAGCGCTTTGATGCGAAGATGTCGCCGGTGGCGCACGACGAGTGGACGCGTACCAACACCGGATCGCCGTCGCTCACATTGCCCTTGATGATGGCGATGTGCTCTAATCCGTTGTCTTTTTGGCGGAATGGAATCAAGCGGAAATGTCCCCATTCGGTGGGCATATCCACCTCGACGCCCTCTTCCACAAGGGTTTCGTGCTCGAGTCGATAGGCAATAAGGTCGCGAATGCTCACAAGTTTCATGCCCCATTCGTTGGCGCGCACGCGCAGTTCGGGCAAGCGAGCCATGGTGCCGTCGTCGCTCATGATTTCCATCAAGGCTGCAGCGGGCTGCAGTCCGGCCAAGCGGGCGAGGTCAACGGCAGCCTCGGTGTGTCCCGAGCGGCGCAGCACGCCTTGGTCTTGTGCATAAAGAGGATTAATGTGCCCCGGACGGCCGAAGGTCTCTGCGGTGCTTGCAGGGTCGGCGAGCGCTCTGATTGTGGCGGCGCGGTCGTGGCTGCTGACGCCGGTGGTGCATCCTTCCAGCTTATCAACGGTCACAGTGAATGGAGTGCCGAGCATCGAGGTGTTTTCTTGCACTTGGTGTGGCAATTTTAGCTCCTCGCAACGTGAGATGGTGAGCGGAGCGCAAAGCAGGCCTCGCGCATTTTTGAGCATGAAATTTACCTGCTCGGGCGTGATTTTCTCAGCGGCGACAATAAGATCGCCTTCGTTCTCGCGGTCTTCGTCGTCAACGACTACCACCATTTTGCCTTCGCGGAAGTCTTGAATTGCTTCCTCTATCGAGTCGAGTTTAATCTTTTGATCCATTGTGGTTATTGAGGGTTGTCAGTGTTATCTTTTATTTCGTTAGCTTTATCTATTCGTGCTATTAGAGCATCGGTGATTTTAATCATATTGGCGAGGTCGCTATATCGCGGCACAAAGGGGTATTTGTTTAGCAAGTCTATAACAAATATATCGGCCGAGTTGCTCAAGTATTCGATCACGGCGTTGAGCTTTTCGCGCAAGTCGCGCACCTGGGGCGATTTGAACATTCTCATGTAGAGCGGCCGAGCCTTTGTGGCCACCGCGGCGGCCTCTATTTCTGCTCGCAGATTTTGGAGCATCGCTATAGCTTCGCTTTCCACGACATCGTTCATTATCACCTCCTTCACCATCAATGTGCGCTGCTGGCGTTTGCCGATTAGGCGAGCAAAGAACAGTCGGTAGGCGTCGGCGTTGAACACGGCCGAATCGTCTACGGCCTTGCGCGTGAAGAACACGCCAAGCGGCGTCAGCGCCAATGTGCTTAGCCAAATACCTATCCACACAGCTACCTTACCGTCGCGCGCCATGTTGTAGCCGGTGTTGTCGATGATATAGTAGACGATGAAGAAAAATACCGATGTGACAAGCGGTGTGCCTATGCCGCCCTTCTTGATGATGGCTCCAAGCGGCGCTCCGATGAAAAAGAATACCAGCACCGCAAACGATAATGTGAATTTGCGCTGCATTTCAATCTCGTGGCGGCGCATCAATTTGGCTTGTTCCTCGAGCATCAGTGCGCGATACTCAAATTCCTGGCGCGAACGTTTTGCGTCGGCTATCGCCTGATTCAGGTAGGTCTTGGCAAACGAGGCGCTTGGCTTGGCAAACACCGAGTCGATATTTATTTTCTTTGAATCCTTTGCTGCCTCGGCCACTTTGCGGTCGGTGGTCTTGGTGTATTCGGGTGTGCCAAGGACGTTTTGTGTCGACATCGTGTATCGGCGCACGCCCACGTATGGCGCCGCGCGCAATTCTTGGCCATAGGCATTGCCTATAGAATCGACGCGCACACCGATTGAATCAATGGATGCGCGTAGCTGCGACACATTCTGGCCCACATATTGCGAACGGATGCCACTCTCGTCCATGCGGTTGAAATTGGCGTCGAATGCAAAATAGATCTGCTTTTCCGAGAACTCTTCGCGGCGGAAGGGCATATAGCCGCCCGTAGACAATCCGGCCTGATTGCGGCTCAGGTTTTCGAACAGTTCGCCATGATGAAGTTCCAAGAATAATCTTGTCTTATCCTCTGTGAAGCTGAATCGGCCCGAGTCGGCCAAAATCACGCGTGAATTTTCGGTGCCGCCCGACAAATCATAAATGATCATATCGTAGAGCATACCTGTCTCGGGATTTTTATGATCCACATAGAGGTTCATGCCGGGAATTTCGTCGTAGAACAGTCGCTCGGGAATTTCCACTTCGGGCGTCTTTTGTCTTACAGAGAACATCAACGTCCACATCCTGGATTGCGCTACCGGCAACACATAATTCTGAAAGAAAAATGCCCCAATAGCGATAAACACCATCGTCACAATCAGCGGACGCATGATTCTAAACAGCGATATGCCCGCAGCCTTCATTGCGGTGAGCTCCAGCTTCTCACCAAGGTTGCCAAACACCATCAGAGAGGCCAATAATATTGCCAGCGGCAATGCCATAGGCACCATCGTCAGCGCGGCGTAGAAGAATAGCTCGCCTAAAATATCAAAACTCAACCCTTTACCCACCAAATCATCTATCATGCGAAACAAAAATTGCATCAGCACGATAAATAAGCAGATAAAAAAAGTCATTAGCAACAGTGGCAAAAACCGTTGCAGCATGAACGAGTCGAGACGTTTCATCTTTATCATCACTACAAAGGTACAAATTTTTTGCGAAATGGCCCCACTTTGAGCCTTTTTGCCTACTGTATAAATAAAGAAAAGGTGATTCTCGATTGAATCACCTTAATCTTAGGGGTGAGGTGTGGGGGTCGAACCCACGACCTTCGGAACCACAATCCGACGCTCTAACCAACTGAGCTAAACTCACCATGTCTTGCCTTAAAAGCACTGCAAAGTTACGCACTTTTTTTTAACCGTGCAACTATTTTCGCAAGAAAATTGCACGG
>CAZRCU010000087.1:0-9639 GCA_964598685.1 uncultured Bacteroides sp.
GGAATTTGCCGGTAAATCCGAAGAATAACCTTTTTTTAATAGAGATGTGGCCTCATTCTGCGCCACATCTCTTAATCCTTTTTTTACTCAAGCAACAATGATTGAAAATATCACCGCCGATGTCGTTTTTATCGGCGTCGACGACCTGGATTTAGACTTATTTGAAAGCCAATACGCCATCCCTAACGGCGTCTCCTATAATTCTTATGTAATCCTTGACGATAAAATCGCGGTGATGGATACCGTAGATGCTCGCAAAACCGAGCCTTGGCTCGACAACCTTGCCCAAGCCCTCAATGGCCGCACTCCCGATTTCCTCGTCGTCCAACACATGGAGCCCGACCACTCGGCCTCAATCGCTGCATTCCTTGCCAAGTATCCCAACGTCAAAATTGTTGCCACCGCCCCGGCCATAAAGATGCTACCCCTCTACTTTGAGGACTGCAAATTTGCCGATAATTGCATCGCTGTGAAAGAGGGCGACACCCTACCCCTGGGCCGCCACACTCTCCACTTCGTAATGGCCCCGATGGTCCACTGGCCCGAAGTGATGCTCTCCTACGACGACGCCGACAAAATTCTATTCTCTGCCGACGCTTTCGGCAAATTCGGCGCTCGTTCAATTCCCGACTCCTGGGAATCAGAAGCGCGACGCTACTATTTCAATATCGTAGGCAAATACGGCGTGCAAGTGCAAAACCTGCTCGCAAAAGCCGCAAAACTCCAAATTGCCACCATCTGCCCGCTCCACGGCCCGATTCTCACCGAAAACCTGGTCCACTACATCAACCTCTACGACACCTGGAGCAGCTATCGTCCCGAAACCGAAGGCATTGTAATCGCACACGCATCAATCCACGGACACACAGCCACCGCAGCGGCTCGATTAGCCGAAATTTTGCGTGAAAAAGGATCCACCGACATAGTGCTGATCAACCTCACTCGCGACGACCCCGCAAAAGCAGTTGAAAACGCATTCCGCTACCCCACCCTTGTGGTAGCCGCCGCCACCTACGATGCATCACTCTTCCCGCCGATGCTCCACTTTCTGCACCACCTGCAAGCCAAAAACTACAGCAACCGCCGCGTAGCCATTATTCAAAACGGCTCATGGGCACCAGCTGCCGCAAAAGTAATGACCGGCATCTTCGAGCAGATGAAAAACATCGAAATCCTCACGCCAACAGTCACCATCCGCGGCGCCCTCAAGCAATCCGACATTCCATCCCTCGAATTCCTCGCCGATGCGCTCCTCGACAATACAAACACGTTGTAAATCAACGCTGTAAACACCAACGGGCAGTTATTTCTTTACTATCTTCTCCGCACGCTCGGCTACACGGATATAGACTCCGGCAGCAGTAGGCTCGCATGGCAGCTTGATTCCGCTGAGAGTGTAGTAGGTCGGCTCTACGTCGCCATTATTATATAATGTGGAAATTGAGGCCGGAGCCTTGAGTGTAACTGTCATCGACGCCAGGCGGCTTTGCTTAAACGAAGTAAGGTCGACGATGGTTATGTCATTTTCGTCAGCGGTCCACAGCTCGTCTTCCCAAGTAAACGTGCCCACCGAAGGCACAAAGTTAATATCGTTAGAGCCCGAGGCGCTGCCACTGAGCGACATTTCAAATTGCACATTATCCAGCAGCAAATCGGGATTGGTCGACTCTACGGTGAGCATTTCGCCATCATAGATGCGCACGTCGCAGCCGGCATCATACGAGGTGTAAAGACGCACATGGGTATTGCCCGATTCCGATGCGGTAAACGTAATCTTTACGTTGCCGGCGGTAAACGAGCGGCCATCGAGCGCCACCGACTCTTTCTTTTCGGGCTTGGTGATAGCCGGATTTAGGGTTTCCGGTTCGGCAAAGTTGAACACGGCGATTGTCGACTCTTCGGCCTGCGCGGCGAGCACAGCCAATGCAATAACGAATGATGTAAAGCTACGTTTCATAATTTGTGTGCTAATTATTTTTTGCAAAGGTATCTAAAAAAACGGACGCCGACAAATCGGCATCCGCTTTTATAGTGATTTTAGCTAATTCAATGATTAGTTGAGAGCTGCATTGGTTTTGTGAACAGCTTCGGCGCTCTTGTGGAAGAGTTCCTTTTCAGCTTCGTTGAGATCAAATTCAACGATTTTTTCGATACCGTTCTTGCCAAGGATGCAAGGAACGCCGATGCAGAGATCTTTTTCACCATATTCGCCATCAAGCAGAGCAGAGCAGCTGATGAGCTTCTTTTGGTCGTGGAGCACAGCGCCTACCACTTGTGCAGCAGCTGCACCCGGAGCATACCATGCAGATGTGCCGAGAAGCTTGGTGAGGGTGGCACCGCCTACCATTGTGTCGGCAGCTACTTTTTCAAGAGCTTCAGCAGAAAGCAGTGTAGAAGCGGGAAGACCACGATAAGCAGCAAAGCGAGTCAGAGGAATCATTGTGGTGTCGCCGTGACCACCGATTACGATACCTTCAACCTCGGTGGCGTTAGCGCCGAGAGCTTGGCTCAAGAAATATTTGAAGCGAGCGCTGTCGAGTGCACCGCCCATACCGATGATGCGGTTCTTGGCCAATTTCAGATCTTTGTGGATCAGATAGGTCATGGTGTCCATGGGGTTAGATACGCACACGATGATAGCGTTGGGAGAGTGAGCGAGCACGTTTTCACATACAGACTTTACGATACCGGCGTTTACACCGATAAGTTCTTCGCGAGTCATACCGGGCTTGCGGGGGATACCTGAAGTGATTACAACAACATCTGAATTTTCTGTCTTGCTGTAATCGTTGGTCACGCCGGTAAGACGGGTGTTGATGCCGAGGATATTAGCGGTTTGCATGATATCCATAGCTTTGCCTTCGGCAACGCCTTCCTTGATGTCGAGGAGCACTACCTCGTCGGCAATCTGGTTGGTTACCAATACGTTCGCACAGGTTGCGCCTACATTACCGGCGCCAATAACTGATACTTTTGACATAGTAGTTATGCTTTTATTATATATTGGGTTATGATTTCCGTGGACCCCAAAAGAGGGGGTTGAGATATAACGTTGCAAATTTAAGGAAATATTTCTATAATTGTGCCTTTTCATTTCATTTTTTCTCTCCTTCTTTATTTGCTCGCCTCCCAAATCAACAAAAAATTAAAGTTTATCGTAGATTTTGGCTATTTTTTTTGTTGATAAAGAAAATTTCACTAAATTTGAGCCGTCTTTGCCCCTAATGGGCATATTTTTATCTCATTAATATCTATATTATGGAAATGCGTGATCCCATCTCGGCTAATGATTCGGCCGAAGAAAAAAATCCCGTAGAGGCGCCGGCTCAAGCCATCGCCCACGAAGATGAAACAACTATCCAACTCGAAAACAACGAAGACCCCGAGGCTCTCGCCGAGGAGGAAGTGGCCGACGCCGAAGATGCTGCGGCCGACGAAAATGTTACCCGCGATGCCGTACTTGAAGCTGCTCAGCAGCTTTTAGCTAAAGATGGTGCTGACATCTCTACCGACGATATTCGTCACCTGCGTCAGCAAATCAACGCATTACATAAATCGCTCGAGGAAGATGACGAAGAGCTCAAAGCCCTTTTCACTCAAATTCGCGACAAACGCGCCGAATACAACGCCCGCATCGAAGCCGAACGCGCTGCCAACCTCGAACGCAAGCAAGCTATCATCGCTGAAATCAACGCCCTCGCTGAGGACACCGACAACGTGAATCGCACCTTCCCGCGCTACCGCGAGCTGCAAGACGAATTCAACGCCATCGGCGACGTGCCCCCAACCGAAGACACCGCCCTTTGGAAACGTTTCCAAGAAGCACGCGAACACTACTCCGACAACCTCAAAATCAACAAGGAGCTTCGCGACTATGATTTCAAGAAAAATCTCGACAGCAAAAACCTGCTCCTCGACGAGGCCGCCGCTCTCGTGCTCGAAGAAGATGTAATCCTTGCCTATCGCCGCCTGCAAGAGCTCCACAACAAATGGCGCCAAATCGGCCCCGTTGCCAAGGAATTCCGCGACGAAATCTGGGAAAAGTTCAAAGGCTTCTCTGCCGAAATCAACAAGCGCTACCAAGCCTACTTTGAAGCCCGCAAAGCCCGCGAAGCCGAAAACGAAGCCGGCAAAATCGCCCTTTGCGAACGCATGGAGGCCATCGACCTCTCCGCTATCAAATCATTCTCGGCTTGGGACGAAGCCACCAAGCAAGTGATGGCCATCCAGCAAGAATGGCGCACTTTTGGCTTTGCCTCCAAGAAGATGAACAAAGAGCTGTTTGCCCGCTTCCGCGCACTCTGCGACAAATTCTTTGCCGCTAAAGCCGAATATTTCCACTCCACTCGCGAAGTGCTCGCCAACAACCTCGCTCGCAAGACCGCTCTCGCCGAAAAGGCCGAAGCCCTCAAAGACAGCACCGACTGGAAAGAAGCCACCGAGGCATTTGTAGAAATGCAAAAGGAATGGAAAACCATCGGCACTGTTGCCAAGAAATACAGCGACACCGTGTGGAAACGCTTCCTCAACGCCTGCGACTACTTCTTTGAACAGAAAAAGAAAGCCACTTCAGGCTCGCGCCGCGCCGAAGCCGACAACCTCAAAGCTAAAAAAGCCGTGATTGCCGAGCTCGACACCATCACCGACGACATGTCGCGCGACGACGCCATCGCCAAGCTGCGCGAATTGCAAGCCAAATGGCAAGAAATCGGCCACGTGCCCTTCCGCGATAAAGACAAGGTGTATGCCGCATTCCGCGAAAAAGTGGACGCCCTGCGCGACAAGCTCAATATGCGCCGCGCTCAAGCCCGCATGGAACGCTTCACCGAATCAATCTCCGATATCGAAGGCGACAGCAACAAGCTATATCGTGAACGTGAACGCCTGGTTCGCGCTCTCGAAGCTCGCCAACAAGAGCTCCGCACCTACGAAAACAATCTTGGATTCCTCTCTGCCAAGAGCAAGAGCGGCGACTCGATGCTGCGCGAATTTGAACGCAAAGCCGCCAACATCCGCGCCGACATCGAAGACCTTCGCGGCAAGATTAAGCTAATCGACGAAAAGCTCTAATCTACAATCCGACAACTCTCAACATCAATCCGATTGCGTCACTTGCAATTGGATTGATGTTACAATTTTTATCGCAGCACTTCCCCTAAGCGCTATCCCTGAAAACAAGTGTCAGTGAAATTCAGAATCAAACGCCAAAACTATGGTAAATATCTCCGCGTAGGCCTATCTATTGCCGAATGGATGATATTCAACCTGTTTTTTGCCGTAGCCATACATATTTATCCGCAAATAGCCCACACCAATGCGCCTTTGTGGCTGCTGTGGCTATTGGTGAATGTGAGCTTTGCTCCCGTGGCAATTCGCATGACCAACACCGGCGAGCCGCTTCGCGCAATCCGCCTCGACAAAGTGCTGCTCTACGCCCTCACCACTGTGGGCATTCATGCTCTCTTCTTCCTATCCCTTATAGCATTTATCGGCATTCAAGGCATCCCGCGCGGCGGATATTTGCTCTACTACGGCATGCTGGTGGCCGTGTTCACCCTGTGGTCGCTGATTTCTCGCCGACTCATCAAGGCCTATCGCCGCCGCGGCTACAACTTCACTCGCGTGGTGATCGTTGGCACCAACAACACCGCCCGACGCCTCTACAACGAGATGAAATCCGACCCCGGATTTGGATACAAAGTGATGGCTTTCTTCGATGCCGATGGCGGCCGCGACTTTGCCGACCATCCCTGCGGCGCTTATGCCGACCTCGACGAATACATCTCCACACACCACATCGACCAAATCTATTATACAATTTCCGGCCACGACGAGATATTGTCAAACGTGGTGAAAATTGCCGACGACCACGTAATGGAATTCTTCTACGTACCGCAAATTTCGCGCTACATATCTCGCGGATTCCAACTCGAAAACATTGGCGCCGTGCCCGTGCTCACCATCCGCCGCAACCCGCTTAAAAAGACTTTCAACCGTCTTGTGAAGCGTGCATTCGATGTAGTGGTATCATCAATTTTCCTCTGCTTCTATCCGCTTATCTACATCCCTATCGCAATCGCAATCAAAATTTCATCGCCGGGTCCCGTATATTTCAAACAAGAGCGCACCGGCTATCGAGGCGAGACCTTCAAATGCCTTAAATTCCGCACAATGAAGGTAAATGTGGATGCCGATAAAATGCAAGCCACTGCCGACGACCCTCGCAAAACACGCCTCGGCAACTTTCTGCGTCGCACATCTATCGACGAGTTGCCGCAATTTATCAATGTATTCAAAGGCGACATGTCGGTTGTAGGCCCTCGCCCACACATGCTAAAGCACACCAGCGACTATTCCAAACTAATCGACCGCTATATGGTGCGCCACTTCATCAAACCAGGCATCACCGGCTGGGCTCAAATCAATGGCTATCGCGGTGCCACCGACGAGCTTTGGAAAATGGAAAAGCGTGTGGAATATGATGTGTGGTACATCGAAAATTGGTCGTTCCTGCTCGACCTCAAAATTGTGGTTCGCACCATAATCAATGCCATCCAAGGCGAGAAAAACGCTTTTTAAGCTGCGCGCAACAAAAACACACCAATTTAGAATAAATTAGGTTAAAATCAGCTAGTTATACTATAAAAATGCCGTTGTATAAAATATATTTAACGGATTTTATAGATATTTTAGCCCCGTTTGTCGATAAATTTTGCCTATTCGACCTCAATTGAGTAAATTTGCGCGCATCGAAAATTCTACCGCGTAATAGTATATATGAAAAAATTCCTACTAAGCACATTATTGCTTCTATCGGCATCAGCTCAGACTCTGATGGCCGTTCCAGCTCGTCGCGACGTCGTTAAGACTGTCACTCAGCCCGACGGCACAGAATTGTCCGTTAGACTGATCGGCGACGAAAAATCACACTGCTACATCACCACCGACGGCAAGCCCCTGCTGACTAACGAAGAAGGTGCTTACTGCTACGCCACCCTTTCTACTACCGGCGAAGTGATTGCATCATCGGTTATTGCTCGCAATGTGGCACAACGCTCGGCAAGCGACAATGCTTTCCTGGCCTCAATCAGCACTGAAAATGTTGGTGACGCTCTTCTCACTCGCCAACAAGCCAAATCTAAAATGCGCCGCGCCAATAAATCCACCGGCGTGGGCCTTATGGACACCGACTGCGAACACTTTGGCGAAACTCACCCCCTCGTGATCCTGGTTGCGTTTTCCAACAAATCGTTCTCAATGAGCGACCCCTTGGCCTACTATGAAGACTTCCTAAATGGTGATAACTTCACCAAAGATGGCGGCACAGGCTCGTGCCGTAAGTTCTACATGGACGGTTCAAACAATCAATATCAGCCCACATTCGATGTATATGGCCCCGCCACTATATCAAGCTACTCAACATATGGCGCCAACGATGCATGGGGCAATGATAAAGCTCCCGAGCAAATGGTAATCGACGCTTGCAAAAAACTCGACTCTCAAATCGACTTCAGCAAGTACGACACCAACGGCGACGGCAAAGTTGACAACATCTATATTATCTATGCCGGCGCAGGCGAAGCTTCCTACGGCGCTGAAAGCACCATCTGGCCTCACCAATGGACATTAACAGATGCCGGCTCTTCGCTCACCCTCGACGGCGTGAAAATCGACAGCTACGGCTGCTGCAATGAATACGACCAAACCAAGCCATCAGGCATCGGCACATTTTGCCACGAATTCGGCCACGTGCTCGGTCTCCCCGACTTGTATTCCGTAAGCTACAACAGCGCTCAATACCTCACCCCGGGCAGCTGGAATGTAATGGATTATGGCAGCTACAACAACGACGGCCGCACACCTTGCACATTCGGCGTCTACGAACGCAACGCCTTCGGCTGGGTCGACCCCATCATCCTTGATGGCGCCAGCACCATCTCGCTGGAAAACATCCTCGACTCTAACACATGCGCCGCTGTGCTCACCTCGAGCAAAAACGAATTCTTCCTGTTAGAAAATCGCCAACAGACCGGTTGGGATAAATACCTCCCCGGCCACGGCCTGCTCATATGGCACATCGACTACAGCGCAAGCGTATGGTCAAACAATGTCGTTAACAACACCGCTTCTCACCAATATGTAGATATCGAGGAAGCCAACGGCAAAGCCAACAACGACGACGACTCTGTAATGGCTGGCTATCCCTTCCCCGGCACCTCGCGCAAGACCTCATTCACCGACACCACTTCTCCCTCTATGAAGACTTGGAGCGGCACAGCGCTTAACACCCCTATCACCAACATCACCGAAAAGAATGGTATTATCACATTCGACGTGTGCGGTGGTTATGTTGAGCTCGACACCCCCGTGGCTACCGTTAGCGACATCAAAGGCAACGGCTTCACCGTGTCTTGGGCCGCTATCAACGGCGCTACATCTTATGCCGTGACTGTGACCGACGCCGACCACAACACCGTTCAAGAGCAAGAAGTGAGCGAAACAAGCATTGCTATCACTCGCCTGCAACCCGAAACATTATATTATGTAACTGTTGTTGCTAAGCACAGCACAATCACATCCGACGCCAGCGAAGCTGTGGCTGTCAACACCACCGAAGCTACATTCGACATGCTGATCCCCGTAGTTGAAAAGCCCGTCAATGTCACTTCAAACTCATTCACCGCTTCTTGGCAACCCGTTGAAGGCGCTGCCGAATACCTGCTCACAGTGGTTGAAACCAACAACTCTAAAGAAGAAACCGTCACCAACGACTTTGGCTCTAACCTCGAAGGCTGGAGCAACACAGCCACCGGCACTTATGGCGCAACATCTAAAGGCTACTTCGGTGCAGCTGCTCCATCTTTGAAACTCGGCAGCAACCTGCAAAACGTCGTTACCCCCGTATTCGACAACGACGTAGTGAAATTCTCTTGCTGGGCTCGCCTGGCCGGCACCACCGTTGGCAACTACTTTGAATTGCAAGGTCGCGGCAACGACGCTAAAGCCGCCGCAGTAGCTTCCGACGACGAAACATGGCAACTTCTCGCCACTCAGACCATCTCAACTACCGGCACCACCTACACCGTCAACGATATTCCTCAAGGCATTCGCCAGCTGCGCCTCGTCTACTACAAAGACACCACCGGCAATATGGCCCTTGACGATATGTCAATCACAACCGGCGGTCTTGCCGAAAGCGTTCTCGAAGGCTACAACAACCGCGAAGTTGGCAACGTAACCACCTACACCGTGGAAGGCCTCACCGCAGATCAATACAGCTACACCGTTGTTGCTCGCGCTGCCGACGGCACACTCTCTGAAGTATCCGACGCCATCAGCTTCACACTTAGCGATTACGACAGCATCTCCGACATCGCTACAGATGCAGCTGCTGAATCTCAGCTCTTCAATCTCCAAGGTGCTCGCATCTACGGCACCCCCGCCCCCGGCATCTACATCCGCCGCACCGGCAACCAAGCCGAAAAAGTTATCATCCGATAATATCCCCCAAAAAATATCCCAGAGGCTGCACCCCGTGCAGCCTCTTTTTTTACCAAAATTCTCACCCAAAGACGTAGTACAACCGTCCGCGCCTCCTCTAAATTCGTGTTAATTCGCGTCAATTTACAAAATCGCCGA
>CAZRCU010000088.1:0-9631 GCA_964598685.1 uncultured Bacteroides sp.
CTCCAAAAAAAGAGGCTGCGCCATTCCGACACAGCCCCATTTTTTCGGCGATTGATTTTAACGTTGCATCTGATTAATGGTGACGCAGGCCGAGGTGATTGCTCCATAATCGGCGCAATTCTCAATTGCCATGGCATTCGATTCAATCGGATAGCCGGCATCGGCATACTTCACCGGCTTTGCCACGATAAGCACAATCATTGCCACGAATAGACCGATAACTAAGAATCCAACGATTCCGATGGCTATTTCAGAGCCATAATGTTGTGTAGAGTCATTCATAGGCATTCAATCTAAAAGTTTAACGGATATAGCTAATAGTGAGGACAATTACTAAAAAGGCCTCTACAATAAAGACGTATTCGCAGCCTAAAATGTTCGCAGCTCGGCAATAAAAAAAGCGAGCATCGCTCGCTTTTTAAATATCTCATAGGAAATGTAATAGGTCGGATTATTTGATAAGATTGCGACCGGTCATTTCCTTGGGTTGTTCTACGCCGAGAATGTGGAGAATTGAGGGGGCAACGTCGGCCAAAATGCCGTTTTCGGTGCTGCGGCCCTGTTGCTCGGTGACATAGACAAAAGGCACGGGGTTGAGTGAGTGGGCGGTGTTGGGAGTGCCATCGGGATTTTCTGCGTAATCGGCATTACCATGGTCGGCAATAATGATTACTTCGTATTCGCCGGTGCTCTTTGCAGCTTCCACTACATCGTGAACGCAGTTGTCGATTGTCTCAACAGCTTTTTGAATTGCAGGATAGATGCCGGTGTGGCCCACCATATCACCGTTGGCAAAGTTTACTACGATAAAGTCGTATTTATTGGCCTTGATTGCGTCGACCAATTTGTCTTTTACCTCGGGAGCGCTCATTTCGGGCTGGAGATCGTAAGTGGCTACTTTGGGCGAGGGAACCAAGGTGCGATCTTCGCCGGAAAATGCAGCTTCGCGGCCGCCATTGAAGAAGAATGTCACATGGGCATATTTCTCAGTCTCGGCAATGTGGAGCTGAGTCTTGCCCAGATTCGACAGGTATTCGGCCAGAGTGTTTGACACATCCTCTTTGTCAAAGAGGATATGAACGCCGGTGAACGATGAATCGTAGGGAGTCATGCAATAATATTGCAAGCCTGCAATGGTGTGCATGCCTTGTTCGGGCATATCGTGCTGTGTGAGAACTTCGGTGAGCTCCTTAGCGCGGTCGTTGCGATAGTTGAAGAAAATCACCACATCGCCCTCCTTGATAGTGCCGTCAACATTGGCATTATTGATGGGTTTGATGAATTCGTCGGTCACGCCTTCGTCATAGCTGGCTTGAACAGCTGCTACCATGTCGGTGGCTTGGCTGCCCTTGCCTTCAATCAGCAGGTCGTAGGCTTCTTTCACACGATCCCAACGTTTGTCGCGGTCCATTGCGTAGTAGCGGCCAACGATTGATGCGATTTCGCCGGCTGATTGCTTGCAGTGAGCATCAAGCTGCTCGATAAAGCCTTTGCCGCTGCGAGGGTCGGTGTCGCGGCCGTCCATAAAGCAATGCAAATACACCTTGTCGAGACCATATTCTTTGGCGATGTCGCACAGAGCAAACACGTGATTGAGCGAAGAGTGAACGCCGCCGGTCGACGTAAGGCCCATCAAGTGGAGCGCTTTGCCGTTGGCTTTGGCATAGCCGTATGCGTTCTTGATTTCAGCGTTCTCAAGGATTGAACCGGACGAGATTGCCTTGTTGATTTTTACGAGGTCTTGATAGACAACACGGCCCGCACCAATATTGAGGTGGCCCACTTCTGAGTTGCCCATTTGGCCGTCGGGAAGACCCACATTTTCGCCGCTGGCTTGGAGCTGCGAGTTGGGGTAGGTTTTAAGAAGATAGTCCCAATAGGGGGTAGGAGTAGAGTAGATGGCGTCGTCGTGCTTGTGGTCGCCGATGCCCCATCCATCAAGGATGATAAGAAGTGCTTTTTTAGCCATACGGTTATGAATTATTTGTATTTTCAATATCTTCTGTGCGCTCTTGTGCCAGGCGTTGACGCTTCTTGAGCACAAAGTGTAGCGCAACAATAATGATTAATGATGCAATGATGGTGATGACATACTGCCACAGCGGAGTTTGCCCCGACTTTAGTCCGTCGAGCCCGATATAGGCCATTACAGCCAAATACACCAGCAGCACGGCCGGCACCAATATTGCTTTATTAACCTTTTTCATTTTTAGCAGTTGGTTGTGGGTTGAGACTGGTTCGATCCACGATGTAGGGAGATTCGTCAGGCAGGAACCCGCCGGAGCGAAGGCGGCGATACAATTGCAGGCAAGCCCATGCATCAATGGCCGCATAAATCTGCTGTGCATCGGTCAGGGATTCCGCTTCCCAATTTGTCAGACGCTGACTCTTTGAGATGCGCTCGCCAAAGACGATTGCATATATTTTCTGTAGCGAAATATCATTGATGTGAAAATATTTCACGTATTCCTGAAGGTCGATGAAGCCTTGGGGGTCGAGGTCGGCAATTTGGCGGCGCATCACTGAAAAGTCGTCGTGGACCGACAGCCCCACCTTGATTATTTCCGGATTCTCGAGAAAGCGGCGCAGCCCGTCTGATATTCCGAGCTTGTTTAGTCGAAATAAAAAGCAATGGTCGCCTGTCGAAAGCTGCATCAGAGCTACATTGTGAAGTCGCCCCTTGTGAAACGAGGGTCGAGTCTCGGTGTCAAACCCCACAACACGAGCTCGCGAAAGCTCGCGCAGAGCCACTCGGGCCATGCTCGCAGTTTCCACTACGGTTATCGTCCCGGGGTACGATACTGTGGGCATTTCCGACACAGCCTCTTTGCTGATTGCTATCGTTTGGGTTTGTGAATTCATATTAGTTGTCTGAAACTGACTGCAAATTTACAAAAAAAAAGTAACTTTGTGGCATGAAATCCGACTTGCATGATTCATGGGACCGCGAACATTTGTGGCATCCCTACACTTCTACTATAAACCCACTTCCAACATATAAAGTTGAAAGCGCTGATGGTGCGATAATTACACTCACCGATGGAACGCAACTAATTGATGGCATGTCATCGTGGTGGTGTGTAATCCATGGCTATCATAATTCTCGTATTGACGCAGCTATTAAGGCACAAATCGACAAAATGAGCCATGTGATGTTTGGCGGCCTCACCCACGAGCCCGCCATCGAGCTTGGCAAATTGCTGCTTGAAGCCGCTCCGCCGTCGATGCACAATATTTTTTATGCCGATTCCGGCTCGGTGGCTGTTGAGGTAGCTATGAAAATGGCCGTACAAGCTGCTATCTCGGCATCAGGCTCGCATGCCAAAACCAACTTTGCCACAATCCGCTCGGGCTATCATGGCGACACTTGGAACGCTATGAGCGTCTGCGACCCTGTCACCGGCATGCATGGCGCATTTGGCTCGGCACTACCCGTGCGATTCTTTGTACCACAGCCTCGCTCGCGCTTCGATGGCGAGTGGGATGCCTCGGATATAGCCCCGGTGAAACAACTTTTTGAAGCTCACCGCCACGAGCTTGCCGCATTTATCCTCGAACCTATCGTTCAGGGTGCCGGCGGCATGTGGTTTTATCATCCTCAATATTTACGCGAACTGCGCAAGCTGTGCGACGAATACGGCATTTTGCTGATTTTCGACGAGATTGCCACCGGATTTTGGCGCACAGGCCGCAAATTTGCTTGGGAGCATGCTGGCGTCGAGCCCGATATTATGTGTATTGGCAAGGGCCTCACTGCCGGCTACATGACCATGAGCGCAGTGCTCACCACCAAGGCTGTCGCCGACACGATTTCGCGTGGCGAAGCCGGTGTGTTGATGCACGGCCCCACATTTATGGCCAATCCGCTGGCATGTGCCGTGGCTGTTGAATCGCTCAAAATGCTCAACGAGCAGGATATGGCCTCGCGCATCGCCCATATCACCGAAAAAATCCGCGCCGGACTCGCCGACGCCACATCGCTGCCTCAAGTGGAGGATGTGCGCGTAATTGGCACAATCGGTGTGCTTCAAGTGAAAAATCCGGTTGATGTAGGCGCCTTCCAAAAGCGTTGCGTTGAATGTGGCGTGTGGATTCGCCCCTTTGGCAAAAATGTTTATATCATGCCGCCGTATGTGATTAGCGATGAACAACTCGACAAGCTATGTGCGGCGATGGTGCAACTTGTGAAAGAATTGCCCTGCGATGCAAATTGATTCCACACTTCAATCGCTGGCCGAATCCGGCAATATGCGCCACATCCCGTCTGAATTAGACGGAGATGTGGTAGACTTCTCGTCCAACGACTATTTAGGATTGGCCGGCGACGTTGACCTCCGTCGCCAATTTCTATCGGATACACCCGCCGAACGCCTGTTGATGACCTCCTCGGCCTCGCGACTGCTAGCCGCTCCACAGCGCGATTATAATGAATTGGAATCATTGCTGGCCGATTGCTATGGCTCGGCGGCTTTGCTATTCAATAGCGGCTACCACGCAAATGTGGGTCTCGTGTCGGCTCTCGCATCCGGGGGCGACACTCTTGTAGTGGCCGATCGCCTGGTACACGCTTCGATTATCGACGGCATCAAACTGGCCGGATGCCCGTTTGAGCGCTTCCGCCACAACGACTACGACCATCTTGAGCGCATTCTCGCGGCTAAGGCTTCGCGCTATCCCCAAGTGCTGATTATTGCCGAGAGCGTTTACTCAATGGATGGCGACTTTGCCGACGTGGCCCGTCTGGCCCACATCAAGCGCGGAGTGCCAAATGCCATGCTTTATATCGACGAGGCCCATGCCGTAGGCGTTGTCGGCCCCGGCGGCTTAGGACTATCGGCTCGTGAAGGTGTGCTTGCCGATGTAGATATTCTTGTCGGCACTTTAGGCAAGGCCTTGGCCTCATCGGGTGCGTTTGCAATCCTTCGTGGCAGATTGCGTGAATTTATGGTCAACAAAGCTCGAAGCCTGATATTCTCAACCGCCTTGCCGCCGGCTTGCGCGCGATGGAGCATCTACACATGGCGCCGCTCATTGCAAGCCGATGATTTGCGCGCTCATCTCGCTATACTTGCCCGGCATCTTGCCGCAGCCATCCCGGGTGGCGCGCCGTCTCACATCCGTCCGCTTGTAATTGGCGATCCTATCAAGGCTGTGGCCATGTCGGCCAAGTTGCTTGAAGCCGGATTCAAAGTGCTCCCGATTCGCACTCCAACTGTTCCACCCGGCACCGAGCGTCTCCGCTTCAGCCTGTCGGCGGCCATCGCTGTTGACGACGTCGACCGCCTTGCCACATGCATAAACCAGTGTAAATCGCATGAATTATAAATTTATATCTCAAACCGGCTCCACTCGGCTGCTGCTGATTTATGCAGGATGGGGAATGAGCGCCGACACCTTTTCAGGCATCAGCCGTCCCGGCTATGATGTCATGGTGGTGTGGGATTATCGCTCATTCTACATTGATTGGTCGTGCGTTGAGCCTTATTCCGAGATATGTTTGCTTGCATGGTCGATGGGCGTATTTGCCGCTTCGCAAACAGCGCAAGCCATCGACTATAAAATCACCAAGCGCATTGCCGTGAATGGCACTCTTTGCCCCATTGATTCGGTGGCCGGCATTCCCGAGCACATTTATTATGGCACGCTCGACAATCTATCAGAGACCGGTGTGCGCAAATTTAATCGTCGTATGTGCGCCTCGCGCGAAATGTTTGATAGGTTTATGACAACGTATCAACCTCGAGCTGTCGACGAATTGGCCGATGAACTAAGGGCTATTGCCGAGCGCACTGTGTTGCCGGCGCCGGCGGTTGGCAGTTGGGATCTCGCCATAATTGGCAAGGGCGATTGCATATTCCCGCCGATCAATCAGCAGCGTGCGTGGACGCTTCAGCGATATTGCGGCCCACGCCCCGTGGCCGTAGAAATCATCGACGATGGCCACTACACCGACTTTCAAGCTATAATCGACCGCTATTTTGTGGATAAAGACACCATGCAGCAGCGCTTTGCCGCCGGCACGGCTACCTATGCCGGCAATTCCCCGGTGCAGGCCGATGTGGTGTCGCGCCTTTGCAAAATGCTAAAGACGCTTAGAATAACTTCTGAATTGGCATCGGCCACAACGCCAATACTTGAAATTGGCAGTGGCGCCGGCAATCTGTCGCGATGCATCAGGGCTATGGCCCCAAATGCAAAATTCACGATGTGGGACATTGCCGCTGATGCGCCTTTTGGCGTAGTCGGTGAATTTCAGCAATGCGATGCTGAATTGCAATTGCGCCGAATCGCCCCTCAATCGCAAGGATTTATATTCTCGGCTTCCACGATGCAGTGGTTTAATTCACCGGTGGCCTTTCTTGAGAATTGCGCTCGTGCATTAAAGCCTGCCGGATATGCTTGTCTCACAACCTACACTCGAGGCAATATGCATGAAATCACCGACCTCACCGGTAATTCTCTGCCGCTCTATACGCCTGCCGAATGGCTTAAAATGGCATCAGCGAATTTTGAAGTGCTGGCATCGCAGGCCTATGAGCGCGACCTTGATTTTGAAACTCCGCTCGACGTGCTCCGCCATCTCAAACTATCAGGAGTAAATTCATTGGGCAAATCGTCGCGCGGCGATGTAGATGCGCGCTCTATCATCAATCGCTATCCCATGCGACTCGATGGACGCTTCTACCTCACATATAAGCCCTTAATTATGGTATTGCAAAAGAAATGAAAACTATCTTTCTTAGCGGCATCGACACTGATGCCGGCAAAACTTATGCTACGGTGTTTCTCGCTCGCAAATTTCAAAGCGAGGGCCGCTCTGTGATTACTCAGAAATTCATTCAGACCGGTTGCACCAACACGTCGGAAGACATTGAGGCTCATCGCCGCCTTATGGGCACCGACATGCTGCCTGAAGATCTCGACGGCACCACGGCTCCAATAATCTTCACCTATCCGGCATCGGCTCAGCTGGCCGCCAAAATCGACGGCCGCGAAATTGATCTCAGCCTCGTAGATCGTTCCACCGAGATTCTTGCACAGCGCTACGACACTGTGATTATCGAGGGCGCCGGTGGCTTGATGGTGCCGATTAACGATGACTTTTTCACCATCGACTATATAGCCTCGCGCCGCTTGCCGGTGGCCCTGGTCACCAATGGCGTGCTTGGCTCGATTAATCACACAATCCTGTCGCTTGAGGCCTTGGAGCATCGTGGCATTGAGATTGCCTATGTGATTTACAATAAGCACTTCGACACGGATGCAGTGATTGCAGCAGACACTCTCGGCTTTATTCGCCGCTATCTTGCTCGCAAACATCCCCACACCGAGCTGCTCGAAATGCCATCGTTTTGACAAGCTAATCCTATTATAGTATGCGCCCACGTGATGACTTTCATGTGGGCGCATTTGATTAGGTTGGTGCAAAAATTATTTCACGCGGGCGAGGATTAATGCAGAGGTGGGCTCTACATCTATTTTGCCGCCGCGGCAAGTGCCAAGGCCGTTGGCCTCAATCTTGCCATCGCGAGCAATCACTATCCAATTGCCTTTGCCCACTTTCACTTGGCGCGACTCCTCAGAGCCGTTAAACACCAGCTTGATTTCGGCCCATTCGTCGCCGTTGGCGTGATTCTTGATTGAGTAGGAAATCAGGTTGTTGCCCTCCACAGTGTCAAACACAATATTTTTGGCAATATCATCGGCTGTGGTCATGCGGAATGCGGGGTGAGCGCGGCGCAGTGCTATCAGCTGTTGATAATAGTGGAATTGGTCGGCATTTTGGTGTTTGAGATCCCAATTGATAGCATTAATAGAATCGGGCGATTTATAGGAATTGTGCACGCCGTGCTTGTCGCGGAAAATTTCTTCGCCGGCAAACATGAATGGTGTGCCTTGCGACGTAAACACGATTGTTTGAGCCAATCGAGCTGCACGTTGGCGTAGCGCCTCAGTGGCTTCGGGCATCGACTTGGCCAGCTTGTCGGTGAGCATCAAGTCGTCGTGACACGACACGTAGTTGATTACCATCTCAGGCGATGTGGCATATGGGATTTTAGATGTGTTGCCGAGTGCAAAATTCACTTGCGGGTGATTTGTAGCAGCTACGATGCCTATTTTTACAGTTTCTTCATTGCCGGGCTTGCCGGTGGCAAATCCGCGGTCTTCGGCGCGAGAGTAGTGACCCTTTACGCCATCGCGAATATCGTCGCTAAACACAGCTACGCCGGTCATTGCCGATACATTCTCTTTGAGTGCACGGCGCTCGGCCGGCAGTGGAGAATCGCCGGCGGTCCATCCCTCGCCATAGACGAATATAGCGGGATTGATTTGATGGAGCTCTTTCACCACGCGGTTCATTGTGGCGGTGTCGTGTATTGCCATAAGGTCGAAGCGGAATCCGTCGATGTGATATTCTGTAGCCCAATATTTCACCGAGTTTACAATGAAGTTGGCCATCTGCGCGTGGTCAGAGGCGGTTTCGTTGCCACAGCCTGAAGCGTCGGAATAAGATCCGTCCTCGCGATGACGATAATAATAACCGGGGGCGGTGAGCGAGAAGTTGGAATCGTCGTTTTGAGCAGTGTGGTTATACACCACGTCCATCACCACGCCGATGCCGGCTTGGTGCAGCGCCATGATCATTTGCTTCATTTCGCGGATGCGGGTGGCGGGATTGGCCGGGTCGGTTGAATAGGAGCCTTCGGGGGCGTTGTAGTTTTGAGGGTCGTAGCCCCAATTATATTGGTTGTCCGCGAGGTTGGCTTCGTCCACCGAGTTGAAATCATAGCTTGGGAGGATGTGCACGTGGGTGATTCCAAGCTCCTTCAGGTGGTCGATGCCGGTGGCGTCGCCATAGCTGTTGGTGGTGGCCGGCTCGGTGAGCGCTAAAAATTTGCCTTTATGGACGATGCCTGATGAGGCGTGCATGCTGTAATCGCGGTGGTGCATTTCATAGAGCACCACGTCGGTGAGATGCTCCACCTCGGGGCCGTGGTCGGCTTCCCAACCAATAGGGTTGGTGGTGGCAAGGTCGATTATTGCTGCGCGATGACCGTTGGTGCCGACGGCCTTGGCCCACACGCCGGGCGTCTCGGCCAGCCATTGACCTTTGTGCTTAATCGAAAATGTGTAGAATTTGCCGTAGAGAGGGGCCGACACGGTGGCGCGCCATGTGCCGCTTATGCCTCGCGACATATCAAGCGTGTCGATGGCGGGAGTGTTGCGGTCGGCATCGTAGAGATAGACACGAGCGGCTTGTGCTTCGGGCGACCATAGGGTGAAATGAGTGCCGTCGGCATCCACCATAAGCTCCAAGTCAGAGCCATTGTAAGTGGGCCACGAAGCAAATCTATCATCAGGATTAGTGGCGCATACTCCGCCCGCCACAACTGTGGCTGCCAGCAGCGCTGTCAATTTTTCTTTCATTGATAATAAGTAAGTAGGGTTATGGTATCATGGTAATACCACAAAGTTACTATTTTTTCCTCAGCCTGCAAAGCCTCAATCGGATTTAGCCGATAGCCGCGCTTTTTTAACAGCTTATTTTTGGGCGACATTCTGAAATTGGCTAACTTTGTATCCCGTTATGAAGATAGGTTTTGATAACGATAAGTATCTCAGAATTCAG
>CAZRCU010000089.1:0-9588 GCA_964598685.1 uncultured Bacteroides sp.
TTTTCATTTTAACTCCCGTTTTGTCTGACGTTCAGATGAAGGAAGCGGTAGAAAAGTTCAGCAAGGTGCTCACCGACAACGGTGCAAGCATTGTGAACACAGAAGAATGGGGCATGCGCAAGCTCGCATATCCTATCCAGAAGAAGTCCACCGGCTTCTACACCTTAATCGAATTCGAATGCGATCCCACCGCAATTCGCAAGCTCGAAACCGCTTATCGTCGCGACGAACGCGTGTTGCGTTTCCTCACATTCCGTCAAGACAAGTATGCAGCAGAATATGCTGCTAAACGTCGCAGCCTGAAAGCTGCGAAAGCAGAAGCACCCCAAACACAAGAAGCAAAGGAGGACTAAACAATGGCTCAATCAGAAATTCGCTATCTCACTCCCATGTCAGTGGACGTGAAGAAGAAAAAATACTGCCGTTTCAAACGTAGCGGTATCAAGTATATCGACTACAAGGATCCCGAATTCCTCAAGAAGTTCCTCAACGAGCAAGGTAAAATCCTTCCCCGTCGTATCACCGGCACTTCTCTGAAATTCCAACGCCGTGTGGCACAAGCTGTAAAGCGTGCACGCCACTTGGCTCTTCTCCCCTACGTTACCGACCTCATGAAATAACCCATTAAAGGAATAAGCACATGAAGATCATTCTTAAAGAAGACGTTCGTGGCCTTGGATACAAGGACGACGTAGTAGAAGTGAAAGACGGCTATGGCCGCAACTTCCTCATTCCTCAGGGTAAAGCAGTCGTTGCAACAACATCAGCTCTGAAAGTGTTAGCTGAGAACCAACGTCAACGCGCTCACAAACTCGCTCAAATCAAAGCCGATGCAGAAGCAGCAGCTGCCGCACTGCAAGGTGTATCTCTCACCATTGGCGCCAAGACCAGCTCTACCGGCACCATCTTCGGTTCTGTTAATGCAATCCAAATCGCAGAGGCTCTCGAAAAGCTCGGTCACAATGTTGATCGCAAGCTCATCGTCCTCAAGGAAGGCATTAAGGAAGTGGGCAAATACACTGCCACCATCCAATTCCACAAAGAAGTGGCTGTGGAAATCCCCTTCGAGGTTGTAGCTGAATAATTAGCACATCCCAAATATCTAAATAACCCCTTCACGAAAGGTAGGCGTCGCGATGACGCCTACCTTTTCTATTTTGTTTAGAGCTTGATTTTAAGGACCGGGGCGATAGAATTTACGGCCGCAGGCAACTCCACGATCAGGCCTTGCTTGGTTTGGGTGAATTTCACCTTTCCGTAGCCGAGGAGCTGCACGCCCTTAATTTTGCCGGACGACAGCGAGCTCTCACTGCCCAGCGACTTAATTGTGATAGGATGTCCATCGGCAGGCCAGGCCAAAGCTGTTGCATACAGATATTTGCCTTTTTGCGTGAAGCGGATTTCATCAGAGCCTGATTCTGCATAGGCGTCCTCATTGAAGCCTTGAGCTTTTAGAGCAATATCCGACTCGGCAATCGGGCCTTCGCCAAACACTGCCCACGGGCGTGTGGCGTAAATGCTCTCGCCATTTACTTTCATCCACGCAGCAATTTCGTGCAAGATGGCGGCCTCTTTGTCGTCGAATGTGCCGTCGGCTCGCAATGGCACGCTAAGCAACAAATTGCCATTTTTGCTAACTACGTCGACAAGCATTTTAATCACCATAGCCGCCGATTTATATTGATTATTGTCGTAGATTGATTGATTATAGTGCCAGCCGCCAAGGCAAGTGCACGTTTCCCACGGCTGCGGAATCATTTCGTTGGGTGCGCCACGCTCAACATCCCACACCATTGCACGGCGCTGCTGCTCGTTGAGAATTTTGCCGGTCATCACCGCCTGATTTTTGCCTTGATGTGTGGCCATGCTGTGGTTGTAGAAATGAGCCCCGATTTTTAGGCCGGCATCGCTCACCGGCCACAAGGGCAATCCCGTGGCATCAAAATAAATAAAGTCGGGATTAAAGCGATTTATTAGCTGAATGGTGCGATTATAAATATTTGTGGCAAATTCTTCGCTTGGCGGGCAAGCTCCACCTTGCCAATTCCATTGGTCGTCGAATGTGGCACCGGCATAGAGCGTGCTTTTGGGATGGTTTTGGCGATATAGATGCTGAGGGTCGTAGCCTTGCCACCATTTGCCCACGCCTTCACCCTTGGTGAGTTTGGCATCATACGGGATGCCCTTTTTATCGCCCGATTTGTCAGCGCCCTGTGCCGGCTCATACCAAAACCATGCACGATCAGCATGAATGCTCACGCCAAACGGCAATCCGGCCTTATCGGCAGCGGCCTTCCACTCGGCCAGTACATCTCGATGCGGGCCAATATTCACAGAATTCCACTCCTGATATTTGCTGTCCCACATATCAAAATTATCGTGGTGATTGGCCATGGCCACAAAATAGCGTGCGCCCACCTCTTTATAGAATGCCAGCAATGAATCGGGATTCCAATGCTCGGCCTTCATCAGCGGCAGCACATCTTTAAATCCGAATTCCGATGGATGCCCATAATGCTCGCGGTGGTAATCATAGGCCTTTTCGCCCTCTTCATATAGCTTGCGGCCCATCCAATCGCCGGTGCCCTCAACGCATTGCGGCCCCCAATGTGCCCAAATGCCGAATTTAGCATCGCGAAACCATTCCGGCACCTGATAGTTTTCGGCCATCGACTGCCATGTGGGTTGATACAATCCGGCCATCATCGGCTCGGAAGCTTCGGATATTTTAATTGAAAGGGTGTCGCACTGCGCAGCAGCCGTGGCTGCATTAATTAGTAATATTGAAGATATAAGGGCGTTAGATAATTTCATTGGACCTACTATTTTTACACAACAATGAGATTAGATATGGCCGCAGCCGCGGCGTTAGGGAGTTTCGCGGCAAGATGAGCCAACATAAGGCTTAAAGACTCCTGTGGCGAGCAATCATCGGCCTTGATTTGTCCTGCATAGAGCAGTTCGGGCGTGGTGTATCGAGCCTTACCCCAGCCATAGCGGTCGCCTTGGCGAGTGTAGTTATATTCAAAATCTGCCACCACTACATAAGTGGCCATTTGCAAGCGAGTAATAAGAGTGTCGAACGAGGCGTGCCGCGCAACGCGCTTTGGAGGATTATTCCGAGCATGCGCTTTTTCAAGAGGCGATAAGCTCTCGCGCTTCTTTACATATCCGCAAATGCTCTTGAGCTCGTGGGTAAGCAGCGATTCATTCTCTTGAATTGCATTAAGCAGCGGAATTTCCGGCGAACGCTTTTTCAATGGCATACAACTGCGCCGATAATTCATAAGATGAGGCAACCACTCCAGGCTCACATAGCCGGCCTTGCCATTAAAAAATTTGCCATAAGCCACATTCCCGAGCGCAATGACAGGGCCTTTCCATTCCCAAGGGCCGTCTACCACATCGGAAAACCATAGATTATCCGGCGTGAGCTCTTCAATCGAGAATCCGTCCACACCACATCTAAAGAATGGCAAGAAACCATACTCAGCCACAAATCCATCTATGTCTTCAGGGCTGCGCAGCATAGCTTTATGGCTGAATCGACACAATCGGAGGCCGACCGGACGTAATGACTAACGTGCCATCAACAAATCGAGTGGAATGCACTTCGCGCTCAAACGGCTCAATTTTCACTTGGTCGCCACAAATGGTCACAATCGACAGGCCATAACTTTTGCCATCAAGCATCACCCGACGGGCCAAAATTTTATCCTGTAATAGTTGAGTCGTTGGCATTGGGAGGGAGAATTAATCGTTGTATGCGGCGTCCGTTCATAGATGGGTCAATGCGACGTCGGTTGAGCGACACACTATCCATTATCACAGGACGATTTCCCGAGCGCTCCACCTTGAGCCAGCCCGAAATATTTCGGACATTGCGTGTGGAATCTGTATAGAAACTTAGGCGTTGGCACGACGGATTACTAACCGACATCATTGAACGCAACACCTCTACCGCGCCATCATCATACTCGGCCGTAATGGTCCAATCGGCATTCACGGGCGGTGCCACGAATCTCACACGCCAAGTGTAGACATCGCCACGCTCGAAATTGGCATCGGCCGGCAACGAGAATGTGACATAATCAGATGGCGAAGTATTATTGATAATATAGGCCACAGCACCGTTCCACACCTCAACAGAGTCGCCGGCTACAGAGACAGCGCCGGCTGCGGCGCGGCCCACTTGTGCCAAACGATGCTCCAAGATTTCCACGCTGCGATCTGTGGTTTCTTGATACAGCTTGATATTGTGGCCATACCAAATCATCGACGAGTCGAATTCGGCCTCAGTGACGCCATGGCGTTCAAACACGGCCTGCATCAGAGCCTCGCGGGATTCCTCACTGCGATATTCGCTGGACCGCACATTTACCACGGCAGTGGCCACACGTATATCAGCCATTAATTGCGCCATTTCTTCGGGCTCGATAATTCCCTTTGGGACTCGGGAACAAGCCGCAATAGCCGCAATCGTGGCGGCACCAATCACTATGATTGAGAGCCTACGCATCACTGTTTTTACTTTAAGTTGTTGTCTTTGTGCTTTTCCTCTTCGCCAAACGGCAATCGTTTATAGTAGAATATCACAAGGATAAACATGCCCACGGTGATTGCTGAATCGGCGATATTGAACACGGGGTCGAAAAACGACCATGTGCAGCCACCGAGCAACGGCACCGATGCCGGCCAAGTGAACTTGAACAGCGGGAAATAAAGCATATCCACCACCAAGCCGCGGAATAGCGAGCTATAGCCCTCGCCCCAAGGCACGAATTGAGCTACTTCGGGTGGATAAGGGTTGTTGAATATCTCGCCATATAGCACACAATCTACGATATTGCCAAATGCGCCGGCAGCTATCAGACTGAGGGTAACAATATATCCGCGCGGAGTGGCCGGACGGCGACACAACTTGATAATATACCAAGTGAGCGCTGCCACCACTACAATGCGGAACAAGGAGAGGAACAGCTTGCTGCCCAATTCCATGCCAAACGCCATGCCGTTGTTCTGCACAAAGCGCAGCTCGAAGAAGGGCAACAATTGCAAACTTTCGCCAAGATAAAAATGGGTCTTTACCCACAGCTTGAGGCATTGATCAGCGATCAACACTAACGCCACAACAGCTATGGCTATCCAACCGTTTACGCAGCGATGTTTTTGTTCCATTTAGCTTATCTTACTTTTTACTTTGTTCTTTGCCTTCGATGCTCATTGTGGCGTGAGGCACAATGCGAAGGCGTTCCTTTGGTATCAATTTACCTGTTACACGGCAAATGCCATACGTTTTATTCTCAATTCTCACAAGCGCCGCGCGCAAGTGGTTTATGAACACACGTTGGCGCTCGGCCAGGCGAGCAGCCTCCTCCTTGCTAAGGGTGTCGGCGCCTTCTTCGAGCACTTTAAATGTGGGCGAAGTGTCGGCCGTGTCATTGCCGTCTGTGTTCATCAGTGTGCGACGAAGATGCTCATATTCTGCCTGAGCGCGCTCGAGCTTTTCGTTGATCAGTGCACGAAACTCTTCAAGCTCTTCATCTGTGTAACAGTTTTTTTCTGCCATAAAGGTTTAAACTAAGGTAATTAGAAGGTTTATCTTGGAACCGTCAATGTCGAGAGTCTCAACACCTTCGGATCCTTCTTTAACCTCGGCGATGGCGATATTTTCAGCGAGCACTTGTGCTGAAATATAAGGGCCAAAGCTATTGAGGACGTCTTTAACATTTGCATCGTCAGCAAAGGTGAGCGCGATTCGGTCGGTGATGTCATAGCCGCGGTCTTTGCGGATATTTTGCACACGATTCACGATTTCGCGAGCAAAGCCTTCGCGACGGAGATCGTCGGTGATAGTGATATCGAGAGCCACGGTGAGCGCACCATCGTTGGCGACAAGCCAGCCGGGGATGTCTTCAGAAATGATTTCAACGTCGGCGGCCTCAACGCGTGTGGTGGTTTCATCCAACTTGAGATCAATATAGCCATCACGCTCGAATGCGATAATTTCAGGCTGTGAAAGCGAGGTGAGCGCAGCAGCGGCAGCCTTCATTTGCTTGCCGAATTTCGGGCCGAGCTTCTTAAAGTCGGGCTTAACGCGCTTTACGAGCACACCATCTTCGTTGCTCACAAGCTTGAGGTCTTTAACATTGATTTCGGTGAGGAGCAAATCTTTGATCGACTCAACGATTGCACGTGTGGCATCGTCGGCCACAGGCACCATAATGCTGTGGAGCGGCTGACGCACCTTGATATTCACCTTGCGACGCAGCGAGAGCACCATAGATGTGAGCTTTTGGGCGATGTCCATACGACGTTCCAATTCGGCATTGATAAGCTGATTATCTGCCTTGGGGAAGAGATCGAGGTGAACCGACGACTGTGCGGTGGGCTTGCCATCGACATACGTCAAATCGCGGTATAGCTTGTCGGCATAGAATGGTGCTGCCGGAGCAATAAGCTTGGAAAGAGTGAGCAAGCAAGTGTGCAGTGTTTGATAAGCTGCAAGCTTGTCTTGTGTGAGGCCACCGCCCCAGAAGCGCTTACGATTCAGGCGCACATACCAATTGGAAAGGTTATAGAGCACGAAATCGTTGATTGCGCGAGCGGCCTTGGTGGGCTCGTAGTCGGCCAATGATTCATCCACCTCGTTAATCAACGAATTGAGCAGCGAGATAATCCAACGGTCGATTTCTGGACGTTCGTTCATAGGCACTTGTGACTCGGCGCCGGTGAAGCCGTCGACATTGGCATAAAGCGCAAAGAACGAGTAGGTGTTGTAAAGCGTAGAGAACAGCTTGCGACCTACCTCGGTGACGCCTGCGGGGTCGTATTTGAGGTCGTCCCAAGGAGATGAGTTGGCAATCATATACCAGCGCAATGGGTCGGAGCCATAGCTGCTGATGGCCTCGAAGGGGTTGACGGCGTTGCCGAGACGCTTTGACATCTTATTGCCCATCTTATCGAGCACAAGGCCATTCGACACCACAGCTTTATATGCTACGCGGTCGAAAATCATGCCGGCAATAGCGTGGAGGGTGAAGAACCAGCCACGTGTTTGGTCTACGCCTTCGGCAATGAAATCAGCGGGATAAACCTCGCCGTTGTCAAAGGCCTCTTTATTTTCAAACGGATAGTGGATTTGAGCGTAGGGCATAGAGCCTGAATCAAACCACACATCAATCAAATCGAGCTCGCGACGCATCGGCTTGCCGGTGGGCGACACAAGGATGATGTCGTCGACATACGGACGGTGGAGGTCGATTTTTTCGTAGTTTTCTTTAGAATAGTCGCCGGGGACAAAGCCTTTGTCGCGGAGGGGATTTGAAGTCATCACGCCGGCGGCTACAGCCTTGTCGATTTCGTTGTAAAGTGTAGCCACGCTGTCGATGATAATCTCTTCAGAGCTATCCTCGGTGCGCCAGATTGGCAGCGGAGTGCCCCAATAGCGGCTACGCGAGAGGTTCCAATCTTGGAGATTCTCGAGCCATTTGCCAAAGCGGCCGCTACCGGTAGATGCAGGTTTCCACTTGATAGTTTTGTTGAGTTCGATCAAGCGGTCGCGAGCAGCAGTGGTTTTGATAAACCACGAGTCGAGGGGATAATAGAGCACAGGCTTATCGGTGCGCCAGCAGTGGGGATAGTTGTGGGTGTGCTTTTCGGTTGTGAACAGTTTTCCGTTCTCCTTAAGCCACAGACAAATTTCCACATCGAGGCTCATATCGGCATCGGTCTTGGCAGAATCGTAGGCATTTTTCACGAATTTGCCTTGCCAGGGTGTGTAGGCATCTACATCAACACGAGTCTTTACAAATTCCTCGTCGAGCTCGTCGAGCATATAGAATTTACCCTGCAAATCCACCATGGGGCAGATTTTGCCGGCTTTGTTGATAAGTTCCATCGGAGGGATGCCGTTTTGCACCGATACACGAAGGTCGTCGGCACCGAATGTGCCGGCAATGTGAACAATACCGGTACCATCTTCGGTGGTGACATAATCACCTGGGATTACGCGGAATGCGCCTTCACCCGGCGACATCCAGGGGATCAGTTGCTCGTAGTGCATGCCCACGAGGTCGCTACCAAGGTAAGTGGCCACAACCTTCCAAGGCACAAGCTTGTCACCGGCTTTGTAGTCGTCGAGCGCTAAATCGGCAGCTTTGGGATTGAACACCGAGTTGAGCAATGCTTCTGCCACAACTACGGTTTCTTTTTCGCCGCTATATTTATTATATGTGCGCACAGCGCAATATTTAATATTAGGGCCAACGCACAGAGCGGTGTTTGAGGGCAAGGTCCAGGGGGTGGTGGTCCATGCTACAAAGTAGGGAGTGCCCCACCCTGTCATTTCCTCTTTGGGCTCGGTCATGCGGAATTGAGCTACGCAAGTGGTGTCCTTGACATCGCGATAGCAACCGGGCTGATTGAGCTCGTGGGAGCTGAGGCCGGTGCCGGCAGCGGGCGAATATGGTTGAATGGTATAGCCCTTATATAAATAGCCTTTGTCGTAGAGCTGAGAGAGGAGCCACCACACAGATTCGATATAGCGATTGTCGTAGGTGATATACGGATTTTCCAAATCCACCCAATAGCCCATCGAATTGGTGAGAGTCTCCCATTCGCGGGTGTACTTCATCACCTCGCGACGGCAGGCAGCATTGTAATCGTCCACAGAGATTTTGTGGCCGATATCCTCTTTTGTGATGCCAAGCGATTTCTCCACGCCAAGTTCCACAGGGAGGCCGTGAGTGTCCCAGCCGGCTTTGCGCTTTACCTGAAAACCCTTCATGGTCTTGTAGCGGCAGAAAATATCCTTAATAGTACGAGCCATCACATGGTGTATGCCGGGCATACCGTTAGCCGAGGGAGGACCCTCAAAAAATACAAATGCGGGCGCACCGTCGCGCACGCTCATACTCTGCTCAAAGAGGTGCTCTTTTTGCCAGAGGTCGAGCATCTCACGATTAACATCGGGAAGATTAAGACCGGTGTATTCAGGAAATTTTTTCATCTTGAGGTAGTCAGGTAAAGATGTGATATATTAAGGCGTGGAAACGCAGAAATTGGTTTATGCATAAGGGGGTGCGTCAGCGTTGGCACTAACACACCCCCTTGAGAATCTCGTTGACGCTAGCCGAAATTATTCAGCAGCGGGAGCTTCGGTGGTTTCTTCGGCGGGAGCAGCGGCTGCGGCCTCAGCTTCAGCTTTAGCAGCGGCAATTTCAGCCTTCTTCTTAGCTACGATCTCAGCCTTAGCTTGATTCTTGGCTTGTTCTGCTTCCAGACGTTCTTTAGCAGCAGCTTGCTTGTCAGCAGCGATGTTTGCCTTGAACGAGTCGACGCGCTGTTGCTTGCCTTGTTTCCAAGCATCGAAGCGACGTTGAGCTTCAGCTTCGTCGAAAGCGCCTTTCTTAACACCGCCCTGGAGGTGCTTCATCAGAAGAACACCTTCGTTAGAAAGGATGGTGCGTACAGTGTCGGTGGGTTGAGCACCAACGTTAACCCAATACAAGGCCCGCTCGAAATTAAGAGTGATTGTAGCAGGATTAGTGTTCGGATTATAAGAACCTATCCTTTCAATAAATCTAC
>CAZRCU010000090.1:0-9568 GCA_964598685.1 uncultured Bacteroides sp.
TACACAATTTCTGCGAATGAATCTGCAAAAATTATTACTATTGTAGAACTTTGCATAAGCGAAAAATTAATTTTCACAAATCATGTTTTGGTATTAATATTTTTTCGTATCTTTGTGGATATGAAGATGCTCTGCAAAATATTCGCAACCATGCGCGCCTTTGGTTGGATTTTGCTGTTACTCCTCTACATCGTTATAGTAGGAGCGCCGCACGTGTTTGCGCATTTTATTCCTAAAGGCTGGAAGTGGGGCACCGCTTAAACCAATCTGTATAATCAATTATTTATTATATTTGTACCACAATTTTAATTGGTATGGAAAACAACTATGATGAAGTAGTAAACGAATGGTATAGGAAACTTTGGCCTCGTTGCATGAGGGTCCTTGCCGTTGCATGTCCATCTCTTTCGCTGGAGGATGCAAAGGATGTGTATAACGACGCGTTCCTTGCTGTTTATGACAACATAGCCGATGGCCGAGTTAAAGAAGATACGGCATGGGATAGTTATATAATCCGTATATGTGTGAATCTTGGATGCAAGACGCTCCGAAATGTGATAATCACTGATCCAATATCAGTAGCATCCGATGATGATTCTGAAATTATAGTCACCAACAGAAAGGCTGAAATAGCCTTGAGTACGATTGCGGAAGACAATGACTCGCTATATAATAACATTGAGGCGCAAGCCATTCTTGGGGATGAACTATCTCATACTCCGGAAACTTGTGCATCAATTATCAGAATGTATTATTATGCCAATATGAAAATGGATGAAATAGCGAAGGAGTTAGGCCTAAAAAATGCCAATACAGCCAAAACAAGAAAAAGACAATGCATGATCGACCTTATTAAAAGAGTAACTGACTCATTGAAAAGAGCCGGCTTTGATGTTCAACTTAAAAAACGCAACTCTAATGGATAGAATTGATTTATTTGACAGGTATATATTTGGGCAACTTTCCAAAGAGGAGAAGGAAAGCCTGGAACACCAAATGAGCGCTGATTCTAATCTTGCATCGGAATTCAATGCTTATCTATTGTGTGTAAAAGGTGTTAGAAAAGAGGCTGAGCAGGATAATATCGATTTCTACCAAGCGATGAAACATATCTCAAGAAAAGAATTGTCTGAGATTATTGGTAAAAAGTCTCAGCCGATGTCGCGTGAGAATCTTATTGAGCAACTACGAGGAAGACTTACATCGACAGTCGTTGAAGGGAATGAGTTGTCAGGATTGGCTGCAATCTCAAACGACTCTACTCCAGATGATGAGATCGAGATTCAGGAAACAAAGACTGATTCGGAAACAAAGAAAGACGAAAAAGATAATAACCAAAGCCGGAATTTACGCCGTATAACGTTTATCTTTTTAGCGATTATTCTGATAATATTAATTGTCAGCCTTTTAATCTGAAATGAACGACATTGGTGCATATAAGAGAAAGATAGTGTTGATGCAGACATTCGTCGTGTCATCACTCTTTCTCATGGTGTTGTTATCCATCTGTATATCATTTTACTGCCTTCATCTCGCTGATCTTTATCAAAATTCCACCTTTCTGATCGGCGCACTTGTGGCGTTGCTTTACTGCTTAGGTTCTTTATACATATTTTTCACTCACAAGGTGCCATGCCCTAAAGGTATGGTTGTAGACAAAACTATTGCACCACAGTTGTTGGACTATATTGCTGAGGTTAGGAAGCGCGTAAACTGCCCCATTCAAATAGATTCTGTCTTATTGACGACGGGGAGTTCTATCTATGTTTATCAGCAACCGAGCCTAAGAAATTTTATAAGACCTCAGAAACCGACCTTGGTTGTTGGCGTTTCTCTGATGAGTCTATTGTCTAAAGAGGAATTTGGTGCCATTATAGCTCATGAGATGGTGCATCTGACACAATCTCAGACATTCTATAAGGCCTACTTAGCTAGTGTCTCCAATGTATTAGCATCTCTTGGATCCGCAAAGATTGGCGAATTTTCAATGAATACCTTGGTGCAGGCCTACTCAATGCCTACACGAATCATTGGAAAGATATTTTCGTGGCTATATAATAGCTATTTTAATGCTAATGCTTCTGAATATCAGGACTTGGAACGGCAAATGGAGCTTGACGCAGATGCTATTGCTTCAAACGAGTTTGGTCCCGGATTTTTATTAAGAGGACTTATAAAGTCGTGTCTATTGAAGAAAAGGCACAATTTTTGCCGACAATTTCTAATTCCTGTAATTTTATCTCAGGGAAAGAGGGCTGACTATCGGTCATTATTCCTTGCAGGAGATAGTTTTTTTCAGAAATTTGATGGTTATAGCATTATTAAAGGCTATGTTATTGATGAATCGTTATTCATGAAAGCGATTGAATTTGAAAGCCCATTGATTATTGAACGAGTTAACCATCTTGCATCTATAACGAAACGGAATGACGATATATATAACGGCCAAAACTACCTTTTGCCATCGGAAGTAAAAAATAGGATTAACGAAATAATCAATAACAAATACTTCAAAGGCTCATCTCATTCAATGAATGATGGCGAAATTATTGAATTACTATCTTCCTTAAGTAGCAGCGTATTCTGTGAAGCGAAAACTATTTATGATGTAGAGACTATTGTCAAGGAAATTCAAGAAGAGGCTCGTGTGACGTATGTGAATACTCCTGTGGTAATGCCAACTTATGCATCTCCATCCCCATCCTGCAATACTATATCGACACCATATGTGGCATCTCCGACAGATATGATTTTCACCTCAGACGAGAATCTCTGTCCGGTATGTGGAAAAGAAATAGGAAAATATGTAAAGATTTGTCCGTTCTGCAAAGAGATTATAGCTGAATAGAAGTTTACCTTTAGGCGTGTTTTGGTATTATCTGATAAAAACCTAAAGAAATCAGATAATGAAGAATATTGAATTTCAATTCTCAGTTCTAAGCCAAGGGACGCCAAAATCAATAGAAATAAATTTGCCGTTTGAGGATGGATTGGTCTATGGTGGGCAGTTCTGCCCATATGACTTACCCACTCAGACTGTAACTGAGAGGCCATTCCATTGGTATCGTGCAGAATATTTTGTGGCAGTGTGTGATTATCAGCTTCGACTCGCATCGCAGTTGGCCGATTCAAAGTCAATGATTGTAAGAACCTCTAATGCTGCTATACAAGCAGTAAGGGAAACCATTGAAAAACTCGGGAGCATTACTTTTAACAGGCTTATCTCTGAATTGGATTGTTTCAGCGCGATACTATATTCATTAAGTAAAGAGCGCGATGCTATAAAAGTCAAGAATCAATACCATTGTCTTGCAATGTATCTGATTGATTGCTTTCCGACGCTATGTGTTTATGGGAATCCACCAAAGGCAATAAAAGAAAGCAATATGTACACCCTTCTTGATCTTCGCTAAAATTAAGATTTCTAAGTTCACCTTTTGCCATATAGGGCAAAAAGATTACTAAATGTAGACAAACTAACAACCACTAATCATGAAGATAACTTTCAGAAACGTAAAACGCTACGTTCGTGCAGGACTAAACATTTCATGGAAATTAGGCTTGGCGACAATGGGTGTCGTTTTGGTTACGATTTCCTTAATCATAGCTAATGAGATAAAACGTGATGAGTTTAACAGAAATACATCAAAGTTGAGTCGATACCTCAAGGAATATAAGAAAGACGGATATGTGTCGATCTACAACGAACGTGAGAAGAAATTTACGCTTGAACAGCTCGATTGGGTTAGTCATGAAGATGGAGACGACCGCATTGCAGTTTATTGCAAAGCCAATAAGCGTGGCTTTTTCAATATTGATACCGGTGAAGCCTTGTGCGAACCCTCATACGATAAAGCGTGGAATTTTAGTGAAGGAATAGCCGCAATCGAACAAAATGGTTACATTTCGTTTGTAGATAAAGAATTAAGACCGATTTTTAAGCAGCGATTCAAAGTTGTTCGTGCATCGGATGATTGGCCGGACGCGATCAAATACCAAAAAGGACAATGCTTGTTGCGTATATCGCCTGATTCTACAGGCGTACTCGACACCAAAGGCCAATGGGTAATCAATCCATGCTATCAGTACATATCAGAGCTATCAGCTGATAGTTGCCGTATTGTCAAAAAGAATAATAAAGTCGGTATTGTCAGTTATGTAGGTCGTGTTCTGATTGAGCCTATGTATGATGCAGTTAGAATTGTAGATAAAGACGTTGCCATAGTCGCTAAAGATGGTTATCAAAAAGAGATTTCTTATGACGGCACCATAATCTATGACTACATATATGACAATGTCTTCGACTTTCCCGATTCGGTGACAGATCAATATGAACTTTATATGGTTAATAATAAAGTAGGTGTATTGAGAAAACGCGACTGCGCTGTTATCATCCCTGCTATATATGATTCAGTGGAGTATTTATCCGGAGACCGTTTCAAGGTGAAGTTGCCTGAACAAATCTCAGCAACTTCGAGTCAACAGCGCGATAATTCAGCATACGTCATATTGGATAAGTATAATCACATAGTAAAATAATACGACGTAGATAGTAGATAATTGGGTGTAAATCAGCACAAAACAATGAAGATGTTTACCTTTTTGACTTTTTAGGTATTACCAAGTGTATTAATCATAAAAAACAAAAAGTTATGGAAACTATCATTTTAATCATCTGTGGAATTTCAGCCCTTATCTGGATGCTCTCTCGTATCTCAGCTAATACCAAAGAAGAAAAGTGTGCAGAATCAGTCGATCAAACCAATGCGGAAAGTCGCCAAAATACAGAGTCTTCGGCTGAATCCGCATCAAATGGAAATGCAGACAACTCGGGAAATAATGAAGCAGACAAGCCTCATACAGCAGATATTATGGAATCCGCACTCAAATCAATTGGATGTCAACCTACGCACAATGAAGATGGCTCTGTGTCGGTAAGCTATCAAGGGGAAAATTTTCATATTGAATTTGGCGGAATGTATGCCCGTGTGTGGGATCCAATGTGGGCCGGTATGAAGTATGACGACCCGGAGATGCCTAAGATGCGCGAAGCTGTTAATGTTGCCAATTTTAATTTTGGACCTACTGTCGTCATGACTGCTCCGGACGAAAATGGGATTATTGGGTTCCATACACGTCGCGACATTATGCTTCATCCGGCTTGCCCTGATAATACGCTGTACATTAAAGCTGTGCTTGACTCGTTCTTTGAAGCGAAGAACGCGGTCCGCAGTAATTATCTAAAACTTAACGAAAGGCAGGTTGAAGACCATAGAAACCGCCGTCCGATAGGATTTACCTCATCAGAGGAATAACCCTGACTGCATATCTACGACATACCATAACAAGCCGACCAAGAGCTAATGGCTCCCGGTCGGCTTGTTATTATTGTTGAAACATTAACGTCCTGAATTAGCGATTAGGCCTTTGAGGTGGGCGTTGAAGTCGTGGGCATGGCACAGCTCGTCCAACGTCAAGTGCATGCGATAGCGCCAATAGTGACGAGGATTAGCAGGCACATTGATGATTTCGTCGGCCGGATTTTGGCGGCGCAGGGTTCCATCCATCGACAGCCAATCGGCAAGAGGCAGGATGCAAAGCATCGAAGGCGATTTCACTTGAAGGTCGAGGATTTTTTCGCATACCCATGGCTCGGCGAAGTATGGAGCGTCGCCATTTTCGTGGAGCACATTGTGGAAGAATTCAGAGCTCTTCACTCGGTCGTCTTCCCACCATGCGCGGATACCGCCCATATCGTGGGTTGATGTGGTGCAGACGCTATTATAGGGATATGCCCATGTGTTGCCAAATGGTGTAGCGGGATCTTTGGGCATACGCTGAATCTCGAGAGTGAGGATTTGCAGTTGGCTAAGCACGGCTGGCACACAATTTGGAATCATGCCAAGATCTTCGGCACAAGTGAGCATATCGGTAGCCTCGATCAGCGGGGGCAATTTCCACATAGCCTTTCCGTACCAGAAGTCGTTGTGACGGCGATAGTAGAAGTCGTTGTAGAGGCGGTCGAAACACCAGCGCTCGTAGTCGTTGAGCGAGCGATAAGTGTATGTGAACTGAGCTGAGATTCGAGGGTGATACTTGCCTTTTTCCTCGGGGTCTTCAATGAAGAGCACCTGGTCGATCAAGCCAAGCAGGCCATCGCACAAGCGAGTGTTTTTCTCACTTTTTTCAAAGGTTGAGAAGTAGTCGACTACGGCACGCTGAGTGGTGAAGGGGTCTTTCAGCTTGTAGCGGCCATAGCTTACGGGATACATGAAGCGTTCGCGAGCTTCGTCGGTGTACTCGCCAAAGAAATCGCCGAGGAAATAGTCCATAATATATGGAGTGGCGTGCAGGTCCACATCAATCCAAAAATCATAGTTGTAGCGAAGTTCATCAGCGGTAAAAGGCAGGGCCGGATGGAAGATGCCGAGCAAGCCGTGGACGGCATTCATAGGAATTTGCCAAATGCGGAAGAAGCCCAGCACGTGGTCGATACGATAGGCATCGAAGTATTCCGACATTTTGCGGAAACGAGATTTCCACCAAGCGAAGCCGTCTTTTGCCATTTCCTCCCAATTGTATGTTGGAAATCCCCAATTCTGGCCGAGCACAGAGAAATCGTCCGGCGGAGCCCCGGCTTGACAATCCATATAGAATAGGCGGGTGTCGGTCCAAGCATCGACGCTATCGCGCGATATACCGATGGGAATATCGCCCTTGATGGCTATGCCATTTGTCTGAGCATATTTGTGAACATGCTGCATTTGGCGGTCGAGGTGGAATTGCAGATAGTAGACATAGTTGATATCTTTTGCGTTGGCCTTGATAAATTTGTCTACTTTAGCTTTATTATACACGGCATATTCGCCCCACTTGCCAAATTCGGGTGTGCCGAATTTGTCGCGAAGCACGCAGAATGCAGCGTATGGGCGGAGCCATGATTCGTTTTTAGCCACGAATGCTTTGAACTCGGGGAGGGCCATTGTGCGTTCGCCTTCTTGAGCAAAAATTTCGTGGAAGTATTCAATCTTTGTTTTGGTGACACGCTCATAATCCACCTGAGGCAGCGCATTCAATTCAACGCGAATCTCGTCGTAGTAGGCACGGCGTTTTTTATCAGCAAGCACGCCAATTTCTTCAAGGCGAAGATACATTGGGTGAAGCGCAAAGCATGAATTGGCGTTGTATGGATAAGAATCTGTCCATGTGTGGGTCATGGTGGTGTCGTTGATAGGCAGGATCTGCAAGAATTTTTGGCCGGTAGCTTTGCACCAATCAATCATCTTGAGCAGATCATAAAAATCACCGACGCCAAAATCTTCGGCGCTACGGAGCGAGAATACAGGTATCGCTGTGCCGGCGCCTTTCCAAGGCGACAGCGGGTTGATAAAGCGCATGCCTGCAAGGATTGTAGATTCGTCGGCCAGCGGACGGATGCCGATGCGGCGATTGTCACCGCCCTCCCATTTCACTACCTCGTGGCCGGCATTAAGAATCAAAAATTTGTATTCTGTATCAGGGGTGAGATCTTTGCCATCAATGGTGATTGTCCAATAGGGGAAGGCGCCGTCACTCATCAATTTGGCCTTTGCGGGGTCCCAATTGCCAAGTGAATCACAGCCGCCTGAAATTGCCAATGTTTGATTCGGAGCAATCATCGGCGCAGCTACCTTTATGGTTAGTTGGCCTTGACGCGGAGCGGCCTCTTTTGCGCGGGACGCACGCTGGTTGATACATTCGGTGAAAGCCATCGAATAATATGGTTTATCCCATGGTTGATCGCTCCAACGGTCGAAAATGCGATAGGCGCGATTGCTGCGGCCCTTGGTGAAACGGTGGGGAGCGCCCCACTCTTCTTTAGTGCCACCATTATCATATCGCACTTGATAGCGATAATCAAATGTAGCAGTGTCATCGGGCACTTCGATAGTAAGTGACCAATGTTCAGAACCCTCTAAAGACATCTTAACCGCTTTGTCGTAGACATTTGCGCCAAGAGCTTCAGCCGAGCCCAACACATACAGCGACTCGCCCCAATTTGTGCGGTAGTCGATGTGGAAGGTAATCTTCATATTTAGTAAGTCCTTATGATATTAGTTATGATGCAATTTTAAATGCTTGACTTTAACACTGCGAAATTAACATAAAAATTTCATAGCGCCAAACATTATTAGAATGTTTAAGAATATAATTTTTCGGCTCATAGGCTCAAGCGCCGAGGCGTAGGGGACTTTATGATTTCTTGCATAGCCATCGTTATATGCCATATTTTTCATTGAATCGGCGTTGCAGCATTCGATTTTAATTAATATTTTTGTAATCACTTATTGAATCAAAAATCAACCTACCATGCCTGCTAATAAGAACGCACTTATCAGATATAAAACGATAGACAATTGCTTGCGCAACAGATTTCGACGCTATACATTGGACGATTTAGTTGATGCATGTAGCGACGCGCTCTATGAATTGGAGGGTATAAGCAAGGGTGTGTCGCTGCGCACCGTGCAAGGTGATATACAAATGATGCGTTCTGATAAGCTCGGATATAATGCGCCAATCGAGGTGTACGACCATAAATATTATCGCTACGAAGACCCGGAATATTCAATCACTAATATGCCAATGTCGCAAAACGACTATGAGGTGATGACCGAGGCGATTGATATGCTGCGCCAGCTTGGCGATTTCAACCAATTTGCAGAGATTTCCGATGTGATTGGAAGATTACAAGATAAGCTGGCCATTGTCAAACATAATCGTCGGCCGATAATTCATTTTGACAGCGTCCCGAATCTAAAAGGGCTGCAATATCTCAATCCGATATACAACTATATTGCACACCGAATTTCTATACATGTTAAGTATCAGTCGTTTCGCACACACCGGCTCTCAGAATTCACATTTTCGCCATGTCTTCTTAAGGAATTTCGCAATCGGTGGTTTGTATTTGGCATAAACAATGTGAATCACAAAATACTGAATCTTGCGCTTGACCGCATAGTAAGCATAGAGCCGTGCGAAAGCCCGTATCAGGAAAGCAGCAATTTTGATGCGCAGGACTACTTTGGCAGCATGATTGGAGTGTCACGAAATCTTAGTGATACACCAACGATTATTCGTTTTTGGGCAAATAGCGAACAAAGCAACTACATAAAGACCAAGCCACTGCATTTCTCGCAAAAGCTGATTGAAGAGAACACCGACGACCATAGCTGTGTGTTTGAAATCAAAGTTATTGTAAATTTTGAAATGTACTCGATATTCCTTAGCTATGGCGCGGGTATTAAAATTTTGTCTCCGGCATTTGTAGCAGACCACATAAAGGGCGAACTGCTATCAGCGATAGACCTGTATAATAAAAAGGATTGAGCTATGAATAGTTAAAGCCAATATCAACGAAAGCACGACCCAAAACAAAATCCGGACATATTCGGCAAAAGCGAAATCATTTTAAAAGGCGATGAATAGTCCGAATACAATCTAGGTGATTGCATGAATTATTAACCATCAATTGGTTTTCCTATATTGAAGTTTAGCTAAAACTATACATACTCAACAAAGTTTT
>CAZRCU010000091.1:0-9442 GCA_964598685.1 uncultured Bacteroides sp.
AATCCCGCTATTCGACGTCGGCGAGGCGTTGGAGAAGGCGATTGAGGAAGTAATCGGCATACTGCGTGTAGTCGCCGGATTCATAGAAGTGAACCAAGCCGCGACGATAGGCAAGGATGTCGCTATCTTTTGAGGAGTAACACGGGATTAGACCGGCATTCATCATCACGATGCTCTCCATCATGCGCGAAGTGCGTTTGTTGCCATCAATAAACGGTTGCAAACGGGCGAGGTTGCAATGGAGATATACGGCACGCTCCAACGGACACTCTATCTGCTCTTGCTTATATAGTACCTCTCCGAGAGCCATACGGATTTCATCAAGATGCTTTGGTGGAATGTATTCCGTGCCGGAAATGCGCACCGGGCGCGAACGCAACTGACCTTTCTCCTCGTCGGATACCAGGCCGTCGGAAATCAGACTGTGTATTCTTAGGAGTGTACGTTCATCAATTGCTTCCTGATTGTGATTCTTATGAATATACTCCAACTCCGAATTGAATGCATTATATAAGTTTTTCAACATCTTGGCATCCTCGTAACGTTTCTCGGAAGTGATGCCATCTTTCAACAACGCTTCAGTCTCCACGTATGTATAAGTGTTACCCTCAATTTTACCTGAGTAGTAGCACCATACGCAGCACAAGTCGCGTATCTCACCCGATGAAAGTGATGCGATGCGAGCCAGCGGATTCTCCAAAATCTGCTGTGCCTTCAGCTTCTGTATGTCGTTGAAAATTTTCATAATTCAATCGCATTTACACATACAAAGGTAATACAAATTTCTGAATTCATTTTGATACAAATCGCGCAAATTGCCGAAATTTAATTTGTTAATTGATATAATTTGGTTACATTTGCATTTTAACAGATTTAAAATATACTTATAAGAAAATTAACCTTTCAATTACCAATATGAAAACTAAATAAATCTATGCAAATCTCAAATTACTGTCAAAAGATTTTGTGGTCGATATCCGCTTTTGCAGCGTTGGCCAATTTCTCAGCTTGTTCAAGTGATGACGACTCAGACAAGACCATCGACCCTGCAAATATAACAGTCAAGGTGGAAATGAGTTGCAATCTTAAGTCCTCTGATGCAGGTGTCGACATTGTGTGGCTGAATTCAGACGACCCTGAAAGTGCGTCAACCACAACTTTAACCACCGGCAACACATGGCAAGAAACTGCTGTCTACTCCGGAATCCCTGAAAAGCCTGTCGGTTTCGTAGTAAATCCGCTCTTTAATGAAAACATCACCGATGGCACCGAAGTTGTCATTGACTATTCTGTAGAGTGCCGCATCTACGTCATGGACGGAGATAAGGTTATCAATACCAAATTTACTGAAGAAAATGCCTCATATACTCTGACATATAGTAGCGATGATGCTGATAAATATGATTTCGCCGACAGCTATTTATTTAATGTCACTTTATCGGATATTACAGCGGCAGACCGCAGCAGTCTTGTTGATTCGGATTTAACCGAGTACAGCGACGATCGTCCCTCGACCGACATCGACGATGTTAAGGGTCTCGGCGACCTTTTCTACTGCTCGCACAACGACATCACAACCGACGACGATTGTCTATACGACAATTTCCTGGCTCGATATCCTTCACGTGCGCCTTGGGACGGCTCGCCTCTGTATAAGGGCGACTACCTGTTCCTTTATCAAAACGATTTTAAAACCGCATCATCTGATATATTAAAACAGAGTCTTGCAAATGGCGCTGTTCTTATCATTGAAGATATAGACAGTTATGCCTCACTCAAGAATTTCTGCGACGAAGCCGGAGTCTATAATCCGCTGCCCGACGATATTGATGCAACTCATGCCATGTTTATTATTGCTAATTCGAAAGACGGCATGCTTTCGGAAGACTCCGACAGTCAATATTGTGGTCTGTTCATGATGCTAACGCCAAATACCGATGTCGACGCCGACTACCAACAAGGTGAGCAGATCGACCGTGCGGTGACTATCCTCAACGAAATCACTGTAGCATCGTCATCAAAACGTGCCGGCAAAGTCTCGTTGTCGTCGCGCTCTGAATCCAATGACTTGTTGAAATTGACAGGTGCTAAAAAGGTTTATCTTGACGGAGACAACTTCCAACAGCTTTCCACAAGCGATTATTGCGAGCCCAAACGTGCAGGACGCACTCGCACAAACTACTACAGCGTGGAATGTGACATCTGGAATGTTTATAGCGTCTCTGAAAAACGTAATTACTATTACATCCACCAAGACTTCCTTGGAGCCTTCAATGATTGCTACGTAGGTGTATATAATAAGTCGATCAAAACCAGAGGGTGTAAGACGGTATCAAAGGTTTGTGAATGGTATGGCCAACAAGTGAAATTGACCACTGTCCCGGATGGAAGTGCCGATATGCGTATCCATCGCACATCACCTGAGACAACGCAGTCAAGCACCAGCTACACTTCAGGAGTTTCTTACAACCTCGGTGGTACTGTAGGTGTTGAAGGCGGCAAATTCGCAGGAAGCTTTAATGGCGGTATCGGCGTGAACTCTTCGTACACATATACGGTAAACGATGTGTCTATTGCAAATCTATGTGTGCCGGCGACATCTTTGTGCTGGGAATTTAACCTCGCGCGTGCATGGACAAAATATGCGCCATTCCAGACGGCTTGTACATCAATGCACGAAGGGTCGGCTTCAGGCCGTGCATCATTTACCTGCGGCACCGATTTTATTATCTCTTTCCCCGAGTCGACAAAGGACCCGAAACTGAATGTAAAACTCGATGTAACGCTTCGTCGCACGTGTGGCAAGTGTGGCTGGGAATGTGCCGAAGACACCCGACATAAAGAATTCACAATGAAAGTGGCACTACCCTACCTAACAGCTAATAAATTCGAATAATTAGCCACCAAAATTTCAAAACAAACGCCGGAGCACCTACGCTTTGGCGTTTACTTTTTTCTGCCGGACATTAAGGCGCTGTATTAAACACGAAGCGCCGGCCGTGGGGCCGACGCTTGAGCCGCGAGTGGGACTCGAACCCACGACCTTTTCGTTACGAATGAAATGCTCTACCGACTGAGCTATTGCGGCAAATGCGGTGCAAAGTTACAAATCTTTTCTATTCCCTGCACTAAATGTGAGCTTAATTTTTGCATCAGACAGGCGAACTCGCGCCATTGCCGGTGTAGAAACATAGGGCACAATAGTAGATTCGACATACGAGGACGACGATGAGCCGTAATAATAGTAGTAATAATAGCTACTGCTGCTTGTGGCGGTCGACTCAAAGTTGACCTGAACCGGAGTCAGCACAAATGTGTAATCATCCTCGGTCACAGTGTCCAAACCTTGCAGATACAGCAGATAGTCGCGCATGCTTGAAAATGAATAAGACCCTGTGGACGAATCGTAAGTGGCATAGAAAGATGTAATATTATCTGTCAAGGAGTTGTTGGCAAAGAATTTGTCTTTGTCCTTCTTGAGGATTAGCAGTGCATAGGGTGGAGGACCGATTTGATTGTCGTTGGCAATCGAATCTACAGGGATTTCAAACGTGAGCGAATTAAGCACACGCAAATCTGTGCCGTAGCGGCCATACGATGCCAAAAGCTCGGGACCGGGGAAACGCAGTTCGATCTCGGTGCCGGCAGGGGCGGCAAGCACTTGATCACCGGCGGCAATCATATCGCGCAGTTTGTCTGACATCGAATAGCGAATATTGTTGTTTACCACCACCTCGGGGGTCACAGCGAAATAGTCGCCATTGTATTTATTGGTGATATAAGCGGCTGAATCGGCATCCCACTCCACTTTGTGATAGAACAGACGGATCGAAGTGATAGTGAAGTTGGATATACGGCCGGCGCCATAGGTGGAGCGCACATACAGGCCCTTAAACACCTTGTTGGTGAACACCTCGGGATCAGCAAAGCTCGAGGGGTCGTTTACATAAGCGTTGTAAAGCTCACGACCAAACGACACAGGCAGCGGCACCGATACATACAGGTTGGTGAGTTCCTGCACAGAGTCGGGCTCGTTCATGCTCGATGCAATATATGATGTGGCGGCCAGAGGGATAGGATCGTAGTGGCCGGTGGGGTCGTAATCAGAGTAGATGGGATAAGGCAGGTCGTCGGTGAGACGATACACTTCAAGGCCCATCGGCACGAGCGAATCGCCCACAAAGCTGTCGCGAGTCATCTGCAAGAACAGCTTCACCGAGTCAATATCGGCGGCTGATGTGCTGTCGGTATCCAGCGCCAACGATGGCATAAATTGCGCCACGAAATCGCTGTAAATCGAGCCGAAACCATCGGCATTGATTTTGCCAAGTAGCTGGCTGATTGTGCGCGATTGCACCACAGGATTCTCTACTGTGCTACCGGTGACGGTGAAATCGGAATCCACTACAATGGTCACAGCTGAACCGGTGAGCGAATTTCCGACGGTAGTGGAATCATCGCAGGCTGCAAACGAAAAAAGCAGAAGTGCAGCGATGATTGATAGGAAGGTATATTTCATTAGGATGGGAAATCAGAGAGATTCGTAGAAAGCTTTATATGCTTCAGCATAGTTTTCTTCGCCGGGATATTCCAGGATAGGCTTGCCGCTTTGGCGAGCATATTCAATGAGCTCGGCATCGACGTTTTCCGAACTGATAGCTATTGCATCTGAATAATCAATTGCCAAGCGGTTGAGGGTGGCATAATCCACCGGTTTATCGCCTAAGGCCTTGAGGTCTTCTGCAGAGAAGCCATCTTGCAGCAGCTTATCGGCCATGCGAGCATCAAGCGTGCCTTGGAATGGTTGGTCGAAAAGAGAATATACTATTTTGGCATCACAGAATGTAGGATCCTCGGCATGAAGGCGCTTAAGATAAATAGGCGCCAGCGCTGTGATCCATCCGGTGCAATGTATCACCGAAGGCACCCAACGGAGCTTCTTGACGGTTTCAAGCACGCCGCGCACATAAAACATTGAGCGCTCATCATTGTCGGCTGCGTGTGTTTCTGTTTCCAGACCTTCGGTTGCATGACGCAAGAAGTAGTCATCGTTGTCGATGAAATACACCTGCATGCGAGTGGGCTGTAATGTGGCAACCTTGATAATCAGAGGGTGATCAGTGTCGTCAATCACGATGTTCATGCCCGAGAGGCGAATCACCTCGTGGAGCTGGTTGCGGCGCTCATTGATAATGCCATAGCGTGGCATAAATGTACGCACCTCACATCCATGCTCTTGAATGCTTTGCGGTAGCATCCTGCCGAAGATAGATAGTGGGTTAGAATTCAGGTAAGGAGTTATCTCTTGCGAGATATAAAGCACTTTATTGACGTCCATCTGCGATGTTTTTTAGCAATTGCGATCAAGGGCAATTTGCCCTCGATAGATTCTATTTGCAAAGTTACGCAATTTTCTTGAATCTCGGAATCAATACTGTCAATTTTGGCTTTTTTTAGGACTTAAACGGTAAAAACGATTAAGTTTTTGACACCTAAAATTTCGAGTGTTTAAGAATCACACCAATTCGGTTTACTTATACTCCTTGATCTCCACTTCGTGATTGAGAGCGGCAAGGCCATTTGTGGCAAGGGCCAGCATTTCGTTTTCGCCCGGGAACACATAAATCGGAGCGATAAACGACACACGCTCTTTGATGGCATCCACCACATAATCGTTGTAGGCCACGCCACCGGTGAGCAAGATTGCATCCACCTTGCCATGAAGCGCAACAGAAGCGCCGCCAATGCTTTTCGACACCTGATAAATCATGCCGCCAAGCACCACCTCGGCCTTCTTGTCGCCGGCCTTAATACGAGCCACCACCTCACGCACATCGGTGGTGCCAAGATGTGCTGCCATGCCGGCGTTGCCACTGATGCGGCGCTTGAGTTCGTCGCGTGTGTACTTCTGAGAATAGCACAAATCAATAAGAGCCGCAGCAGGCAGTGTGCCGGCGCGTTCGGGCGACAGCGGTCCTTCGCCATCAAAGCCGTTATTCACGTCGATGCAACGACCTTGGCAGTGAGCACCGATTGTGATGCCGCCACCCAAGTGGGCAATAATAAGGTTGAGATTTTCATATTTCGACCCACATTGCTCGGCATATTTGCGGGCAGTGGAGCGCTGATTGAGCGCGTGCCATGCAGCTACGCGCGGCATTAACGGCGAGCCCGACACACGAGCCACATCGTCCATTTCATCCACGCAGCAAGGGTCGGCAATCAGAGCCAGGCAGCCGGGTGTGCGTGCCGCAATATCAGCAGCAAGTCGGCAGCCAAGATTGCTGGCATGGTCACGATGGGGATGTTCCATCTCGGCCAGCATTGTGTCATTTATAGCATACACCCCGCCCTCAATCGGTTTCAGCAAGCCGCCACGACCCACAACAGCGTCAAACTGCAGCGAGATATTGTTGTCGGCAAGTGTTTTTAGCAATAAATCACGGCGATATGCAAATTGGTCGGACACCTTGCGGAAGTGAGCCACATCTTCCACGGAATGGCTGATGCTTTCCACCAACACGGGAGTCAGGTCGTCGTAAACTGCAATCTTGGTTGAAGTTGAACCGGGGTTAATTGTTAGTAATCTCATTTATCGTTATTAGGTAGATGCAAATAAAGATAGGCAAATTTCAAAAGGCGCCTACTTGGCCTTGGCAGCCAAACAAGCCATTGCCAAGCTGCATAATTTTGATTGTGTGGAATCACTGCGCGAGGGGAGCACCACGGGGGCCATCGTTCCCATCAGCATGCCGGCATTGAGCGAATGTGCAAATGTTGAAATTGTCTTATAAAACACATTGGCCGATTCAATATCCGGAAACATCAAGCAGTCGGCTTGTCCGCCGATTGGCGAGCTGATACCCTTAATGGCTGCCGCCGACGCATCGCAAGCGGTCTTCACATCCATAGGGCCATCAATAATGGCGTTGCCAAACGCATTATTGCGGCTTTGTTCCAAAATTTCCACATAATCGGTGGTAATGGGGAATTTGGGGCTAATTTTCTCAGAGCAATGAATTAGAGCGATTCGCGGCTGTTCGATGCCAAAAGAGCGGCACACCGACACCATATTTTTGATAATCTCTATGCGGCGGTCGAGCGTAGGGAACGGTATCACAGCAGCGTCGGAGAAGAATAGCAACTTGTCTTGGCCTGGAATCTGGGCGCACGTGATATGCGACAGCACCCCACCCTCTGGCAACAGCCCGTGCTGCTTATTGAGCACGGCTCGAAGCAAATTGTCGGTGTTGATTAAGCCTTTCATCAAAACATCGGCTTGACCTTCGCGCACAAGCTCTACAGCTCGCAGGGCGGCCTTGTCGGCATCCGGTTCATCAATAATTAGAACCGATGCACCGGCTTTATGACGCATTTTAGCAGGATCACCCACCAACACGAAATCGGCAAAACCAATTGCAAGAGATTCATCTATCGCCTCGCAAGTGTGGTCGTCGTGAGGGCACACAACTGCGATTTTCAGTCGGCGTTCACAGGATGTTAGGTGGTCGAAAAGTGAGTCGAAGTTTTTAACGAATTGCATACTCGAGAGAATTTTGTGCAAAATTGCGAATTTTTAGCGATTTTACAAAGACGTTTTTGGGCATAACATTGGTCATTATGTAATATTAACCCTTAGCGCCTGTATGTTTTTTATCTTTTTGGTTACGTGATTTGTCGATTTTGGCTGTGAGGGGGTCGAAACCTTCGCCATAAAGGCTACGCGCTTCCGACTGAATCACCAAGGCCTCGGTGTCGATTCGGCGCACAATATCATAGATTCTTGCGGCATCGGATTGACGGCACCACACCATAAGGAGCATGCGGTCTTGGCCGGTCCAATAGCCCTCGGCTTGCAGCTTGGTGACGCCGCGGCGTGCCTCGTGAGCCACTGCATGAGCAATCTCCTCCCATTTCGACGAGATAATTAAAAATTGATTTGCGCGACGCGGAGCATTGACAATTTTGTCAGCAATATAAGAATATATCACTATCGAAGCCCAGCCATAGAGCATCACCGGCACACGAGCCTGAATACGCGCATTCCAATCGCCCTCGAACGGCAGGAAAAACGATAGTGCCACAATGGTCACATCTACATAAATCATCGTGCGGCCCACACTGATTCTATGCGCCTTGTCGAGCAAGGCTGCCACTATATCAGTGCCGCCCGACGAGCCATCATGTGAGTAGTAGACACCTATACCAACACCACATATCACAGCGCCCATCATCACGCTCATCGTCGGGTCGACAATAATTGGAGGATTCGACGTGAAATAATCTTCAATCGCGCCAATCATCAGCGACAACAATGTAGCGCCAAAGATTGTGCGAACCACAAACGAGCGGCCAAGCACTCGGTAGCCACAGGCCAACATTAAGAAATTCACCGTGAGCATGGTGAAGCCCACAGGCAGATGCTCGCCCGAAGCGAAGAACACCAAGGTGGCAAAACCGGCCATTCCACCCACAACAATGTGGTGAGGCAAAATCAAAGCTGTGAAGCCGACGGCAAATATGGCCATGCCGGCAATGATATACACGTAGTCGCGCACTCGCGGATTGTCGATTAGCGAGATAGGTTGCATTAGGGAAGTGTTGTTTTAGGTAGTTTAAGGTGTATTTGAAAAAAATCAAAGACACCCCGTGGCGCCGAAGACGGGCGTCGGGGTGTCGGTGATTTTTATGAGTCAACAGCCCGTGCGCGCCGTCATTCGGCACACTTGGCTTTGATGAACTCGCGGTTGAGGCGAGCGATGTTGCTCAGAGAGATGCTCTTGGGGCATTCGGCAGCACAAGCACCGGTGTTGGTGCAGTTGCCAAAGCCGAGCTCGTCCATCTTGGCAACCATAGCGCGAGCGCGACGTTTGCGTTCTACCTGGCCTTGGGGCAGGAGGGCAAACTGGCTCACCTTGGCGCTGACAAACAGCATGGCAGAACCGTTCTTGCAAGCTGCTACGCAAGCGCCGCAGCCGATACAAGTGGCCGAGTCCATAGCTTGGTCGGCGATTTCCTTAGAGATAGGAATATTGTTGGCATCTGGAGCACCGCCGCAGTTGAACGATACGTAGCCACCGGCTTGCTGGATTTCATCGAAAGCATGACGGTTGACCATGAGGTCGCGGATTACGGGGAATGCAGCTGAGCGCCACGGTTCGATAGTGATGGTATCGCCATCGTTGAATTTGCGCATGTGGAGCTGGCAGGTGGTGATACCTTGCACGGGGCCGTGGGGATGGCCATTGATATAGAGCGAGCACATACCGCAGATACCTTCGCGGCAGTCGTGGTCGAACACAACGGGTTCCTCGCCTTGCTCAACGAGGCGTTGGTTGAGCATATCCAGCATTTCCAGGAAAGAGCTGCCGGTAGATACGTTATCGAGGTGATAGTTGACGAACGAGCCTTTTTCTTTAGGACCACGTTGACGCCAAATTTT
>CAZRCU010000092.1:0-9385 GCA_964598685.1 uncultured Bacteroides sp.
TTGTTTCAAAATAGGGGCAAGTTGCCAAAATCGGCCAAATATGTGTGGCGGTTAAATGCCGCGGCCTTGTCGTGGGGGTTAGCAGACGGGGACGATTTCGGCGGCTTCGGGGCGCCAGATGAATGCACGGATGTCGGTGTAGCCCATGTCGGCGAGCATGCCGGCATAGCGCTTCACTTGCTCTTTGTGTGCATCTTTCACTTCGCCGGTGAATTTGTAGTCGATGATGTCGATGGTGCCGTTGGTGGTCCACACGATGCGGTCGGGACGATAGCTTTCGTTGCGGTCGGGCAAATAGATCGGTTGCTCGTTGAGGATGCGAGGTGCATCGGGCGAGAACCATAAGTCGGCGTATCCGCCGGCATCGTTGGCCATGCGGAAGGCTTGTGATAGGATAAAGCGGTAGTTGCGCACCTCGCGCTCGGATAAATGCACGGAATTGCGCTTCAGAGCCTCGTCAAGGTCGGCGAGTGTGTACATGTCGGCAAGTATCGCGTGGAGGGCCGAGCCGCGGCGTGCGGCCTCCTGCGAGGCTTCGTCGTCGAGCATATCGGTGGGCACATTGTTGCCGATGTTGGGGTCGTTGCCCTCGGCAGGGTTCACCACCATGTCTTCCACTTGTGTGACGCAGGCGTTGAGCGATGTGAATGCCACATCAATCGGGGGCGCGGGGATTGGCGACGGCTGGGTTTGGCGCAGAGGCTTGGTGGCCTCGGCCTTCTTCGCAATTGGCGTGGTGTCTTTGCCTATTTCAAGGCAGCCGGTCGCCGGATCGTAAAATTTGTGGAGGTTGATATATTTGTCGTCGTCGACATCATTGATTGGAGCTTGCAGGGCCGAAATTATGTCGGACATAGCAAGGCGCGAGGTGTCGCGTGTGTCGTCGAGCATGGTCACATGCAGCTCGTTTACAGCGCGTGTGAAGGCTACGTAGAGCAGATTCAGGTTGTCGGCGGTGTTGAGCGTGATACGAGCTAGTACGTCTTTTGCAAACGGGCTGGCGCTCTCGGCAAAATATTTTGTAGGGGTGATATACATGATTGGTGGGCGAATATCTTCATCCACCTCGTTAAGGTCGTCGAGACGATACCAGGCCGATTCGCAACGGCCCTCAAGGTCCCAATTCATCAGCGGAATATGCACGCATGGCCATTCCAGACCTTTGGCTTTGTGCACGGTCATAATCGAAACGGCGTCGGTGTTGCTGCCGGCCGAAATGGTGATTTTGTATTCGTTCTGACGCCAAAAATCGAGGAACGAATGCACCGTGGGGTTGAAGTTGGTTGAATACTCGGTGACGACGTCCAAAAAGGCTGTGAGGTATGCCACCTGTGCCTGGCGAATGTTTTGGGGCACCTTTAGCATGATAATGGCTTCGATCAGCGCCGGCAGATTTGCGGGAGCCAAATGCCGCAGTGTCTCAAGGTCGTCGGATAGCTTGGCCGATGGCTCGTCCTCGTTGTTTTCGGCAGCGTCGTCCTGCTCGTCGAGCGCCTTCATCAGGGCTTGTGTGGGCGTGATGTTTTCGGGTGTGCCGTGAGCCAGGAAATATTCAAAGCGGTCGATAACCATTGTGGCGCGGCGCTTGTCGCGATTGCGATCGTGAGGATCTTCTCCGGCTGTCTCCGGTGAGGCCGACTGCTCTGTGGACGCTTCGCCAAACAGCGATTGGTCCATCATCTCAAGGATGCTCACAATAAGCTTCACAGCCGAGCTGTTGCGCACCAGCAATGCCTCTTCCGACACCAGCTTGATTTCCGGAAAATTGCCCATGAGATATTCGGCAATTTCTACGGCGTCGGAGCGGCGTCGCACCAATATGGCAATGTCTTTCCACATGTAGCCGCGCTTGTGCTGCTGCATGATTGTGCGGCCGAGCATAAATAGCGCTGCTTGGCGGATGGAGCCGCCCATCACCACCGTGAGGTCGTCGAGGCTCAGACCGCACTTTTTAATGGCAGATACGACTTTTTCTTTGCTGAAATTGCGCACCAGCACATGTCCGGGGATGTCGGCGGTGGATTTGGGCAGAGATTGCTCTATGCCATTGTAGCCTCCCACCGTGCGCTTGTCGGATAGGCGGCGAAACAGGGTGTTGTTGAAGCGCACGAGCAGGTGGGAACTGCGATAGTTGGAGTTTTGGCCGGGCTTGGTGCCTTCTTCCACCGATTCGTGAGGGAAACAGTAGTTGTGAACACGCGTTTGCAGCAGTGAAGAGTCGCCACCGCGCCAACGATAAATCGACTGTTTTACGTCGCCGATAATCAGAGAATCGTCGCCGCTTGCCAGCGAATTTGCCAACAGTGGGCGGATATTGTTCCACTGCAATGTGGAAGTGTCTTGAAATTCGTCGATAAGGAAGTGGCGCAACTCTACGCCCACGCGCTCGTAGATAAACGGCGCGTCGCTCTCGCTGATAATCGACTTGAGCAGCGTGTTGGTGTCGGCCAGCAGAATCATGTTGTTGTCCAGGCGATATTGGCTAATATAGTCCTTGATAAAGCCAATGGCGCGCAGTGGCTTTATCTCGGCCAGTAGCTCGCGATATACGGCGCGGCGCAACACTGCATCGTGGGTGTATTCAAACCAATTATCGAGGTGGAGCGTGGCTACCGCGGATGGCTCCACGCCCTTTTTGAAAAGCCCCGATGAATAGTCCTTATTGCTGAGATTTTCAATATATTTTGCCGGCGGATTTTTGTAGTAGCGGTCGAAAATGTCGTCGCTTTCGTGCTCAATCGACTTTTCGAGCAATCCGGCTAAATTGCGGGTGATGTCGTTGTCGGCTGAAATGCCCTCCACGTCGAGTCGGCTAATGAACTCTTCGGCGAGTTCAGCCTCTTCGTCGAGAGAAATCTTGATTAATTCGTTGAGGCGCTTTTGAAATCTTTTGAGTTTGGAGGGATCAGACAGGTATGCCTCGAGTTTGTCGGCTCGCGCGTCGAAATCCTCATCGAAAATCTTGGCGAGCAATCCAATTATCTGGCGATAGAGCACGCCCGATCGATTATAGGGGTTGAAATCCTGGCCCTGCTCCATATTTTGCGTGGCGATAATTCTTAGCCACTCATTGATTGATTTTGTACCCTCGGATTGGTTGTCGTTGACGTCGTCGAACATCATCGACAATGCCGACGACAGTACAAAATCGGTGTCGAGCTCGAGCTTGAAGTCGCCTTGGCGGTCGATTTCGCGGGCAAAGCATCTCAGAATCGTTTGGAAAAAGGCGTCGATAGTGCTAATGTTGAAAGCTCCGTAGTCCAAAAGCAGGGCTTTAAGCGCATAGCGGGCCTTGGCTGCGAGAGCTTGGCGAGTGCAGCCAAATTCCTTGATTAAGTCGGCGGCATATGGCGTGTCTTTTTCGCCGTCCTGAGGCTCGTAGCCCAGGCGGTCGAGCTCCTTAATAATACGGCTTTTCATTTCGGCCGTGGCCTTGTTGGTGAAGGTGATGGCCAGGATGTGGGAGTGGGCACGCTTGTCGTTGCGGCGTGATAGGCGATAGGAACCGTCTTCACGCTTTTCGCCGAGCAGCATCTTGATGTAGCGATAGGCCAGAGTGTAGGTTTTGCCCGAGCCGGCCGACGCTTTATAGATGGTTAGAGGCGCAAAATTAGTTTTCGATTCTGAGTTGGATTCCATTTAATTTGCGGTAAAGGTCGAGAGCATAAACGTCGGTCATCGCGCTGAGGTGGTCGAGCACGGCTTGAAGTCGGCCGAATAGGGTTGGTGCGGCGATGTCGTATTGGTCGGGGAATTTGGCAAGCAGCAGTCGCGAATAGTTGAGTGTGGGATTCTTCACGGCATCAATCATCTTGTCGAGCAGGAATGTGATGATGCGATTACCGGCTAATTCGATGTCGACAACGTCGCCTGAGCAGTAGATACGGCTCCACGATATTTCAGAGCAGTGTTGATAGCCCGAGCGCTCAAGTTCGGGAATATGGTTGAGCAGGGTGCCCTGCATGCGGCCTTCTAATATTTCGTCCTCGTGGGCCAAAAAGGCCTCGGCGCAGCGATTCACAAGCGCGCCAACCACACACGAGCGCAGATAGCTGATTTTCTCGTTGGGGTCATCGACGTGTTGCATCACTTGGCACATCTGGGCTTGGCGCTCCTCGGGAAAATACGACAGGAAGGCCTTAATCACGGTGTCGGTGGTGAGGATTTTGAGCTTGTGGGCGTCCTCGATGTCCATCACTTCGTAGCAAATATCATCGGCGGCCTCTACGATGTAGACAAGCGGGTGGCGGGCATATTTCACGCCGGTGGCTGTGCGTTCGAGCAGGCACAGGCCAAGCTCGGTAGCCACTTTTTCAAAGTCGGCACGCTCGGATGTGAAGAATCCGAATTTGTTGGCGGTGGCCATTGACGAATCAAATGGATATTTCACAATCGAGGCGAGCGTGGAATATGTCATGGCAAAGCCGCCCACGCGGCGGCCCTTGAATTGGTGGGTGAGCACACGAAACGCGTTGGCGTTGCCTTCAAAATGGGTGAGGTCGCACCACTGGTCGGGCTGCAACAGCTCTTGAAGCTCGCGGCCCTTGCCTTCGCTAAAAAATGTGGAGATGGCTTTTTCGCCTGAGTGGCCAAATGGCGGATTACCCAGGTCGTGGGCCAGGCAAGCCGCAGCCACGATGTCGCCGATATGCGCGATGGCCTCGGCTTGGTCGGGGTGGCGAAGTGCCAGCGTAAGCGCAACCTGGTCGGCCATGGATTTGCCCACGCAGGCCACTTCCATTGAGTGGGTGAGGCGGTTGTGGACAAAGATACTGCCCGGCAGCGGGAACACTTGTGTCTTATTCTGCAAGCGGCGGAAAGGCGATGAGAACACCAATCGGTCGTAGTCGCGGCGGAAATCAGAGCGGACGGCGCTTTTGCGAGGGTCGTGGTAGTCTTCGAGGCCAAAGCGTTTATCGCTTATCAGACGGCTCCAATTCATTTTTGTGCTCATGGTGTATTGTAAAAAATCAGGCCCGACGGCCCTTGTTGGGCTATCGGGCCTGAGTGTATAAATTATGGCTAATTATTCAGCGAAACCTTGGATAAAGTTGAGACTGTTGTTTTCAACTTTGTGTTTGCCGAGGAGCATACGGAAGAGATAGCCGGAACCGGCTTGCAGATTGCGAGCGTCGCCGAGGTTGAAAGCGCGGTTGAATTGGCTTGCGTATTCAGTTGCGTCGAAGTCGCGGCCTTGAGTCTTTTCGTCGGTGACGGTGAACACTACCACGGCGTTGTTACCCTTGATGGGGCCAACAACAGCGCCTTTCTTAGCGGCACCGATTGCACCGTGAACAGCGCTTTCGCCGAAGCCGAGCGAACCGAGAACGCGGCTGCTGAATGAAGCGTCGCCTTCGCGAGCTTCAACGCCCATAGCTTTGGCGTAGCCTGCTACGTTCTTAGCCTTGCCGGCATATTGTTTGATAAGTTTTTCAGCTTTGACGTTGCGGAGGGCGTCGGCGTTGATGCGGTCGGCAATCAGGTCGGCATCCCAGGGCAGATATTCGCCTTCGTAGACGTGTTTGAGAGCAACGGTGAGCAGGTAGGTCTGCTTGTTGTTTTGGTAGACGGGCATCACCTTGCCGGGCTTGGCGTTCATAACCCATTTAACGATGCTGCGCGAGTCGGGCAGGTTGGCGATATGGGGAGCTGAAGCCATCACGGGGGCCGACATTACAGCGTAGCCTGCTTCGGTGGCGTGAGCGGCGAAGTCTTCAGCATTGCTGTTGGCAGCAACGAATGTGTTGAGGTCGGTGGTGAGCTTGTCGAGAGTTTCTTGCGAGGGGTCAACAGTGTAGTCGATTACAGCAATATCGTAAACAGCCACGGGAGTGTGACGGCGGTTGATGCGATAGAGGGTTTGCACTGCTTGGCCTTGAACGGTGTCGGTGAGCACGAATGCTTGGCCGATAGGATTGTTGGTGAATTTTTCAACGATTTCGGCGCGGTTGAGGCCTACGAGCGATTGCCATACAGAGTCTTGGCCTTGCACGTCTTTGCCATCGATAAGTTCGGCGAACGATTTGCCGGCGTTGGCTTGAGCGAGCAGTGAGTCGAGGCTTGCACCGTCGGGGCGACCGAGAACCGATACATTGATTGAGTCGATTTCGCTGGTGATAGCGAGAAGTTTGGCGAGGGTGTAGCTGTCGCCGATGTTCTTAACGAGCACTGCTTTGCCCACTGCGGTGGTGTCGATAGCGGCCTTAAGAGCGGCGTCGCGGATTTGAGCCTTGGTGGCAGAAGCGCGGTTCACGACAAAGCGAGAATCGCTGGCCACAGCGTCGGTGCCTTCGCTTGAGTTGAGAGTGGCAAGGGCGTTGCGCACAGCTTCGGCGCCGGCAGCGCGGTCGGTGGCGCTGGGCTCAATATTAACAACGATATAATCAATTGAGCGGATAGGCTCGTTGATTTTGTAGATACCCTTGTTTTCTTCCCAAGCGGCCTTGCGGTCTTCGTCGGTCACTTTCACGTCTTTATCTTCAACAGAAGCGATGGGCTTGGCAGCGAAGGCAAAGTGGCGGCTGGTAGCTACGTCGTTGTAAAGGTTTTTAGCATCGAGGTTGTTGGCGGTGAACAAGCCGAGAACCAAGCGGTTGAACTTGGCTTCGAGCATAGCTTGCTCTACGCCTTCCTCAAGCTGAGCCCAATAGTGTTGGAGCTGTTGGGCAGCTTCGGGGCGGATGCCATATTTTTCGGGTTTAGTGATTGCTTCAAACACAGCTGCACCGCTTGCTTGAGGCAAGTTGAGCTGTTGCGATACGCTGGCAATGAATTGATAGGCAGCGGGGTGAAGGTTTTCGCCGGTGAGAGCATCAGAGAGCTCTTTGTCGGTTACTTTAATGCCAAGAGCGTCATACTCCTGTTGGAGCATCTTCTCTGTAAGAAGGGTTGTGATCACTTCCTGAGCAAGCTCGTCGTTGTCTTGATTCTGATTGCGAGTGTTTTCAGCGGCGGCATTCAGACGGGTTTGATAATCAGTGTAGTCGACTTTCGCACTACCGGCTTTGGCCACAGTAGTTCCTGAGCCGAAGTAGGTGCGGCCCGAGGTTAGGAAGTCTCCGAGGATAAATGCAAGAAGGGCTACAATGATGATGATAAATAGTAGCACAGACTTGCTTCGGATTTTTTCAAGAGTTGCCATTGATTTATTTAGCGTTTTTAAATTATTTTTCCAATACAATCGCACAAAGATACGCTATTTCCCGCGAAAATAAAAATTAACGGCCTTTTTTTGAAAAAAATTATCGCACTTTGCCCCGTGTCAGCGCCTTTCGCGTTAAAAAAACGACCTCTCGGCGCGATTTTTTGGTGCGCTGAGAGGTCGTAATGACTATATAGAATGTGATTTTTACAGGTTGAAGGCCTTTTTCACATCGTCCACGCGGTCGAGTTTTTCCCATGTGAAAAGTTCGACATCGAGGCTGAAGGGCTTGCCGTTGCCGTCGACAAAGTGCTTTGTGACGGTGCGCGGGGTGCGACCTACGTGGCCATACGAGGCGGTCTCGCGATAGATCGGAGCGCGCAATTTCAGTTGGCGTTCAATCGAGTTGGGTCGCATATCGAAAAGTGTGTTCACGCGAGCAGAGATTTCGCCATCGGTCAGAGCCACCTTGGCTGTGCCGTAGGTGTTTACCGCCAAGCTCACGGGCTCGGCCTTGCCAATTGCATAGGCCACCTGAACCAGCACGCGGTCGGCAACGCCGGCTGCCACGAGGTTCTTGGCGATGTGGCGAGCGGCATAGGCTGCCGAGCGGTCGACTTTCGAGGGGTCTTTGCCGGAGAAGGCGCCGCCGCCGTGTGCGCCGTGGCCGCCGTAGGTGTCGACAATTATTTTGCGGCCGGTGAGGCCGGTGTCGCCGTGGGGGCCGCCAATCACGAATTTGCCGGTGGGGTTGACGAGCAGGCGTACATCGCTGTCGATTAATGTCTTGATGCTGTCGGGTAGTTGAGCCACTACGCGCGGCAAGATGATTTCGCGGATGTCGTGTTCGATGGTTTGCTGCATCTTGGCGTCGCAAGCGTCTTGGTCGAGGCCGCAGTCGGTGGTGATAAATTCATCGTGCTGTGTCGATACCACGATTGTGTCAACTCGCACGGGCACGCCCTCGGCGGTGTATTCCACTGTCACCTGGCTCTTTGAGTCGGGACGCAGATATGTCATCACTTTGCCTTCGCGGCGCACCGCTGCCAGCTCTTTCACCAGGGCGTGGCTCAGAGCCAATGTCAGCGGGATATAAAGCGGAGTTTCGGATGTGGCATAGCCAAACATCATGCCTTGGTCGCCGGCGCCTTGCTCTTCGGGGAGCTCGCGGTCGACGCCGCGGTTGATGTCGGCACTCTGCTCATGCACGGCCAACAGCACGCCGCATGATGAGCCGTCGAAGCCCAATTCCGAGCGATTATAGCCGATTTCGTTCACCACTCGGCGAGCGGTGCCCATGATGTCGATATAGGCATCCGAGCCGATTTCGCCGGCGATAACGATTTGGCCGGTGGTCACAAGAGTTTCGCAAGCCACTTTCGATTTTGGGTCGCGAGCCAAAAATTCGTCGAGGATGGCGTCGGAGATTTGATCGGCCACTTTGTCGGGGTGGCCTTCGGATACTGATTCGGAAGTAAATAGGTAGTTCATAGCCAATTTGCTTTTAGTAATTAATAAAAATCCGCCTATCTTTTGTCAAGATATGCGGGTGATTTGGCTATTGCAAGGCATCACGAAGAGCACGCCTTGCGCAACGATGTTTTTTAGCATTTTTTCAAGTGGTTGCAAGCAGCCAAATCTGTCCACATTTTTCGGCTGCAAAGTTACAAAATATTTTCCACCTGCGCAATACCTCTTGGAAAGCCTGTGTGTTACATGACGGTTACATGAAATTTGCCGATGTATATAGCTGATATTCGGATATATATGCGTTGCGATTCGATTCGAATGCCCCTTTTGGACCCCTGCTGATTACATGAAATCAAGGACTGTGCAGGAGGTCAATGATGGCTGAATCCGAGAGAGTCGGCGATTAAGTATAATATAAAGAGGATTGCAAAAGAGATGGCGAATTTAAGGGCGAAAGAGAGCCACTTATTGCTTGTTTTCTTATTTATTGCGTTTGCAATTGGATGCATTATTATACTATATATCGTGCAAACGATAATTATTATAATCCATGATTTCATAATATAGATGTTTTGAAATTGTGGTAACGCCCTTGACGCTATGTTTCGCGCAGGGATTTTGAGATGCGGATGCCCTCGCGCACAGGCAGTGTGAAGGCGGCAAATGCGCCGTCGTCTTCAGAATTATATTTAATGTGGTAGCGGTCGGGCGCTAAAAAGTCGAGCACGAAGTCCACATCGTGCATTTGCTCGAATCCGCGGCCGGGCACGTGGC
>CAZRCU010000093.1:0-9368 GCA_964598685.1 uncultured Bacteroides sp.
CTGGGTCGTATGTCGGAATTACGACTGATGCGCGGGGCGCAGCAAGTCGTTGACTGTCTTTACGGGATTAAAGGTTGATGACGGCACCTCTACAAACACTGTGCACCAATCGCTCATGGCTCCGTTCCACAGGCCGGGCAGCTCAAGCGCCTTGAGCTCTTTGCCGGCAAATGATTTCGACGAAATGAAGCCGGTGAGCGCGTCGACATAGGCGGGCAGGTCGAAACGCTTGCCATCGATGTCCTTGATGTAGCAAACGAGGTCGACGGGGTTGAAGTGGGTGGCGTGGCCCATCATTTCCATGTATTCGGCGTTGTTGTGGTCGATTTGGGTCGATTCCAGAATCTGAGGCGATACAGAGCCGTCGGCATTGTAGGCCAGGAACGGGCCGCCGCCGGGCTCGCCATCGTTGCGCACCATGCCGCACACGCGCACGGGGCGATTCAGCTTGGCTTCGAGATATTTGGCCAGTTCAGCGCCGTGGAGAGTGTCGAATTTAGTGGAATCGGTGGAGAGCGTCTTGCGCATGAAGCCAACAATTTCGGCCAGCAAAGCGTCGTCGTAATTGCCTTGGCGCAGTGCCTTCAGGTATTTTTCGATTTGGTCGTGCACCAAGATGAGCGTGCCGGCCAGCACTTGCTTGTATTGTATTGTGGATTGGCGCAGCGAGTCGGGCACCACATTGTCGATATTCTTTATGAACACCACGGCCGAATCCATATCGCCAAGGTTGGCAATCAAGGCGCCGTGGCCGCCGGGGCGGAACACCAATCGGCCGTCGTCGGTGCGGAACGGCGAGTTGTCGAGCGCGGCGGCGATTGTGTCGGTCGAGGGCTTTTGCTCAGAAATGCTGATATTGTATTTCACGCCATAGGCGGCTTCCATTGCAGGGGTGGCTTCTTTGATTTTAGCCTCGAACAGCTTGCGGTGGTCGGCCGATACGGTGAAGTGGAGATTCACTTGGCCATGCGAGGCGGCAGTTTGAGCGCCTTCGGCCAAATGTTCCTCAAGCGGGGTGCGAGTAGCCGAGCCGTTGCGGTGGAATGTGAGCAGCGCCTTGGGTAGGCCGCCATAGTTCATGCCTTCTTGGCGGATAATGGCAGCGATTATATCTTTTTGACGGCCGGCGGCGAGCAATTTATGAGTGTCGGCACCATATAGGCGAGTTGTGGTGGCGTTGAGCTGTGCCAAGAATGGCAGACGATCGAGATTCTCGAGCAGTTGAGCCACCGGCGAGCCGGGTGCGGCAGTGTCTTCTTTGCCGTCGACAAATGCAAATAAGGCCTTGAACATGCGTGATGCAGCTCCTGAAGCGGGCACAAATTTTGCCACTTCTCCGCCGTCGGCAAGATATTTTTTCCATCGAGCCACAGCTGCGGCCTCTTGTTCGGGCGAAAGTGATTCAATGCCGTGGCCCACGGTGGCCGATGCGGCGAGCTTCAAATATGGGAATCCGGTAACAAAGCGTTGTAGTTGCGCTTGCGCCGTCGCCGGTTCGATGCCGTGCGCGGCCAATTGTGTAAGGTCTTCGTTTGTGAACATTTTCAGGTTCGATAGGTTAGGTTATGTATTATTTAAGTTATTGTGTTATTCTCTTGATGAGATTGTAGGCAGGCAAGATGCCCAACTGGCCCGCGCGGCTGAGGTCGGAGATGCCGGCGCGCTCGTTGCCGAGTTTTAGGTAGATATAGCCGCGATTATACCAGGCCTCGCCCATCTCTGGCTTCAAGTCGATAGCTTGATTTAGGGCCGCGAGAGCCGATGTATAATCGTTTTCGGCGATATGAACGATGGCTTTGTTGTACCACACCTCGGCGGTGCGCGGAGAAATTTCGGCAGCGCGATTCAAATCGGCAAGAATATCGTCGAGCGCTTTGCGGCTGATGGTGTTGCGCGCGGTAAGGTCGAGGTCGGCTTGTGCCGGTGCGTTGCGCTCAAGCTGCCAATTGTGATAGCGAGCTTGCGCGCGCAGTATGTAGCCGATTGCGGCATCGGGGGTGAGCGCGATGGCGCGGTCGAGGTCGCGGGCCGATGCGGCATAGTCGCGCAGCGTCATAAAGTCCATGGCTCGTGCGATATAGTCGATTGCGCGAGGGGTGTGGGTGGATAGATACGAGTTGTAATATTCGATTGAGCGGAAATGCGTTGCGCCGGTCTCGTTGTCGATATTGGCGATTGCGGGCGTAACGATGAGATTGTGAGGCAATATGCGCTTGGCATTAAGCTCGTCCACCTCTTTGATATAATAGTCGGAATTGCGCAGCTCGCCGCTTTGCGCATAGTAGGCGATTTCCATCCATCCTTCGGGCTCGATTTGCAGATTGCGGTCTTGCACCTTGCCGCGAATGGCCGTGTTGTTGTATTCTTCTTGAATCTCGGCATTGTCGTCGATAGTGGTGAGAACGTGGAATTTGTGTGCGGCTTCCTCTTCGGGGTTGGATGGCTCTACGTATCCCTCGCCGTCGTAGCTGTCGGTGAGCTTTATGGCCAATTGTCGAGCCTTGCGGCCATCTGCCTCGGCGCGTCGCAAATCGCCCATGGCGCGATAAATAGAGGCGCGCACATAATATTGCTCGGGCAGGTCGGGCGCTGCATCAATCACAAAGTTGATGTCGGCGATAGCGTCTTTGTATAGGCCTTTCTCTTTGTTTACGAGTGCACGATTGTAGTGGGCATTAGCATCGTTGGGCCGCAATTCCAACAGACGATTCAGGTCGACGAGGGCCTTGTCGTTGGCGCCGGTCTCCATTAGCAGCATGGCGCGATTGGATAGTGCCACCTCGTTGATTGGATCGAGTTGTAGGGCATAGTCGAAATCGGCAAACGCTCCGAAATAATCGTCGGCGCGATAGCGCAGGTAGGCGCGGTTGACGTATAATCCTGCGGCACGAGGCATCAGCTTGATGGCTTCGTTCATGTCGGCCAGGGCCAGCGAGTCGTTGACGTTGCGATGAATAGCGATGTCGGCGCGCATGATATATGCGTTGGCGGCCTTGGGGTTGATTTCGATGGCGTGATTGATATCGGCCTCGGCGGCAATAGTGTCGCCACGCGCGATATTTAGCCTTGCTCGACCCAAATAGCCCGAGTCGAAGCCCGGATAATAGGTCAATAGCGCAGTGAATGTGGAGTCGGCAGCGTCGTAGCGTTCAATGTCGTATTGTGCAAGAGCCTTGTTGAAGAGCAGCTGGCGGTTGCGAGGCAAAAGCTCGAGAGCATGGTCGTAGTCGGTGATGGCATCGGCGTTGCGCTGCAAGTTTTGGCGAGCCACTCCGCGCACTTCCCATGCGTCGGTGAGATAGGGGTTGCGCTCAATGGCCAGTGAGGCGTCGGCTTCGGCGCCGAGATAGTCCTCGAGGTTGAGTTTGGCAATCGCGCGATAAAAATAGGGCTGAGCCAGATACGGCTTGGCCTGAATCACGCGGTTGAAATATTGTATTGAGAGCATATAATCCTCGAAATACAGTGCATTCTGGCCCACGCGCAACACTTGGTCGGTGTTGATTTGCGCATAAGATGCAATAGCTGATATAATTGTGCCAATCAGGATTATGATGCGTTTCATTGTCATGGATAATGGGGTAGGGGCGAGAGAGCGGGTTAAACGAATTTACAATTGCATGAAAATTTTATTGGCGGCTACCATTCTACGGTAAACGAGGCTGAGAATGGCGCACCGGCCACCGGCGGCCGCAGCTTGGTGATTGTGATTACTCCGCCTGTGATAGAGCCGTACCTTTTGACAAGCGCTTGCTGGATGCGGCCTGCGATGTGCTCAAGCAGAGCCGATGGAATGGCCATTTGGCGGCGCACCTCTTCTGCCACATCGGCATAATTGATGGCTGATGCCACACGGTCGGTGCGCATGGCTTCCGAAGCGTCGTAAAATAGCTTTACGCTCACTTCAAAATCATTGCCCACACGGCGTTCGCGAGCCGCCACGCCGTGATAGGCTCTAATTTTTAGATGTTCTATACAAATATGTGTTCTCATTTGCGTTTCGATACGCGGTTAGATGAGCCGCGACGGCTCTTTTTCTGTTTATATTTCGATTGTTTTGATTGCTTGGATTGCTTTGCTTGTCGGGTTGTGGGCACGGCTCCGAGATTGCTGAGCGAGCGTGGCGGGTTCTTTTCATCCACGAGTACAAAGTCGAGCTGCTTGCGGTCGAGGTTGCAGCGTGCCACCTGCACTTGCACGGCATCGCCCAGACGATAGCGGTTGTTGTGGCGACGGCCCACCAAGCAATAGTTGGTCTCGTCGAAATCATAGTAGTCGTCGGCAAGGTCGCGCACCGGCACCAAACCTTCACACTTGTTTTCGTCCAATTCCACGTATAGGCCCCATTCAGTCACGCCCGAGATACAGCCTGAATACACTTCGCCAAGGTGGTCGTTCATATATTCCACCTGCTTGTATTTTATTGAGGCGCGCTCGGCATTTGCGGCCAATTGCTCTTGGTCGGACGAATGTTTACATTCTTCTTCAAGCTTTTCGATGTTCACAGAGCGGCCGCCGCGCAAATAGCGTTCGAGCAGACGGTGAACCATCATATCAGGATAGCGGCGGATTGGCGAGGTGAAGTGGGTGTAGTAGTCAAATCCCAAGCCATAGTGGCCGATGTTCACCGTGGTGTAGATGGCCTTGGCCATTGAGCGCACGGCCAGCGTGGATAGGAAGTTTTCCTCGCCCTTGCCCTTTACCTCTGAGAGCATTTTATTGAGAGAGCGGTTCACATCTTTTGTGGCACCGCTTGTGCGCAATTTGTAGCCGAATGTTTTGCACAGCGACGATAGATTGTTTAGCTTGTCGGGGTCGGGCACATCGTGCACGCGATACACAAATGCTTTGGGCTTCTTTGAGCCTGCCACTTTGCCCACATAGGTGGCCACTGTGCGATTGGCCAGCAGCATAAATTCTTCGATGAGCTTGTTGGCGTCTTTCGACTCTTTGAAATATACTCCTGTGGGGTGGCCCTTTTCGTCGATGTCGAATCTCACCTCAACGCGGTCGAAATCCACCGAGCCGTTTTCATAGCGCTCTTTGCGCAAGATTTTGGCCAGCGAATCCAATGTGGTGATTTCGTGCACCATGTCGCCTTGGCCGGTTTCGATCACCTCTTGAGCTTCCTCGTAGGTGAATCGGCGGTCAGAGCGAATCACTGTGCGGCCGATGCGCGAATTTATCACTTTGGCGCGCGAATCCATCTCAAATATTACTGAGAATGTGAGCTTGTCTTCGTCGGGACGCAGCGAGCAGATGCCGTTGCTAAGATGTTCGGGCAGCATGGGCACCACACGATCGACCAAATATACCGAGGTGGCGCGATCTTGTGCCTCGCGGTCCAATAGGGTGTCGGGGCGCACATAGTGTGTCACGTCGGCAATGTGTACGCCCACTTCCCAATTGCCGTTGGCAAGTTGGCGAATCGACAGCGCGTCGTCAAAGTCTTTGGCATCTTTGGGGTCGATGGTGAATGTGGTCACGCCGCGCATATCTTCGCGCTTTGCCACCTCCTCGTCGGTGATGCCGGCTTCGATGCGTTCGGCGGCTTTTTCTACAGCTGCCGGATATTTGTATGGCAAGCCGAATTCTGCTAAAATTGCATGAATTTCGGCATCATTTTCGCCGGTTTTGCCCAGAATGTCCACCACTTCGCCGCGAGGATTGTTTGCATCTTCAGGCCATTCTGTGATTCTTACGATAGCCTTGTCGCCGGTCTTGCCGCCGTGGAGCTTTGCTCGCGGAATCATGATGTCGGCTGCCAAATATTTCGAGTCGGGAATCAAGGTGGCAAACCCCTTGTCCACACGCAGCGTGCCGATAAAGGTTTGCTCTTTTTTCTCGATAATTTCATTTACGATGGCCTCGGGCTCACGGCCTTTCACGCGAGCGGCAATTGTCACATTCACGCGGTCGCCGTTGAGCGCATGCATTGAATTGCGCTCGGCCACAAAAATCGACTGTCCGTCTTCATCGGTTATTACCGAGTTTTTACCGTTGCGCAGGCGCACAAATGTGCCGATGGCTGTAACGGCACGTGTGATAGGCTTGTATTTGCCGGGAGCCACTTCAATTAGCTCTCCGTCAAAGGCAAGTTCGGCAAGATACAGAGCCACGGCGCGCAGCTGTGGTGGATTTTGCACCCCTATGGCCGATGACACTTGTTTATAGTTGAATGTCGGAGATGTGGGGTTGGCAATAAATTGGTCAACAGCTGTGCGTATATTATTAGATTCGGCCGATGTTTTCTTGTTGCGTGCCATTTCGATATGGTTTAGGATTATTTGTGTTCTGTCGGTGTAATAACACTCGGGATGGAATAGTCGTTCGGTAAAAAGCACGCGGCACCCAATATTGGGCGCCGCGCGATATGTTTAAGCGTCGATATTGGCGTAGGTGGCGTTGGATTCGATAAAATCGCGTCGTGGGCCCACGTCTTCGCCCATAAGCATCGAGAAGATGCGGTCGGCTTCGGCGGCGTCGTTGATGGTCACTTGCTTGAGGATGCGGTGCTCGGGGCTCATTGTGGTGTCGCGGAGCTCGGTATCGCTCATCTCGCCAAGACCTTTGTAGCGTGCCACGGTGGTCTTGCCGGCGTGGCTGTCGATGAATTGCTGCACTTGCTGATCGGTCCAGCAATATTCCTCGGCCTTGCCGCATTTACATTTATACAATGGCGGGGTGGCCAAATATAGATAGCCCTGCTCGATGATGGGACGCATGCGGCGGAAGAAGAATGTCATCAGCAGTGTGGCAATGTGGGCACCGTCCACATCGGCATCGGTCATGATGATAATCTTGTGATAAGCCAGCTTCGAGATGTTTACGGCCTTGGGATCGTCCTCGGTGCCGATGGTCACGCGCAGCGCGCGGAACATGTTGGTGATTTCGTCGCTCTCAAAGATTCTGTGCTCCATGGCTTTTTCCACGTTGAGGATTTTACCGCGGAGTGGCAGGATGGCCTGGAATTGGCGGTTGCGGCCTTTCTTTGCAGTACCACCTGCCGAGTCACCTTCGACAAGGAACAATTCGCAATCTTCGGCGGTGCGGCTTGAGCAGTCGGCCAATTTGCCGGGCAGACCACCGCTCCACAGCGGAGATTTACGCAACACTTTTTCGCGAGCGTTGCGGGCGGCGTGGCGAGCTTGTGCGGCCAACACCACTTTTTCCACGATTGCTTTGGCTTCGCGAGGATGCTCCTCCAGATAAATCTTTAGAGCTTCGCTCACTGCCACTTGTACGGCGCCCATCACCTCGTTGTTGCCAAGCTTGGTCTTGGTCTGTCCTTCAAATTGAGGCTCCATCACTTTCACTGAAATCACAGCGGTGAGGCCTTCGCGGAAGTCGTCAGAGGTGATTTCCACCTTGGCGTTTTTCAGCAGATTGTTGTCCTCGGCATATTTTTTCAGAGTCATTGTGAGGCCGCGACGGAAGCCGGTGAGGTGTGTACCACCCTCGATGGTGTTGATATTGTTTACAAACGAATAGATATTTTCGTTGTAGGTGTTGTTGTAGGTAAGAGCCACTTCCACGGGGATGCCTTGGCGCTCGGTGTTGAGGTCGATAACATCGCCGATCAGTGATTCCTTGTTAGAGTCGATATACTCAACGAATTCGCGCAGACCTTTGCTCGAATAGAATGTCTCGTGCTTGGGCTCCTGATCTTCGCTTTCAACGCGCAAATCGGTCAGATTAAGAGTGATGCCGGCGTTGAGGAATGCCAAGTCGCGCAGACGATTTGCCAATGTGTTGTAGTCGTAGACGGTCTCGGTGAAGATTGATGCATCGGGCTTGAATGTGATAGATGTACCGGTGTGGTTGCTGTCGCCGATAATCTTGAGCTCGGATGTGGGCTTGCCGCAAGAATATTCTTGCATATATGCTTTGCCGTTGCGGTGCACTTCGGCACGCAGATAGGTGGACAGCGCATTTACACACGACACGCCTACGCCGTGCAGACCGCCCGATACCTTGTATGAGCCTTTGTCAAACTTGCCACCGGCGTGAAGCACGGTGAGCACAACTTCAAGAGCACTCTTTTGCTCTTTTTCGTGGAAATCTACAGGAATACCACGACCATCATCGATTACGGTGATTGAGTTGTCTTTATTGATTGTTACGTCGATTTTCTTTGCATAACCTGCAAGGGCCTCGTCGATAGAGTTGTCTACCACCTCATACACCAGGTGGTGGAGACCCTTGGCCGAGATGTCGCCAATATACATCGCCGGGCGTTTACGCACGGCCTCCAGGCCTTCAAGCACCTGGATTTTATTAGCGTCGTAATTCTCTGTTGCTTCTGCCATATTTGTGACTGATGAATTTTTATTTTTAACGAACAAAGGTAATGAATTTCCCGCACTTGAGCAAATATGATTAATTAAATAATGTGTATTTTCAAAATTCAAATTTTTTTTGAAAAATTTTCGCCAAAATATTTGCACGTTTCCGAAAAAGTGCCTACCTTTGCATCGCTTTTGAAAACAACACGGGGTGTAGCTCAGTTGGTTAGAGTACGCGTCTGGGGGGCGTGAGGTCGCTAGTTCGAGTCTAGTCACCCCGACTAAGTTCAAAAGTCAAGGAAGTTCGGCAGGCGCCGAGCTTCCTTTTTTCGATTTATAAAAGCATTGCTTTGCTCGTCTACTCAATTATCGCTAAATTTGTGGTATGAACTACGACACAATATATATGAAACGCGCTCTTGAGCTCGCTGCTCACGGCCGTGGCAACACATCGCCAAATCCTATGGTTGGCGCCGTGATTGTCGATTCTCAAGGAAAAATTATCGGCGAAGGCTACCATCGCAAATGTGGCGAAGGCCATGCCGAGGTCAATGCCGTTTCATCTGTCAAGGATAAATCGCTGCTTCGCGATGCCACAATGTATGTCACTCTTGAGCCTTGTTCGCATTGGGGCAAAACACCGCCTTGTGCCAAATTAATCATCGACTGCGGCATTCCACGTGTGGTGGTGGGCGCCGGCGACCCCTTCAAGGAAGTGGCCGGTCGCGGCATAAAGATGCTGCGCGATGCCGGCGTGGAAGTGGTGGAAGGCGTGCTCGCCGACGAAAGCCGCAGCCTGAACGCGCGATTCATCACCGCCCACGAAAATCATCGCCCCTTTATCATGCTGAAATGGGCGCAATCGGCCGACGGTTGGCTCGATAGCACTCGCCCCGCAGGCCATCCCGAGCATTTCTCCACCGCGCTTAGCTCTGCTCTGATGCATCGTTGGCGCTCGCAATTCGATGCCATCTTGGTGGGGTCGGGGGCAGTCCTGTCAGATTCTCCACGCCTCGACTGTCGCTTGTGGCCCGGTCGCTCGCCTCGCCCAATCGTGCTCGATCGTCGCCGCAGAATCGCCGC
>CAZRCU010000094.1:0-9355 GCA_964598685.1 uncultured Bacteroides sp.
GCACAGCCTTTTTTTGGGGAGTGACGGATGGTTACGGTGATGATTATCAGTACATTGTGATTAGGATGCACCATGGTGCATCCCTACTGGCAATGGATACGCTTATGGGTACGACGTGGGTGGATGTGTGTCTGTGGATTTGTAAAAACGAAAGCAAGCGACATCGCGGGGCGGTGTCGCTTGCTTGAATATGGGGCTCTGATTAGAGGTATTTCTCAACTTCAGAGGCTAAATTGGCGGGATTGGTGACGCGCGCGGCAATAGAGCCGGAACGGTCGATGATGAATGTGGCGGGGATTGCGCCTACGTTGTATTGACGCAGAGCGGTGTCGCCATCGGTGGTGGCATTCCATACGGCAGTCCAGGGGATATTGGCTGCGCTGGTGCGCCATGCGGTCTCGTCGGAGTCGAACGAGATTTGGTAGATGTCGAGGCCTGATGCGTGGTGTTGATTCCAGAGCTTGCTTAGCGCGAGGTTGTATTCTTGCGAGCCATCGAGCGAGTAGGCGGTGAAGCTGAGCACTACGACGTTGCCTTTAGATGCTTTTTCTTTGAGTGATTGTAGCTTGCCGTTGATGTCGTAGCGAGCAATCTCAAATAGCGAGGTTTGGCCCACTTCAATCACTTGTGTGCCGGGGTTGGAGAGTGCTGCCTTGGCATTGCGATAGGTGTCGGTGAAGTAGACTGTGCGGGCATCGTTGGGGCGTGTGACGGCGAATCGCTGAGCAACGGCGCCATAGAGACGTAGGTCGGCGGAGTTGTGGGTGTCGAAGAGTGGCTGGCCGTCGATGGCTTTGTTGATAAGGTAGTAGATAGATACCACGGTGGTGTCGGCATATGCACGGCTGAAGAGTTCTTTTTTGAGCTCTTGATTCATGCGAGTGGCGGCAGGGCCGTTGGCGGCAACAGAGACGTTGATAATGCTGTCGAGCGAGCGGATAGCGTCGGCGCTGGGTGTGCCGCTCATGTGGTAGTCGGTGTCAAATGATTTGGCCGAAGCGGTGATATTGATGTGGTCGATAGAGTCGATCGGAAAGTAGATGTTGTGGCCGTTGAGAGAAAGGCGCATCACATCGGGATAAGCGGCCGGGGCGTCGGCTTGATATTTGAATGATCCGTCGGCAGCGGGGTGGATAGAGTCGACAACGTACCAATTGCCGTTGTTGAAAGCTTCAATGGCGATAGATTGGCCGTCGGCGTCGGCAATATTACCGCTGACCGACCAACCATGATTGTCTTGGCAGCCGGTGGCGAAAGCAGCAGCCAGAATGGCGGCTGCAAAGGTTGCTTTTTTCATTGTGTGCAAGAAAGGGTTTGAAAAGAGGAGAGCAGATGGTTAGCAAAAATTCTTGGCGATGGCAGCGGCGATTTCGGCCATTCGTTGAGAGTCGATATTTTTTTTGTTGTGGAAATCCATGTCGCCCTCGGAGTTAAGGGGCACAAGGTGGATGTGTGCGTGAGGCACTTCGAGGCCGAGCACAGCCATGCCCACCTTGCGGCAAGGGATGGCCTTTTTGATGGCGTCGGCCACGCGCTTGGCAAAGAGTTGCAGAGCGGCGTATTCGTCGTCGGTGAGGTCGAAAATATAGTCGACTTCGCGCTTTGGAATTACGAGCACATGGCCTTCGGCCACGGGATTAATATCGAGGAAAGCATAGTGGGCATTGTCCTCGGCTACGCGATAAGAAGGGATTTCGCCGGCCACTATGCGAGAGAAAATAGATGCCATAATTTTAGAGGGAATTAAATCTGTATGTCGATGATTTCAAATTTAATCATACCTGCGGGAGCCTTGACCTCGACAGTATCGCCAATTTTGTGACCAATCAAGCCTTGAGCGATAGGGGTTGAAGCGGCGATTTTCTTTTCTTTAAGATTAGCTTCGGAGTCGGCCACGATGGTGTATTCCATAACCATGCCGTTGGCCACGTTTTTAATCTTAACGCGGTTGAGAATTTGCACTTCCTCGCAATTGAGCTTAGATTCGTCGAGGATGCGGGCGTTGGCAACGAGGTCTTTGAGCTGAGAAATTTTCATTTCGAGCATGCCTTGGGCCTCTTTGGCAGCATCGTATTCGGCATTTTCGGAAAGGTCGCCTTTGTCACGAGCCTCAGCGATTGCACGAGATATTTCAGGACGCTTAACGTTTTCAAGATAAGCGATTTCTTCCATCTTCTTTTTATAACCATCCTTGGTCATGTAGGTGATAGCCATAATAGTGTAGTGCTTAGATTATTGGGAGTTAGAGTTAATTCAGGGTAGAATAAAAAATGAAGAAACCCGACCGCTGACGGCTGAGTCCCTGCATCCTTAAAACAATATTTTCGCGTCACAAAGGTAGCCCAAATTTGAATAAAGCGGTTAGGTTTTGGGCTTAAAGTATGTTAAATTGTAGATAAGTAGGGCGAAAGCGGATTTAAACCGGGTGGCTGAAACTATTGGATAAGATTTGCGTGTGCTTGGGAATAAATTTTATAGCTAATATGTGGAATATCTTCAATTTAATCATTAATTTTGCAGAGCCGGGGTGTCGCTGATATTATGCGACTCTCAGACTTGAAAAATTTTTGTGTATGATTGAAATCGAGATAGAGGATGCAGTGAGAGCAGCTGCACCGGATTTGTATGAAATTGTGGTGGAGGCCGACGTGGAAAACGGTCCCACCGACGATGCATTGTGGGCTGAAATCACAGCAGCGGCTAAAAATTTGCATGATAATATGCCAATGGATATGGTGAATAAGCAGAGCGCTATTTTGGCTACGCGCAAGGCCTACAAGGCGCTGGGAAAGGAGCCGAATCGCTATCGTCCGTCGGCCGAGGCATTGTGTCGCCGCTGTGTCAAGGGACTTGAATTATATCGCACGCTCACAGTTATAGATCTTATTAATCTGATTTCAATTCTCACAGGACATTCAATCGGGGGCTTTGACCGTGATAAAATCGAGGGCGGTCGGCTGTGCCTTGGCGTAGGCCGTGAAGGCGAGCCCTACGAGGCTATTGGCCGCGGACAGTTGAATATCGCGTGCTTGCCGGTGTTTCGCGATGCCGTGGGCGGGGTGGGGACTCCAACATCTGACAACGACCGCACCAAGCTTAGCCCCGACACACATCATCTGCTAATGACTATAAATATGTATAGCGGAAGGGACGGGGCCGACGAAATGGAGGCTTTGACGCGCAGATTGCTGGAGCAATATGCAGCCGGACGCAATATTACATTTACTCACTATGGAAATTCTTGAGTTTTTCGGTGGTAGTATCAACGAGCGCTATTTGTCGCGAGCTGTAGAAGCGTTGGAGAATGGCAAGGTGGTGATTTATCCCACCGACACACTATATGCGCTTGGCTGTGATGCGTTGGATGGTCGAGCCGTGGAGCGATTGTGCCGTGTCAAGGATATTAATCCGGAGAAGCAGTTGCTGTCGGTGGTGTGTGCCGATATATCGCAAGCGGCCGAATATGCCAAAATTGACAATCGCGCGTTTCGCTTGTTAAAGGCTAATTTGCCGGGGCCGTTCACCTTTATATTGCCGGCTTCAACACGGCTGCCAAAGGTGTTTAAGGGGCGGCGCAGCGTGGGTGTTCGAGTGCCTGATTGTGCTATTGCATGTGAATTGGCTCGCCAATTGGGGCATCCGGTGCTGTCGACGTCGGTGGAGATTGCCGATGATGCCGAGGCTGTGGATCCTGCGTCGATTGCGATGCATTATGGCGATGTGGCCGAGCTGATTCTTGATGCAGGGCAGGGCGGCGTGGTGCCGTCGGCGGTGGTTGATGTCACCGATTCGTCGGCGCCTGAGGTGCTGCGTGAAGGCCCTCAAGAATTATTGCTTTGACTTCAGTGATGCGTAGCTCAATGTGAAATAGCTGCGCGAAAAATCAGCTTCGCTAATTATATTATTATCCCAAACCACAATGTCGATGTCGATGGGCATTGATGCAATGCTCTTGGACTGCGGCGTGCGGCCCAGCCGAGATTCGATTTTGCCGAGAGTCTCGCTGAAACGGTCGAGCGCGAGGTTGGTGGTGCAGGTAATCACCATGTTTAAATAGTCGTCGCCGCGACCTGTAATGTCGGGCGAGGTGGTGGCGATGCCTTGTGCAGTGATTTCGGCCACAATGCCAATGGCAGAGAGCGCAGCGCTGAGCTTGTCGGCGCGGTCGGATGTGTTGCTGCCAAGGCAGATTGTGGCGTGGTGTGTCATAAGTCTAAAATCGAGAGTGAAATGCGATGGCGGTCGTAGTCGACGTCGATTACGCGGACGTTGAGGATTTGGCCGATTTTAACGATGTCGCCGGGGTTGACTGGGCGGCGATGCGACATTTGCGAGATGTGGAGCAGGCCGTTTTCTTTGATGCCTATGTCGATAAACGCGCCGAAGGCGGTGATGTTGTTGACCTTTCCTGGGAGGATGATGCCGGCCTTGAGGTCGTCGATTGAGGTGATAGTTGGGTCGAAGTCGACGTTGGCGGCATCAAGCCTGGGGTCGCGGCCGGGCTTGCGGAGCTCGGCGATTATGTCGGCCACGGTATGTGTGCCGGCTTGGGCATAATTGGCTGGGTTGATCTTATTGATTAAATCATTATTGGCCGGCAGGGAGGCGAGGTCGACGCCAAGGTCGGCGGCCATGCGAGTGACCACGTTGTAGCTTTCGGGGTGAATGCCGGTGTTGTCCAATGGATTTTTGGAAGACGGCACGCGCAAGAATCCGGCGGCTTGTTGATATGTTTTGTCGCCGAGGCGGGGCACTTTTTTAAGTTCGTCGCGCGAGGCAAATGCGCCGTGCTGAGTGCGGTAGTCGACAATCTTTTCGGCCATGGCCGGGCCGATGCCCGAGATATAGCTGAGCAGGCGTGGGGATGCTGTGTTGAGGTCGACGCCCACCAGATTCACGCAGCTGGTGACGGTGAAATCAAGCGCGTCGCGCAGGGCTGCTTGGTCTACATCGTGCTGATATTGGCCTACGCCTATAGATTTGGGGTCGATTTTAACCAATTCGGCCAGCGGGTCGATGAGTCGGCGCCCGATTGATACGGCGCCGCGCACAGTGACATCTTTGTCGGGCATTTCGTGGCGAGCGAGGTCGGAAGCCGAGTAGACCGATGCGCCGTTTTCGCTGACGACGTAGACCTTGACAAAGTCGTCGATTGACGATTCGTGAAGGAAGGCGGCGGTGTCGCGCGAAGCGGTGCGATCGCCCAGCGCGATGGTGTCGATGTCGTAGGTATCAATCAGGCGCATGATTGTGCGAGTGGCGGCGACAGTGTCGTTTTGCGGCGGATTTGGGTAAATTACGTCGTCGTCGAGGAGATTGCCATTTTGGTCGAGAGCCACCACCTTGCATCCGGTGCGATAGCCGGGGTCGATTGCAATCACTTTATGGCCACGCAAAGGCGCAGCGAGCAGAAGTTGGCGCAGGTTGTCGCTAAAGAGCGAAATTGCGGCTTGGTCGGCAGTGGATTTCCATTCGGCAGATAGCTCGGTTTCGATTTGAGGGCGTAGCAGGCGCTTGTAGCCGTCGGACACGGCTTGGGCAATGATTTTAGCCGATTCTTGTGCCGATTGCTGAGGCGTGAATTGCTTTGTGAGCTCGTCGATGGCGCGTTGCTCGTCGATTTCGATGTCGAGGTTGAGCACGCCGAGCGCTTCGCCGCGCCGAAGTGCTAAATATTGGTGGGAGGCGATTGCTCTGAGAGGGTGGAAGAAGTTGACGTAGTTTTTGAAATCTTTGTCGGCATCGGCTTCGCGCCCTTTGGCCACGGATGAGCGAATTATGGCGTGGCGGCGCATACGCTGACGCAGGGATTGACGTGCGCGCGGCGATTCTGTGAGCCATTCGGCAATGATGTCTTTTGCGCCGTTGATGGCGTCGTCGGTGGTGGCCACTTTGTCGTTGATAAATCTTTGCGCGGCGGCGCTTGGATTTGAGAGGCCGTTGCGGGCCATAATCATTTTGGCAAGCGGCTCAAGGCCGTTTTCGCGGGCGATTGTGGCTCGAGTGCGGCGTTTGGGTCGGTAAGGCAGGTAGATGTCTTCGAGCTCGGCGGCGGTGTCGGCCCGTTCGATACGTTGGCGCAGGTCGTCGGTGAGCTTGCCCTGCGATTCTATAGATTCAATGATGGCGGCTCGGCGCTCGTTGAGGCGAGTGAGGGCTTCAATCATTGTCTGAATAAGGCGGATTTGGGTTTCGTCGAGGCCGCCGGTGGCTTCTTTGCGGTATCTGCTGATGAAGGGGATAGTGGCGCCCTCGTTTAATAGACGAGCGGCGGCAGCGACGTGTATGCGAGGGAGATTCAGACGCGATGCAATTACGTCGAGAATGTCGTCCATGTGATTATTTAGATTTAAGGGTGAAGAGAGTGATTTCGGGGTTGGCACCGATACGAGCGGGGAAACCAACCTCGCCGATGCCAATATTTACATATAGATTTTGTGATTTATTGTCGGTGTAGAGGCCGCCCCAAGTCTTGTAGCGCCAGGCTGCGGGAGAAAGGCCAAACAGCTCCATTTGCATGGCGTGGGTGTGGCCTGAGAGGGTGAGGTGGATGTTGCTGTGGGGCTTGTCGGCAATAGAATCGACCCAGTGGGCGGGATTGTGGCTCAGCAAGATTTTTACGTTGCTATCGTTGATGTCGGGATAGGCCTTGGCAAGGCTGCCGTAGATTGGGAAGGGCTTGTCGCCGATATTTTCCACGCCGATTAGAGCGATTGAGTCGTTGCCGCGGCGCAGCCAGGTGTGGGCGTTGTTGAGCATATGCCAGCCCATGTGTTGTTGAGCGTGTTGAAGTTCGGCAATGTCGAGCTGTTTTTCGGTCGGTGAATGCCACGAGTGGTAGTCGCCATAATCGTGGTTGCCCATGATCGACCATACGCCCATGCGAGCATTAAGACGTGAGAGAGTATTAATAAACGGATCTGCTTCTTGTGAGTGGCGATTCACGATGTCGCCCGTGAATACAATCACGTCGGGGTGGAGAGCGTTGATGGTGTCGACGAGTTGGGCTACAAAGGCGGTGTCGGTGCCGTAGGTGCCCAGGTGGAGGTCGGAGATTTGCGCGATAGTGAGGCCGTCGAATCCCTTAGGGAGATTGTCCACGGGAATTTCAACTTGGTTGACGTTGATGTCGTATTTATTAATCAGCGCGCCCCACCACATCAGGCAGAATATGGCTGCGCCGATGGCTGTGGTGGTAATGGGTATTCCGCGGAAGCGGCGATGTGGCCAAATGGCTTTTAGCCCGCGCTGAATCAGCGAGCCAATCACATAAATATATCTGGGCAGGTAGAGCGATATGTAGGCAAACAGCACCCAGATGGTGTGTAGAAATGAGGGATCGCCGCCGGCTCGTTTTGGCATAGCCGTAGCCATTAGGATTAACACTGATGTGACTACCGCAGAGATTGCATAGGCACCGCTAATGTGGCGCGAAAGGCCTTTACGGCGGATTTGCCGATATATGTAGATATCGGTGAGAACGCCGATAATGGTGACTATGATGGCGAAAATCAGTGAGAATCGCATCTTGGGAGTGGTGGATTAATTTTTAGCGTTGGCGGCCAATTGGTTGCGCAATGGGTTGGAGTACATTGTCAGCATCATTTGGCGCATGAAGCTGCGCTCGTCGTCGGTGATATTGTCCACATCCACCTTGTTGAGCTGGCTGTCAATGTAGTTGTTGAACGAGTCGACGTCGTGCTGTGTGTAGTGAGCGGCCATATCATTAGAGCCCTGCATTTGGTCGTAGGCGATATAGTTGCAGGGGTAGATTTTGTAGGCGCGATGGATAGTGGCGTCGATAAGCGAGCAAGCGTGGTGAATGATTTCTTGGCGGCCGGTGCCCTCGAATTTGGCGAGGTCGTCGTTGATTGGCTTTCCAAGCTGGAAGTGGATATGGCCCTTGAATTGCAACAGGCCGGTTTCCATGCTCAGGAGGTCGTCGCGCTGAGATTTTTTAAATTCGGGGTCGCGACGTTTGAGCAGAAATTCGCGAGCTTTGAGATAGTCGTTGGGGTCGAACTCGTAGGAGATTGCCACGGGCAAAAGGTTGGCGTCGAGGATGTTTTGCTTGACGTCTTGGCCGGATTCAAGGCTGAGCATCTTGATCAGGCTCTCTTGGGTGAGGTCGTTGGAGTCTTTAGCACGGCCTTCGCGCTGAGCGATCCACACAGATTCGTGGGTGGTGTTGAGCGCGTAGTGAATGTAGGCCGAGAGCTGACGGGCGGCGTTGAGGGCGTCGACCATGCGCACGTTGCGCTTCACTATAAAGCTGCGATTGAGCTTTACCAAATCTGTAATCCATTCATAGATTAGCAGATTGTTGCCTATGGCCACTTGCGTCAGGGGCTTTTGGTTGCGGATGAAGCAAAGGTTGAGGAACGAAGCGTCGAGAACGATGTCGCGGTGGTTGGTGATAAAGGTGTAGGCCTTGGATGTGTCGTAGTTGTCGAGGCCGCCGCAGCTTAGACCTGCCGAGGTGGTTTTGACAAGCATTTCGAGGAATGGCCCCATTATGTTGGCTTGAAATTCGTGCTGACTGCTGATGTTCAGGAGGTTGGCGGTGAATTTATCGTAGTCGACATCGGGCATCACATAACGGATAGCGTGCTCGAATCCGGGCTCTTTAATCAACTCGGCAATTTTTTCGTGGAATTGGGAGTCGTTGTAGGGCGCTATATCTTGAAATTCAGAAGGTATGTCGTTTTGCTGGGTAGTTGTCATGTCTTAGGTGTATAGTTACACGTTCCAAAGTTACAACAAATTCTGCAAGATTCAAAAAAAGGAGCGGCAAAAAGCCGCGGAGGGCATGATTCTATGCGCCAAGCAGCGGAGCGATGCGCTTGATTGCGGCAACGAGGGCGTCGGCTTCGGCCTCGGTGTTGTAGGCTGCAAAGGATGCTCTCACGGTGCCTTCCACGCCAAGATGTTCCATTAGCGGTTGGGCGCAATGGTGGCCGGTGCGCACCGCAATGCCCATTTTGTCGAGGAGCATGCCGGTGTCGTAGTGGTGGGCGTTGCCAATGAGAAAAGAGATTACGGCGCATTTGTGGGGTGCGTTGCCGAAGATGCGCATGCCGGGGATTTGCTTCAGACGGTCGGTGGTGTAGGCCAGGAGCTGCTGCTCGTGCAGGGCAATGTTGTCGATTCCGATTTCTTCAATCCATTGGAGCGTGGTGGCCAGAGCGGCTGCTCCGACATAGTCGGGCGTGCCGGCTTCAAATTTGTAGGGGAGGTCGGCCCAGGTGGTGCCGCGAACCAGGCTCACGTGTCCAATCATTTCGCCACCGCCCTGATATGGTGGCATGGCCTCGAGGAGGTCGCGACGGCCATAGAGGATGCCAATGCCGGTGGG
>CAZRCU010000095.1:0-9340 GCA_964598685.1 uncultured Bacteroides sp.
CCCGGCCACCTTGACCGACGGTGTGCTCTCCATCAATGCCGATGCTCCTCGCAATTCTGAATTTCAGGTGATTGCCACCGCTGAAAATCTCAACGCAGCCTACACAATCACCGTGAACGATTCTCCGATTGCCACCGAGGCCACCTTCTCGCCAAACATGCAATTTGCCGAGGTGGGCACCGCGCTAAGCTTTGATGCAGCTATCACCGACCAATATGGCAACGCCGTGGCCGCCGACAGCTGGAGCGTCACCGATGCTTCGGGCGCAGAAGTGGCCACATCGGCCAATTTCACGCCTTCCACCCCGGGCCGCTACACTATCACAGCTACATCAGGCAGCCGCCAATTCTCCCATAGTCTCTATGTCACCCCGCTTCTGAGCAATATTGCGCTGGGCTGCAACGCCTATTCCTCGGGCGAGGAAAATGCGGGATGTCTCACATCGCATGCCACCGATGGCGACCACTCCACTCGCTGGGGTTCGCTCCACACCGACGACCAATGGATCTATGTCGACCTCGGCCGCACCTGCAATATCACTCGCGTGGTGATTGATTGGGAAGCTGCCTACGCTTCTTCCTACGAAATCCAGGTGGCCCCCGACGGCAATTCATCTCCGGCGGCCGTGAGCGATTGGACCACGGTGAAAACCATCACCGGCCTGTCGAAATCGGGCACCGATTCGCAAGCAGTGAGCGCCACCGGCCGCTATCTGCGCATTCACGGCCTCAGCCGCGCCACCGTCTATGGCTATTCGCTGTATCAAATCGAGGTGCATGGCATCCCCTGCGATGCTGCCGACAGCGATGTTATCGGCCTTGATGTGAGTGTGCCGGTTGTAATCGACGAGGGCGTGGAATACCAATTCGATGCTGTGGCCTGGACTCTCGCCGGCGACTCCTATCCCGTGGATGCCGCTTGGTCTTGCGATATGGCCGATGCCACCTTCACCGCCAATCGCTTTATCGCCAATAATTATGGCACAGTGAATATCACAGCCACCACCCCCGATGGCCTCTCGGCTCAGACATCCGCCCTGGTGAGCGAATCTATAAAAATGTCGTCGGTGAGCGTGTCGCCGGCTCACACATCAATCATCCTTGGCGATACGGCTCAGCTTAGCGTGGTTGCCTACAACCAATTCGGCGGTCTTTGGACTGATGCCGACAATCTCACCCCCGTAATCTACGACATTACCGACGAGGCCAATCCCGTGCTTGCCACAGAGGTGGCCTACGACCTCGCTTCTCAAACCTTCACCGCTCGCACTGTTGGCTCTTATCGCTTGCAATTCAGCGGTGCCCAAGCCGTGGTTGATGTGGTGAATGTGGCCGACGCTAATCTTGCCCTTGGCAAGACTGCCACCGCCACCACCACTCGCGACAACAATGTGGCCTCCAACGTCACCGACGGAAACACATCCACCCGTTGGGAAAGCGAATGGACCGACAATCAGTCGATCACCATCGACCTTGAAAGCCCCTACGTGCTCAATCGTGTGATTATGACCTGGGAGGGCGCCTATGCCTCAAATTATGATATTTTGGTGAGCCTCAACGGCGAGGAATGGACCTCGGTGTGGCACACCTCTCAAGGCCGAGGCGGAAATGTCACCGCCGAATTTTCTGCCACTGCCGGCCGATATGTCAAGCTGCAATGCAATTCGCGTGGCACCGGCTATGGCAACAGCCTCTATGAGATCGAGGTCTATGGCCAGAGCCGCTATGAGGATGTCGGGTCGGTGGCAAATGTGGCTTGCGACATGGCGCCCGTTGATGTCTATAATCTGCAAGGCCTGTGCTTGCGTCGCGCTGTCCCTGCTGCTAATGCCTTGGCCGGTCTGCCTTCCGGCCTCTATATAGTGAACAACAAAAAAATCATGAAACACTAAATAATAATTTAATCACAAAATCTAACCATTAGAAAAAACAATTATGAAGAAGCTATTCATTTTTGCTTTAATTGCGCTCTCGGCCTTAGCGTCGCACGCAAAAAGCTATGTGGTCTTTGCCGACCATGAGCTTGGTAGCGATGAAGAGCAAATTGCTCATGGTGAATATGTTCCATGGCTGAACCTTGAGTCAACATTATCTTCGGATGGGACTATGTTAAACCTCAAAGGCTTCGCTAAAGATGGCACCTGGTGGGGAGGTGGATACATCGCCAAAGACTTCGATCAACGCGTACTTCAAGATGAGGCTATGTCTCTTAAATTTGATGTTAAAGCCGACACCGCGCAAACTTGCACTTGGTGGGTGAAATTCGTTATCGGTGGATATGGTAGTGAACATCAGTTCGACGTTGTAGCTGATGGCCAATGGCATACTGTTAAAATGAACCTAAAGACAACCGATGCCCAATTCTATAACCTGCTTGCCACCGATCCAGAAAGTATTTCAGAATTCTATGCTATCTCGTTCGTTGGCCATTTTAACGGTAGTGCTGCATCTGAAATTTCAGTAAAGAATATTCGTTACGAAACCAGTGAATGGGAAGCAGGTAAGGTATGGCACGGATATGATAGCGAGCATACCAGCTACATTTGCAATGGCAAAGAATATCCCTACACTTTCTTGTATTCGATCACTACCAACGAAGACCAAACTCTTACTTTCAATGCTAATTACACAGGTGATTATGAATCAAATGGATTTGGCAATGGCCGAAATGTCGTATTGAATGGTATTTACAATAAAATGACGAAGCAAGATGACGGCTCGTGGTCATACACAACTGTAGATAAATATGTAGCAGATGCTTCTATTCCAATGTTCTTCTACACCGAATATTCTGGTGGTGCAATCAGAACTGATGTTACATATATAGCATGCTCTGAAAATGCCCCGATATTTATCAGTGGCTCTGTGGATAATATCACCGAAAACTCTGCCCAAATTAATTATTCTTACATCTTGCCTGCTGCATTGGAAGGTGCAACTGTCAAGGTGTTGCTCAACGACACGGAAATCACTGAAAATCCCTATACTATCACCGGTCTGACAAAAGCCACCGAATACAGCTATACTCTCAAGGCTGTTGCCACTCTTAATGGAGAAGAATATGAAAGCAATGTAGCAACTCTTACGTTCAAAACCGAAGACCCCGATGCTGTAGCCGCCGTTTGGCACGGCATTGTAGGCGGTAGCATCACAAATGCGTATTTTAGTGGCGAAACAGCTTCTGAAGCACGCGAATTGTTTGTGAATGTTGAAACCGTAGTGACATACAACACAGATAAAACCGTCACTGTTGATGCAAAGTTTGTTCTCGACAACGATAAAAATCTTTTGGATATTGTAGGTATGGTGGCTCCTCAGGTTACTGTTGTAGGCAACGTTGGTACATATGTAGGATGCGAAACCAAAGATATGGAATTGGTTGAAGAAAATCACTATCGCTATACCACCACAGGCATTGAATTCCCCGAAGACAAAGAGCTAAATTATCTCTACTTCTATATTAGATATGCAGGTGGCCCCTCTTCGGTTTATGTAAAACAAAGTGATAATGGTAATAAAAACTATTACACCGGCATCACAAATGAATCTGCGTCGTATGGCGCTCCCGCATCGATTGAAGTGAGCCTTAGCTCTACTACTATTCCTGTAAATGGTTCGGCTACAATCTCTAATCCTATCGTTAAAGATAGCTATGGTCGCTATTTGTTTGGCGCCGAGGTTACATACGATGTTGAAGGCAATGGCTTCTCAATCACAGGCAGCGAAATCTCTGCTACTGAAGCCGGTCTTGGTAAATTGAAGGCAACCTGCGGAGACCTCACAAAGGAATTTAAGCTGGTGTGCGCAGGCGATGCAGGCACTGTTACTCTTACCTCGCTGGAGGGCGTTACCTATGAAACCGATGAATATGTAGTTAGCGGCTATGGTGTTGAAAAATGCCTTGACCGCAGCAATAATACATGGCTCGAATGGAAGTGTAGCGAAACCGAGCACCACTATTTAATCATCGACTTCGGCGCTTCTCACGACGTGCAATATATCAACCTCGTGTGGGAGGGTGCCTCTGCCAAGGCCTACACTATCAGACTATCCAACACCAAGCCTTCATTAAGCTCATCGGCTTCAAGCCCCCGTCGTTCTGAAAGTGCCGACTACGAAGGCTTCGACTATGTAATCACTGTTACCGATGGCCCCGGTGGTGGCGGTGTCACCACAGTATGTGATTACGTCTTAAAATCGGGCGGTGCTCGCTATCTCACTCTTGAAACTACCGAAGCCTATGAAAAGTCTTGGAACATCAAGCTGTTCCAACTCAATGTAGAAGGCCAAAGCACTGTTTCCGGTATTGAATCTATTGCTGTGGATTCCGCAGCCGACGATGCCGACGCAGCCACCTACACCCTTGATGGCCGCCTCGTGAAGGATACCAACCTTGCCCCCGGCATCTATATCCGCAACCATCGCAAATTTATCGTAAGATAATGCTGCTTGCACCATCATAATTAAATTGTTGCAGGGCCATGATTCTGAATGGCTCTGCAACAATTTTTCTCTCCATAAAAAACGCACATCAAAAATTACTACTATACGCTAATAAACCAATTAAAGAGTACAATTTTAGTAAACCAATTTTAATCTATGAAGAAATTTTTAATTTCAGCGTTTGCAGCGTTTGCAGCTGTGAGCGCAAGCGCCACCGACTATGTGGTCTTTGCCGACCACGAGCTTGGCAGCGACGAAGTCCAAATCTCCTATGGCGATTATGTCAATTGGGATGGCGGCCGCATGGTGATCTCTACAATCGAAGACGGCACTGCCTGGAATGTCAAATGCACCAACAGCGCCGACGGCTGGTGTGGCGGTGGCTACATCTCGACCGACTTCGACCAAACTCTCCTGCACACCGACAACATGACTCTTAAATTTGATGTACGTGCCGATCAGGCATCCGCCGGCTATTGGTGCATCAAATATGTTATCAAAACCACGAGCGGAAACGTGGAAACCGAGCACCGTTTCGATTTTGTGGCCGACGGCGAATGGCACACCGTGTCGCTCAACCTTAAGGACACCGATGCTGCTTTCTACAACAAACTGACTGTTGACCCCGCAACTGTAAACGAATTTTATGCTATCACATTTGTAGGCCACAGCAATGCCGACACCGACCAATTTGATGTCAAAAATATCCGCTACGAGGACAATGTAGAGCCCTCGATCAGCATCGCCGGCGTAAGCGTATCCGACATCACCGCCGAAAGCGCCAATGTCAACTACACACTCTCTACCAAAAACTTTGACGGCGGCACATTCTCGGTGCGTCTCTACGGCGACGATATCGACTACAGCATTTCCGACAATAAGACTTCGGGCACTTTCGACCTCGACTTGCTCTCGGAAAGCACCACCTACAATCTCACTATGGTGGCTCAAGGCGCTATCAACGGCCAAGTCTACACCAGCGAGCCTGTGAACGTGTCGTTCAAAACCAAAAGCGCCACTTTTGTAGCTCAAACTTGGTATCAAAACTTTGCAGGTAGCGTAAACTACAACAACGCTATCTATAATATCAACGTGGACTGCGCATTCACCACCACTGAAAACGGCGCTGTGAACGTTCGCGCAAAGGTGCTCGGCGGCGAAAACCTTATCAACGCCGGCGGCTATAAATTCCACGTAATTGGTGGCGGCCACGAGCAATTCATGCCTCTTACCAAGGTAGACGGCGAAGACTATGTGTGGGAAGCTACCACTGAATTTGGCGGCTTCAACGAGGGCGATGCCATCACCATGATGCAGCCCTATTTTGAATACCCCGGCAACGCTTTCCACGTAGAATATTATGGCTATGTGTATGGCGCTACCAACGAAAACACCGCTGCTCTCAAGCCCATCCTCACCGCTATCAGCGTTGACGAAGTTGGCACCGACTACGCCACAATCAGCTACACCGTGGCCAACGCTTCTGAATTCGACGAAGTGAACGTGCTTATCGACGGCGAAGCACTCACTTCCAACACTATCAACGATCTTGAAGCCGGCAAGCTCTATTCTATCGAGCTTTCTGCCGTTGGCACCAAGGACGATGTACAATACATCGGCGATGCCACCACTGTCAGCTTCTCCACTATCGACGAAAACGCCACCGAAAAAGTGTGGTATCAATACACCGAAGGCGTTATGCCTATGGGCTATCTGTCGGGCGAAACTTACGATGATGGCCGCGACCTCGCCTACACCGCTCTCGTTAAAGTGATCTACTATGCAGGCAAAGTAACCGTTGAACTTACCCTCGACGGCGACGCTTCGAAAATGCCTACATTGAATCCTCAGCTCCACGTGGGCAATTCCTTCATCCAAAAGTCGGCCGTTCGCTCCACTACCTATGTATATGAAGTGCCCGGCACATTTGCCGAAGGTGCAAGCGTAGGAAGCCCCTTCGCAATGTTCTATGCCTACGACCGTCAGGCCAAGGAAGTGGCAATCGAAGGCTACACCACAGGCGACGTTAACGACAACCCAACCTCGGGCATTACCGCTGTCGCTGCCGATAGCAACGCCGCTGTTGAATACTTCAACCTGCAAGGCGTGCGCGTTGCCAACCCCGAAAACGGTATCTTCATCCGTCGCCAAGGCAACTCTGTAAGCAAAGTGGTTATCCGCTAAGCAGATATAATAAAAATACCCTAAAAAGCGTCGCCCGGCTCGGACGGCGCTTTTTTAGCGCTTTTTTTGGACTTTTTTGCCGCTAAAACTTGCTGTGCTGTAGTAAAATCGCTATATTTGCAAACTAACTGACCAATCTTAGAACAACAACTTATAAACAACTTATTAATTATCATGAAAAAACTTTTCCTATTAGCTATTTCTGCTCTGATGGGGCTTAGCGCTTCTGCCACAGACTATGTGGTGTGGACCGCTTCTGCGCTCGGTGCAGACGAAGTCCAAATCCCGGTTGCCGGGTGGTATAACTGGTGGAATACAACTCTAAACACCGTGGACGATGCTACTGCCGTTGGCGGTAAAGCATTGGAATATGTTAATGGCGGAAATGGTGCCGCATTCTCTTATGGCCTTCACTTCCAAAACACTGAATTCCAATTGTCGCAGGTAGTTGCAGAGGATATGGATTTGACCTTTAATGTGAAATCTACCGACACAAATGCCTCTTATGTGGCTCGCCTTACCGGCGCCGGCGATTGCGATTATGCTATGAATTTCGATAAAGATGGTGAATGGCACGCAATGCGCTACCACTTGTCAGACTATCCCGCTCTCGTTGAAGCTTGGAAGCAGAATCCTACCGATGTCGTAGTGTTTGGCCTTGTAGCCGACAATTCAACTCCTGCCACAGGCACTGTTTCTGTTTGCGATATTCGCTTCACTCCTGCCGACCATTCCGGTGATGTAGTTGAGCCTACTCAACCTGAAACACCTGCCACATTAGGTGGCACATGGTATGGCACTCTCGATGATAGCTTTGAAGTAAACGGCGTTACCCACCCCATTGTTATCGACTATGCCTTCACTTCCAACGAAGACGGCTCGCTCACTATTCGCGCTAAATATGATTGTGATTTCAATTTCACTATCTATCATGCTCAGCTTATGAAGCACAATACCGGTGAAGATTCTATTGAAGAATGGGTAGAATTCACTAAGGACGGCGATGAATATGTAGGCACCTCCAAGGCATCTTATAAACTTGGCGATGTGTTTGAACACATCCAATTCCACCATCCATTTGATGGCGGTCTTTATCAAGGATTCGTTCGCGGATTCAAATTCGGCGACTCCAACGAGCCCACCGTAAAAGAACCGTCAATCAAGCTTGCCGCTTCTTTAGGTGAAATCTCTTCGGATGGCGCTATTATCAACTACACCATTACACCTATCAATCTCGAATGCCAATCCTACACTGTCACAGTTTACAACGGCGGTGATGAAGTGGCTACAAACTTAGGCTCGGGCGCAACCGACAAGTTTGACATCTTTACTCTTGATGAAAATACAAGCTACAAATTGACTGTTACAGCTTACGCAACTGTCGATGGCGTGCAATATGAAAGCAATGCTGTAGAACTTATTTTCAAGACTCTTGATCCCAACGCTAAATCAGCCACTTGGTATGCTATCTCCGACGGCCTGATCAACGATTGCTATCTGCCCGGCGAAGATGCCACTACCGACCGCCGTCAAATCCCGATGAGCGTTGAAACCACTGTTACTTACAACACCGACAAGACTATCACTGTCAACGCTACTCTCCATGGCGACGGCGCCAAGATTGTTGGCCTCGTTCCCAAGGTGACTATCTCAAGCGACACCTACAAGACCGAATATCAACCGATGAGCGCTGAAGGCGACAACAAGTACACCTTCACCACCACTACCGAATATCCCGAAAATCATGCTATTGGCTGGCTCTTCTATCAAATGGCCTATGCAGGCGGCGCCACCAATATCAATGTAAACGGCTATAGCACAGGTATGTCAAACGACCCCGTAGCTTATGGCGAGGCTGCTTCTATCGAATTGCTCCTCAGCTCTGAGACATTTGCCGTTAAGGGTTCGGCATTCGTTCAAGCAATCGTGAAAGACAACGCAGGTCACTATCTGCTCGATGTAACTCCCGAAATCTCTATCGACGGCTCTGCATTCTCTATCCAGGGCAACAAGGTTGTAGCCGACGGCGTTGGCCAAGCCACAATCATCGCTTCATACAATGGCCTCAAAGCTGAAAAGCAAGTGGTTTGCGTTACCTCGGAAGATGCTGTTCGCCTCACCGATGCTCTCTCCAATGTAGCTTTTGAATCTGACTACACAGGCAGCCTCGACGCCGCATTCGATGGCAATGAAAACACCCAAATCGAATGGAACTGCGCCGATAGCGATGAACACTATCTCACCGTCAACCTTGGCCAAATGTGCTCAGTGCAAGCTGTCAACCTCGTATGGGAAGGCGCCAGCGCAACCGAATATACTGTGACTCTGTCGCAAAAGGCTGCTGCCAAGGCTCCCAAGATGGCCGGTGAAACTGATGCCGACGACGTTGTATTCACCGTTACAAATGGTGAAGGCGGTGCAGGCGTCACAGCTCGCAAGCTCCTCTATAGCGAAGCAGGCGCTGTCAATGCTCAATACATCACTCTTAGCACCACCAAGGCCTACAACAGTGGCTGGGGTATCAAGCTGAAAGAGATGGATATTAAAGGCCTCACCAGCGTGGTAGGCGTTGAATCGGTAGCTGCTGAAAATGCCGCCGCTCCCGTTGAATACTTCAACCTCCAAGGCGTTCGCGTTGCCAACCCCGAAAACGGTATCTACATCCGTCGTCAAGGCAACACCGTCACCAAAGTGTTCATCCGCTAATTCCACAC
>CAZRCU010000096.1:0-9321 GCA_964598685.1 uncultured Bacteroides sp.
TTTTGTGCTTCGTGAGGATGGTTGGGACCATTGTACACGTGCATGTTCTCGATCAGGCGACGTCCAAGACGATTCTTGGGGAGCATACCCTTTACCACGCGGATAAAGAGGGGGTGCATACCGGCCTTCAGGTGCTTGTTCTGCGATTTCTTCATCAGAACTTCGGGGGTGAGCTCACGTTGGCCACCGGGATAACCGCTGAAGGTGAGGTAGATGCGATCAGTAAATTTCTTACCGGTGAGGCGCACTTTGTCAGCGTTGATGATGATCACGTTGTCGCCGCATTCGGTGTAAGGGGTGTAGGAGGGCTTGTTCTTGCCGCGAAGAATTTTAGCCACTTTCGAGCACAAACGGCCAAGCACTTGATCAGTAGCGTCAATTACTACCCATTCGTGCTCAACGCTCTGTGCGCTGGGTGATACGGTCTCGTAGCTTAAAGTATCCACTTCTTAATGTTTTGATTAATAGTTAATTAATATGACCACAATATATCGGACGCTCGGCCAAAAGCGCCTCGATACTTGCCGTCGATTACATATTTATTGGATATAATCGGACTGCAAAGGTACAATTAAATTCCCAATAATCAAAGTTTTTTGACTTTTTTTGACCACAACTCCCTCGCAAATAGCGCTGCGCATTCTGCGGTGGTCTGTGTGATGTAAAATGTTGGTTTCAAAATCAAATGTATATTGATAATGTTAATGCAATGTTAAAATGGAGAATATTTGACTCGATAATCTTGTTATGTTGATAAATTTGTGTATTTTTGCGCATTACTACTTAATTCAATGACAAAATATGATACTAAGAGCATCTTTTGAGAATATCCTCTCTTTTAATGAAGAAACGCAAATCAGTTTTGTGGCAGGCAAGGGTTCGCTACATCCTGATCATGTTTGTCGTGCAGAAAAACGAGACGATATATCAGTGCTGAAGGCGGGTGTGATCTATGGTGCTAACGCATCAGGCAAAAGTAATATTATTAAAGCCGTTCACATCTTGCAAACGCTTGCCCTTGGACGGCAAACAACCATTGATGTAGAGCCGTTTAAGCTGAGCGCACATCGCAAGGATGTATCTAAGGTCGAACTTGAATTCAAATGCGGTTCAAAATATTATGCATACGGACTTGAGTTTACAATGAAGTCCCTACGAGAAGAATGGTTGTATGAAATCAACGACCGTACTGACCGTAGGATCTATTCGCGAGTTGTTACTGAATCAGGTAATCAATTTGAATGGGGTGAAATAGATGGCGATAAGATCACCGCTCAATTCCTTGGCTTTCTTGGCGAAGCAACCCCAACCAACAGAAGCTTTTTGTCGGAATATAATCGCCGCAATGGACGTGGTTTGATTTCTATCAAGGAAGTCTATGACTGGTTTGATAATACGCTAAAGATTATATTCCCCAATACCAGATACACCGGTATCACCATTCGTGCGGAAAAAGATGTTGATTTTCATTCAGCGACAAAGCGCTTGTTGGAGGTATTCAACACCGGAATTGTTGATATTCGCCGATTCTCGGTGAAGTCGAAGGAAGAAACCGGCCTGCCTGAAAAGGTTATAGATAAGGTTATTGCAGATGCAGAGCCCGGTAAAACCGTGATTCTCGCTTCTCCTGACGAGAACCAATACTATTATTTGGAATTCAAGGAGGATGGCTCTTATGAGATTTTCAAGCAGAAGGCCGTGCATCGTATGTCCGGTAACGAGGAAGCCGTATTCGACATGGACGAAGAGTCGGACGGAACAGTCCGTATTCTTGACTTCATTCCCATGCTGATTGACTTGTCGAAAAATGATGCCGTCTATCTGATTGATGAGTTGGACAGAAGTATGCATCCAATGTTATCTTATAAGTTGCTCCAATGCTACTTCAAGAATCTCTCGAAAGATACCAAAACCCAACTACTTATCACAACGCATGAATCCAATCTGCTTGACTTGGAACTTTTGCGGGCCGATGAGATATGGTTTGTTGAAAAGGACAAGAGTGGAGCGTCAAAGTTGACCTCGCTTGCCGAGTACAAGCCAAGAGCCGACGTGCGCAAGGGCTATCTCCAAGGTCGATATGGTGCTGTCCCTTTCTTTGCCTCAATCCCCAAACTTAAATGGAATGAACAATGAGACAAAGAAAATCATTTGACAGACCTGAGGGTAAGAAGTCGGCCAGGCTTGTGATTATAGCCAGTGAAGGGCGCTATACCGAAAGTATCTATTTCGAAGCTGTTAAGTCGGAATTATGTGCTACGAACGTTCATATGGAAGTCCTGCGCCGAGAGACCGACAATTCATCTCCGGAGTATGTTCACGCTCAGCTTCGCGAGTTTATGAAAGAATATGAAATCGATGACGATGATGAACTCTGGATGGTTATTGATCGTGATAAATGGCAAGAAGGAACGCTATCTCAGTTGGCGCAGCTATGTGGTCAAAACCGGCATTTGCATTTCTGCATGAGTAATCCTTGTTTTGAACTTTGGTTGCTACTCCATTTAGAAGATATTGAATCTTATGATGAAGCTCTAATGGCTGAATTGAAAGAAAATAAGAAACGTGCGAAATACAGTGATACGTGGTTGAAAAGGCGTGTGAGAATGCACCTCGGATCATATAGCGAGTCGGAATACGATGCATATCACTTCATGCCGCATGTCGATGTGGCTTGCGACAGAGCGAAGCGTATGGATATAAATCCGGCAGACAGATGGCCGCAATCGGTAGGTACACGTGTCTATAGATTAATTGAAAGTATCAGGAATCTGAGGCGTTAGACATCTCTTCTATCCCGTGCGCTATCAACCATTTTGTTCCCCTTGTTTCCCCGCTTTCTATTGTGCCCGGGTCTTAAAATAGGGAAACGGAAACATGATGCAGTGTGGGGCTGCACTTCTTTTAAAATTGGCGATGTAGTTATTTGTTATTTTGCTTATATTTCAAGAAATTTGCTTATCTTTGTAGGATAAACCGTGAATGCGGATAACCAAAGAATTACATAACGATTAACAAGGCCAGTATATATGACGTTCACCGACACTTGCAATTCGATCTTTGACCGCTGCGTCAAGCTCTACCACATCACCGACGATATTGATGCTCCGGTGGCAAATCCCTATGCTCATGGCATTGAACATGTGTTGTTTGAGAAAAACTTGATTGATGCCCGTCAATGGCACATGGAAGATATTATCCGTGACCCCAAAATCGACCCCGTAGCAGCTCTTGAGCTGAAACGCCGCATCGACCGCTCCAACCAGGAACGTACCGACTTGGTGGAGGAAATCGACGAATATTTCCGCCGCACCTATGCCAATGTAGCGCCATTGGCCGATGCCACTATCAACACCGAGACTCCCGCTTGGGCCATCGACCGCCTGTCGATATTGGCCCTCAAAATATATCACATGGCCATCGAGGCCAATCGCTCTGATGCTTCAGCCGAGCACGTGGCACGCTGCCGCGGCAAGCTTGATGTGCTGTTGCAGCAACGGGCCGACCTCTCCTCGGCTATCGACTCGCTTATCGACGATATTGCCGCCGGTCGTAAATACATGAAAGTCTACAAACAGATGAAAATGTATAACGACGCCGACACCAACCCCGTGCTATATGGCTCAAAATAGATCATTCACCGGCAACGACCGCGGGCTGGTCAATGTGTTGATTGCCCGATTCTCGGCCATTGGCGATGTAGCCTTGACCGTGCCGGTGGTCTACAGCGCTTGCCGCTGCTATCCCGATGTGCACTTTGTGATGGTCACTCGCCCCTCGATGACAAGCATTTTTGTCAACGCTCCGGCCAATCTCACCGTGATTGGTGTAGATGTCAACCACGACTATCAAGGCCCTGCCGGAATGCGTCGGCTGGTGAATGAAATCGACAATAAATATCATATCGACGCCTTTGTCGACCTGCACGACGTGATTCGCACCCAGCTAATGCGCCTCTTTTGCCGCCTCAAGGGCAAGCGCGTCACTCATATCAACAAAGGTCGTGCCGGCAAGCGTGCCCTCACTCGTCGCTTCAACAAGGTGATGCTGCCGCTCATTTCGCAGCGTGCCCGCTATCGCGAAGCATTCTACAAGGCAGGCCTTCCCATAAACGGCCACTTCAACGGCCTCTATGGCGGCCACTCCAAGGCCGATACGGCTCTATTTGCCAAGATTAGCGAGCCCAAGCCCGATGGCATCCGCTGGATAGGTGTGGCGCCGTTTGCCGCCCATTCCGGCAAGGTGTATCCGCCCGAGCAGATGCATCAGGTGGTGAAAGCTCTCGCCGCCGAGCCCAATGTCAAGATATTCCTTCTTGGCGGTGGCAATCAAGAGCAGCAGACGCTCGAAAGCTGGGCCGACGCTCTCCCCAATGTGCAATCACTCGCAGGCAAGCGCTATGGATTTGCCGCCGAGTTGGCTTTGCTCAACCACATCGACGTGGTAGTCACCATGGATTCTGCCAATATGCACCTAGCCTCGATTGCCGGAGCCCCCACCATCAGCATTTGGGGTGCTACTCATCCCTATTGCGGCTTTAAAGGCTGGCAGCAAAGCGACGACGACACCGTGCAATTGCCGCTCACTTGCCGCCCATGCTCGGTGTTTGGCGATAAACCATGCCACCGCGGCGACTTTTTGTGCATGGCGGCCATCAAGCCCGATGTGATAATTAAGAAAACTATCGACAAACTTTCAAATGTCTGAACAAGAAGATTTTGATATAAGAGCTGCTCGCAGCAATGCCGAGGCCGAGGTTGAGAAAGCTCTGCGCCCCGGCAGATTTGAGGCCTTCAGCGGCCAGGACAAAATCATCGAAAATCTGCGCGTATTTGTAGCTGCTGCCCGCATGCGTGGCGAGGCGCTCGACCATATTCTGCTCTATGGCCCTCCCGGATTGGGCAAAACCACTCTTGCCGGAATCGTGGCCAATGAGCTCGGCGTAGGCTTTAAGGTGACATCCGGCCCTGTGCTTGACAAGCCGGGCGACTTAGCCGGCATACTCACCTCGCTCGAGGAAAACGACGTGCTGTTTATCGACGAAATCCACCGCCTGAGCCGCGTAGTCGAGGAATATCTCTACTCGGCCATGGAGGATTATCGCATCGACATTATGATTGATAAGGGCCCGGGAGCGCGCAGTGTGCAGCTCTCGCTCAATCCTTTCACCCTGATCGGCGCCACCACTCGCAGCGGCTTGCTCACATCGCCCCTTCGCGCTCGTTTCGGCATCAATTGCCACCTTGAATACTACGACCACGACGTGCTCCGCGCCATTGTGCTCCGCAGCGCTTCGCTCCTGAAAATCCGTTGCAGTTCTGAGGCTGCCGGCGAGATCTCTATGCGCAGCCGCGGCACCCCGCGTATTGCCAACGCTCTGCTGCGCCGTGTGCGCGACTTCGCGCAGGTGAAGGGCAACGGCGAAATCGACCTCGAAATAGCCAAATATGCTCTCGAAGCCCTCAATATCGACAAATATGGCCTCGACGAGGTGGATAACAAGATCCTCAACACCATTATCCGCAAATTCCATGGTGGCCCCGTGGGATTGTCAACCATTGCCACCGCACTTGGCGAGGACCCCGGCACGGTGGAGGAGGTCTACGAACCATATCTTATTAAAGAAGGCTTTTTGAAGCGCACTCCGCGTGGTCGCGAGGTCACGCCATTGGCCTTTGAGCATCTCGGGGCAAAGCACCCAAGCGACGAGTTCGGCCTTTTTGGCTAATTACAAATCTCTACTTTAATCTAAATAAAAAACCTACATGGCCGGAATTAAATCTTTAGCAAAAGATACAGCAATATATGGCGTAAGCTCGATTGTCGGGCGATTCTTGAATTGGTGTTTGGTGCCCCTATATACAGGGCTCTTTGATGCTGCCGAATATGGCGTGGTGACATTCGTCTATTCTATCGTGGCTCTCGCACTGATTATCCTCACTTATGGTATGGAGACCGGATTCTTCCGCTTTGCCAATCACGAACGCTGGAAAAATCCCATGGAAGTCTACTCCACATCGCTCATATCGTTGGCATCCACATCATTGCTGTTTATAGCCTTGGTGGCTATTTTCATCAATCCCATTACCGATGCCATGGAATGTGGCTCTCATCAATCATATGTGATGATGATGGCTGTATGCGTGGCTATTGACGCCTTTTTGGCTATCCCCTACAGCTATCTGCGCTATTGCAAGCGTCCGCTGCGATTTGCCACACTCCGCCTTATCAATATCGGCCTTAATATCGGCCTCAACCTATTCTTCTTGTTGGGTTGCCCTGCATTGATGAAGATCGCTCCGGCCACTGTGAGCTGGTTCTACGACGCCGACTTTGGCATCGGCTACATATTCCTGGCCAATTTGATTGCCTCGGCTGTCAACTTTGTGATGATGATTCCCGAGCTGCGTGGATTCCCGTATCGCTTCAATCGCCGTCTGCTCAGAGAGATGCTTGTCTATTCAGCGCCGCTGTTGGTGCTTGGCGTGGCCGGTATTATGAATCAGACTATCGACAAGATTCTTTATCCTTGGCTCGCATCGAATGGCGACGCCATGACCGGCCTTGGCATCTATGGCGCCAATTATAAAATTGCCATTGTGATGGTGATGTTCATTCAAGCCTTCCGCTTTGCCTACGAGCCCTTTATCTTTGCGCAAAGCAAGGAAAAGGGCGCCAACCGCAATCAGGCCTACTGCGATGCGATGAAATATTTCGTGATTTTTGCGCTGGTGCTCTTCATGGGTGTGATGTTCTATCTCGACGTGCTGAAATACTTCATCGCTCCGTCGTATTTCAGCGGCCTCAAGGTGGTGCCCATCGTGATGATGGCCGAGCTGTTCTTTGGCATATTCTTCAACTTGTCGCTATGGTATAAGCTCACCGACAAGACTATCTGGGGCATGTGGTTTTCGCTGCTTGGCCTGGCTGTGACAGTCACTCTCAATATCATCCTGGTGCCTCGCATCGGCTATATGGGCTGCGCATGGGCCGCCTTTACATCCTATGGCGTGATGATGCTCACCAGCTATTTTGTGGGCAAGGCTAAATACCCGATTCCCTACGAGGTAAAGCGCATTTTCAGCTATATCGGCATCGCAATTGTGCTGTATGTGGTGGGGATGTATTGCCTCACACCATGGGCAGCGGTAAATGCCGTGTTGCGATTCTTTATAATTATAGCTTTTGTGGTGATTGTGGTGAAGCGCGAGAATGTGCCGATGCCCGGCAAGCTGAAATCCCTGCTGCATCTTTAATTCCCTACTCGATTAAGGCCTCGGGCGGATTTATCAAATAGAGCTGCTCGCGGGCACGTGTCACTGCCGTGTAAAGCCAGCGATAAAATTCTGCACCGGTTTGCTCGGGCGGTATGTAGCTGAGGTCGATAAACACATTTTTCCACTGTCCGCCTTGGGCCTTGTGGCAAGTGACCGCATAGGCATATTTCACTTGCAGCGCATTCCAGTAGGGCGACTCGGCCAGACGCTTTGTGCGAATCTCCATAGGGTCGGAGGGCGCATGCAGATTGGTGTCGTTGCAACATCCATAATAGAGCTTTGCGAGCGCATCGCGGCCCAAGGCTGCGGCCGATCCCGACAGACATTCAAGAATGATTTTGGCTGTAAATTCCAGCCCGGGACGCTCGGGTAGGGTGAACACTACGTCGGCAAATCGCAGCCCGTATTTCACCTCGCTCGACACCACTCGCTGTAGCTCCAGAATGTCGCCGTTGGCTATAAATTCCAAGCCTTTGATGCTCTTGGTCCAGAAGTAGTTGTTTTTTACGGCTATCATCAGGTCGCCTCGGGCAAGCTCTTCGTCGTGGTCGAGCACCACCGAGCGGATGCCGCGATTAAATTCCGAGGCCAACATATTGCTGCGAGTGATCACAATCGTTTCGCCCACGCCGTCGCGGCGATAGCATGAATCAATCATATCGGTCAGATCGTTGCCATCGACGGTGGTCACGTCGGCCAATTCCGAGCGCAGTCGCATTATTTCAGTGTGTTCGGCCGACATTCGGCAAGCGCGACGCAATCGTCCGGCGTTGAACAGTATGCCCGACATGGCGCCTTGACGTGCCACCTCGGTGAGCGTGGCGCGAGACACCTTAAGGCCATAGCTGCGCAGTGTGTCGGGGTCCATCGCCGGCGATATATCCGAACCTACAGGCGGCAATTGAGCCGTGTCGCCAAGCAAAATCAGTCGGCAGTTGATGCCGGAATACACATAGTGGATAAGGTCGGTGAGCACGTTGCCCTGGTCGGCATCGCCGCCGATCATCGAGGCTTCGTCCACGATGAAGATAGTGTTCTCGGCCTTGTTCTCGCGTGGAGAGCCCGATAGAGCGCCGGTGGTGTGCTTGTAGATGCGGCGATGGATTGTATAGGCTGCTCGGCCAGAATGAAATGAGAACACCTTGGCCGCACGGCCTGTCGGTGCCAGCAGCACGGTCTGTATGCCAACACGCGGCAATGCCCTTACCAAGGCGGCTGTTAGCGACGTCTTGCCGGTGCCTGCATAGCCGTTGAGCACAAACACACGATCCTCGGAATCATTATTGCCTCGAGCACAGAAACGCGCAAGAGCCCGCGCCACTTGCATTTGCTGTGGGTTGGGCTCGTAGGGAAGCGCGGCGAGAATCTCGACGGCAAATTGTTCCTCGGTCATTCGAGTGGTGGGTTTATTTCAGCGTCCATTCAAAGCCGCCGTCCTTGGTGTCTTTGACATCAAAGCCAAGGGCCGATAGAGCATCACGGATTTGGTCGGATGTAGCCCAATCTTTGCGTTGCTTGGCTTCGCGACGGATTTGCAGCAGCAGGTCGACGGCGCCTTCGTATGGTGCAAGCGATTGCGAATCGCTGCCGGCACCTTCCAGGCGTATGCCCAAGATGTCGCCAAGGAAAGTCTTGAACACATCGTGAAGCTCGTCGATGTCGGCTTGCGAGGCTTTTGCGTTGCCATCGTTCACCTGATTGATAATGCGGCAAGCGTCGAAGAGCGTAGCAATCACAATCGGGGTGTTTAGGTCGTCGTCGAGAGCTTCGTAGCAGCGTGTGCGAATCGAGGCCACCTCAATGGTTGATTCATCCGATGCCTTAAGGTCGGCGAGTCGGCGCCAGCCATCCAATATGCGCTGCAATGCCTTTTCGGCGCTTTGCAGAGCCTCGTTGGAGAAATCTACGGTGCCGCGATAGTGGGCTTGTAGGATAAAGAAGCGAATTGTCATCGGGCTGTAGGCCTGAGTGAGCAATGGGTGGCTTCCGGTGAAGAATTCGTCGAGTGTGATAAAGTTGCCCAGTGATTTGCCCATCTTCTGTC
>CAZRCU010000097.1:0-9318 GCA_964598685.1 uncultured Bacteroides sp.
ATTGAGCCTTTACCTTTAGCAGCAGAAAGCGCAATCCAACGTTCGATAGAGATAACGATTACAGTGAGGAAGAGGGTTTGAAGGATAGGCACGATGAAACCACCTTTGTAAACGGTGCCCCAGAGATCTTGAGGGTGACCATCTTCGTCGAAGTGAATGTCGTTACCGAACCAGAAGATGAAGAGGCAAACGCACACGATAGCGCAGATTAGGATTACCCACGATGCGTTCTTGATACCGGGAACGTTCTTTTTTGCGGGAGTGTTCTTAGCGGCTGATTTGCCGTTCTGAACGGTAGGCTTTTGAGCTTCCATTTTAATTAATACTTTTGATTGAGTTTTAATTGGTTTATGATTATTAATGTAAAGTCGTAAAGACTAATTGGTTAAATTCGATTTTGTTAATGTAAGTGCCCACAATAGACTCAATGCTCACGTTGTAGATGCAAAGCATGGCAACGACTTAGGTTAAAGAGTTCTCGTGAAAACTATCGCAAATTTAACTTGAAAATTTAAACTTGCAAAACATTTGGCCTATTTTTTTCTCTAAAGACTCTTAACATGCGGATTTTTAGAGAATCCGCTTGTATTTTTGGGCAATAAATGCAAAAATTTGAAAAAGAATCACTACTTTTGCGGTTTAAAAGACTATCCCGACAGAAAGATGACCAACGAATTTCTTCGCGTAGCTGCATGCTCGCCATTGGTGACTGTGGCCGATACAGATTCCAACATCCACCATATAATAAGCCTAATGAACGATGCTGCGCAAGCCGGTGCATCGGTGGCAGTGTTTCCCGAAATGTGTGTTACGGCCTATACATGTGCCGATCTCTTCCACAACACGGTGCTGCTTGAGAGAGCTATGCACGGGCTTGACGAGTTGGTGAAAGCATGTCCGGCAGAGTTGGCATTAGTGATGGTGGGTGTGCCTATTGAGGTAGCCGGAGCCATATATAATTGCGCCGCTGCCTTTAATAATCGCGGTGTATTGGGATTTGTGCCTAAGACCTATCTGCCCACCTATAATGAATTTTATGAGAAACGTTGGTTTGCACCGGCTCAGCAAGGGCGGATTGAGGTGAAGCTAATGGATGGCAGCACAGTAGCGATGAGCGCCAACTTGCTTTTCGAGGTGGATGGTGTGAAAATCGGTGCTGAAATTTGCGAAGACCTCTGGGCACCGGTGCCGCCGAGCTGCACACTAACATTGAATGGTGCCGAGGTGATGGTAAACTTGTCGGCAAGCGACGATTTAATCGGCAAATATGATTATCTGCGCGGGCTTGTGTCGCAACAGAGTGCGCGCTGTCTATGCGCGTATGTCTACGCATCGGCAGGATATGGAGAATCCACCACCGACCTCACTTTCGACGGAAAGACTATAATATGCGAATGTGGCCACACATTAGCCGAAGGAGATAAATTTAAACGTGGCGATAAAATGGTGGTGGCCGATATAGACATCGCTGCAATACGCCGCGACCGTCGCCACCTGACGACATTCAACGATTGCCGCCGCCACAATGAATTGGATACCGAGGTGGTGGCTTGTGGCATTAGCGCCAAAAAGAATCATGACCTGCTGCGCCACATTGATTCCCTACCCTTTGTGCCGAGCGACAAAGCCCGATTGGCTGAACGCTGCGAAGAAATCATTCATATTCAAGAATCGGGATTATGCAAGCGCCTGGAGGCAGCTCACTGCAAATCGCTCACCGTGGGCATTTCCGGCGGGTTGGATTCTACATTGGCCCTGCTGGTGGCCGTGCGTGCATTTGATTCTCTCGAGCTTCCTCGCAAAAATATCATAGGCGTGACAATGCCGGGATTCGGCACCACCGGCCGCACCTACAACAACGCCATCACTTTAATGAAAGCGCTGGGCGTTACAATTCGCGAGGTGTCGATTGCGGCAGCGGTAAATCAGCATTTTGCCGACATTCAGCACGATGCCGCCGTGCACGACGTGACATATGAAAATTCTCAGGCTCGCGAACGCACACAAATTCTGATGGATATTGCCAATCAGAGCGGAGGCATTGTCCTCGGCACCGGTGATTTATCCGAATTGGCACTCGGCTGGGCCACTTATAATGGCGACCACATGTCGATGTATGGTGTCAACGCCGGTGTGCCAAAGACGCTGGTGCGCCACCTTGTGAGCTATTTTGCCGATACCACGACAGATCAGGCAGGCCGAGCCGCGCTGCTCGACATTATCGACACACCTATCTCGCCGGAGCTTATTCCGGCCGACTCGGATGGCAATATCACACAAAAGACCGAAGATTTGGTGGGGCCATACGAGCTGCACGATTTCTTTTTGTACTATATGCTGCGCTATGGCTTTAGCCCAAGCCGCATCTATCTGCTGGCTCAAAAAGCGTTTGTCGGCAGCTTTGACGACGACACAATCAAGAAATGGCTGAAGACATTTATGAGAAGATTTTTCGCACAGCAGTTTAAGCGTTCATGTTTGCCCGACGGGCCTAAAGTGGGCTCTGTGGCGCTGTCGCCACGCGGTGATTGGCGCATGCCGTCGGATGCTTCTGCGGCAATGTGGCTAAAAGAATGTGACACTCTTTGAACTTTTTTCAACCGATGGTGGTTATATGGTAAATTCCAAACCAACCACCAACGATGAACTACCAACTACCCGCCCTACCCTACGAAAGCCACGAGCTTGAGCCGGCCATTAGTGCCAAGACCGTGGAGGTGCATTACGGCCGACACGAAAAGGCATATATTGACAATCTCAACCGACTGATCAAAGACACTGAATTCGATGACATGGACATCGAAGAGGTGATTGCTACCGGCACGGGCGCACTGTTCAACAATGCTTCGCAGGCGTGGAATCATATTTTCTACTTTTTCAGTTTTTCACCTGATGGCAGGCGAGAGCCGGCAGGCCGCTTGCTGCATGCCATCAACACATATTTTGGCTCGGTGAAGCTGTTTAAAGAGGCGTTTGTGAAAGCCGGAGTGGAAATATTCGGTTCGGGCTGGGTGTGGCTGGTGAGCGACGACAAAGGGAAATTGCTGATCAAGCAATATTCAAATGCCGAATCGCCGCTGAGAGAGGGGCTGACACCACTACTGACATTTGATGTGTGGGAACATGCCTATTACCTCGATTATCAGAATCGCCGTGCCGATGCGCTCAATGCCCTGTGGGACATTGTAGATTGGGACATGGTGGAAAGTCGCTACTAAAAATCTTCTCAATAGCTTCAATTCATATCTTCCGCTGTTAATATAGCACTCCAATTAAGCATAATGTGATGAATGGAAAGGTGGACACTCGTGAGAGCATCCACCTTTCAATATTTAGCGTTATGCACTATATATTAGAAAAGCACTGATTGCGAAGAGAGACGGTTGAGGCGAGCGAGAGCCAAATTAAAGCGATATTCCACATCAATATAGTCGAGGCGAGCGGTGCGGAACAGATTCACCTCATTCAGATAGTCGATTACGGTGAGTTCGCCGCCATCGAAAGCACGCTTCAGCAAATCGAGATAGCCATTATCGCCGGTGAATTGGCGGTAGCCATCAAGGGATTCTTTAAGTGTTCCGGCAGAATTGTAAAGACCCACAGCCTCAGCCATCGAACCGCGCATGGCGGCCTCGGTGTCGCAGGAGACGGCTTCGGCCTCGAGGCGAGCAGCCTCGCGACGCTTGCTTTGCGACCACTGCGGCAAGCGCAAAGCCACGCTAAGACCGTTGAAGTGGGTGCGTTCCTCGTAGGCGTGAACATAGCCGAGCGACACAGTGGGCAGGGCTTGCAACTTAATAGCCTTGATTCCGGCTTGAGAGGCGGTGGCAGAAGCTTTGCCAACAAGATAGGAATCGTAGGCATCCGGTGATGTGGGAGGCTGCACAAAGGCTTGAAGCGGATAGGCGCCCCACATGTCGTCGTCGACGTTGATTGTGACTCCGCGCCCCTCGAGAGAAGCCACGAGAGCGTCTAATTCGGCGCGGGCCGTAGTGATTTGACGGCGGCTATCGAGCAGTGCGAGCTGCATTTTTCGCACATCAAGCACGGTGACATTTCCAAGCGCATAAGAGCGATTGGTGAGTTCGGCGATATGATTGAGGTTGGAATCCACTTCCTCATAAAATTTGAGGCGAGCGCGAGCATTCACCACATCAATAATCATTTGCTTGATGGAAAGTGCATTGTCGCGAACCATGCTCATAATAGCCACTTGAGCGGCATCGCCATAGGCGTCGGCGGCTTGGCTGCGAGCTCGGTAAAGGCCCGGGTAGGCAAATTCCTGGTTGACGGACACGTTCCAGCGTTTTTCAGATGTAGACGAGCCCCACAGATGTTCGAAATCGGCCTCGGGGCCGTCGAGCACATTATCGGCGCGCATATCGGCCACAGTGGCTTCGCCACGCAAATATTCAGCGCGGAGAGTGGGATCATTGTGCAAAGCGGTGCTCACCACATTGTCCAAAGGCTGCAAAGCATGGAGCGAGGCAGCGGCAGCCAGGCACATTATAATTGATGCATATCGTTTCATTTGCTTGAGTTCTTAATGTTAAGTCGATAAATCGCAGGCACTACATAGATGTTGAGGATAGTGGATGTGACAAGACCACCGAGGATAACCATAGCCATAGGCGATTGAATCTCGTTGCCGGGGCTGTCGGCGTTGATAGCCAATGGCAGAAGAGCCAAAGCCGAGGTGAGCGCGGTCATAATAATAGGCAACAGACGGTCGGATGAGCCTTCGATTACGCGAGTGCTCAAGGGGATGCCGGCCTCGGCCATGCCGTTGTAGTGGCTGATGAGCAGCATACCATTGCGCGTGGTGATACCCAGCAATGATATAAAGCCGATAATGGCCGGGATATTAAGTTCGCCACCGGTGAATACAAGGATGAAGACGCCGCCGATAAATGCCAATGGGATGTTGATAAGAATGATGAAGCACTGAATCCAATTTTTAAATTGAGCGTAGAGCAACATCAAGATTACCAACAGAGCGCAAAGCGAGGTAAGGAACAGGGTGCGCGATGCCTTGGCCTCGCTTTCAAATTGGCCACCATAGCTGATGTAGTAGTTTTCGGGGAGTGTGATAGATGCGTCAATAGCCTTTTGGAGGTCGTCGACAGCGCCACGCAAATCGCGGCCGTCGACATTGGCCGAAACCACAATGCGGCGTTTTACGTTTTCACGGTTAACGCTATTCGGGCCTGATGTGGAAATAATCTCGGCTACCGAAGCCAAGGGGATTTTGCCCACATTCGAGTCGATAGTGAGGGCGCTGATGCCATCAATTGATGTACGAGAGGCCTCATCGGCCACCAGTACAATATCGTAGGGGAGGCCGCTGTCGTAGACTTGCGACACTTTGCGACCGGCAATGGCGGTGGAAAGCAATTGATTGAAATCGGCCATCGAGATGCCGTAGCGTGAAAGGAGCTCGCGACGAGGGCGAATCACCAATTCGGGGCGCTCGATTTGCTGCTCGATGTTGACATCAACAATGCCGTCGATGCCTTGAGCCACCTGCTTGATTCGCGAGCCCACACTGTAAAGCTTGGTGAGGTCGTCGCCAAATAGCTTCACTGCAATCTGAGCTTGCGTGCCTGACAGCATGGCATCAATACGGTGGGAAATAGGTTGGCCGATTTCGACGTTGACGCCGGGCAATTTCGACAGTTTTTCGCGCAATTCGCGAGCCACCTGATTGCGAGTGCGACCATTCAGCACGTAGGGCACATCCATTTCGCTCACATTCGGGCCAAGGGAGTGTTCGGCAAGCTCGGCGCGGCCGGTTTTGCGAGAGACGGTGGTAACCTCGGGCACCGACATAATGATTTCCTCGGCCATGCGTCCTATGCTATCGCTTTCGGCAAGCGAAATACCGGGGAGAGTGGCCACATTTACGGTGAAGGAGCCTTCGTTGAACGATGGTAGGAACGAACGGCCAAGAGTGAATACCAAAGCCATAGCGACAAGGAAAACGATGCCAACCGTAGAGAGGACAAGGCGAGTGTGGGCCAATGCCCAGTTGAGCGAGCGGATATAGGCTGCGCGAAGATGGCGTGCAAGCCAAGGCTCGGGCTTAACTGCGGAGTCGTCGCCGCCACGATTAAGCAAATATGAGCTGAGCACCGGAGTGAGCGTAAGTGCCACGATTGTAGAAGCGATCAAAGCCACGATAAACGATACGCCCAGAGGGATAAGCAAGCGACCTTCCATGCCCGAAAGGAAGAATAGCGGGGTGAAGCTGGCAATGATAATGAGCGATGAGTTGAAAATCGGCAGTCGCACCTCGACCGAAGCTTCATATACGACTTTGAGAGCCGGCTGACGCTCCTCTTTAGGCAAAGCGCGATTTTTGCGTAGGCGCTTATAGACATTTTCGACATCAACAATCGCATCATCCACAAGCGAGCCAATAGAGATGGCAATGCCGCCAAGGCTCATTGTGTTGATTGTATAACCCATAAAGTGAAGCACGAGCACTGAAATAATCACCGACATCGGGAGGGCAATCACAGAAATGATTGTAGTGGAGGCGTTCATCAGGAACATGAACAGGACAATCACCACAAACAAAGCGCCCTCGAGCAAGGCTTCTTGCAGGTTTGAGATAGAATTGTCGATAAAATCGGCTTGGCGGAAAATATTGGTGGATATTTTCACGTCGCCGGGCAATGTTTTGCCAAGGTCGGCGAGGGCTGCATCAATTTTGGCGGTAAGGTCGATTGTGCCTACGGCCGGCTGCTTGGTGACAGTGACCAATACGGCAGGATGCCCTTCAAGAGAAGCGGTGCCCAAGCGAGGGCGAGCGCCGCCGATAACAACGTCGGCCACATCACCAATTGTGACGATGCCGCGATCGTCGGAGCGCACCACGGCAGAAGCGATGTCTTGAGTGGAGGTGGTGTTGATTTCGCCCTTGACAATATATTCATTACCATAGTCGTACATAACACCGCCCGAAGCATTATCGTTGACGCCCTCGACAGCAGCCGAAAGTTCGGCGAGCGAAACGTCGAGAGCACGCATTTTATCGGGATTGAAACGGATTTGATATTCGCGAGCATCGCCGCCCTGGACGCTCACTTGCGAGACGCCGCCCATCGCGAGCAATCGCGGAGAGATAACGCGGTCGGCAATCGAGCGCAATTCAATCAGAGAAGTGGAGTCGGAAGTAAGGCCGATAATCATCATTTCGCCAAGGATCGAAGATTGGGGGCCCATGGTGGGAGTTTTCACCGTGGCAGGCAAGCTCTCGGAGATGAGAGCCAATCGTTCGGAAACGGTTTGGCGAGCGACATAGATATCAGTGGACCAGTCGAACTCGACATTCACCACAGAGAATCCGGTGGTGGAAGAAGAGCGCACGCGGCGCACGCCTGTGGCGCCGTTGACGGCAGTTTCGATTGGAAAAGTGACAATTTTCTCAACTTCCTCGGCAGCCATGCCCGGGGCCTCGGTCATAATAGTGACAGTGGGGGCATTGAGATCGGGGAAAATGTCAACCTCGGTGCGCACCAGAGTGATGCAGCCGGCCACAAGAATTATAACCGATAATAATAGTACGCTAAGCCGATTGGCCAGCGACCAATGGATAATTTTATTAAGCATGATTTATATCGGCTAAATTAGTGACTATGAGAGTGACCTTCGGGGACATTGCCTGAAGTTTCAGCCAAACGTACAGCAGCTGTACCGGCAACTACAACATGTTCGCCGCCCTTGAGTCCCGATACAATTTCAACGCGCTGGCCATTAGAAGCCCCGATTTCGACGGGGATTTTATTGTAGCAATCCTCGTCGAGCTGAGTGAATACGAAGTAGGAACCTTGCTGCTCAACCAAAGCGGCACGCGGCACCGAAATTGCGGAGCGAGTCTGAGGCTCGATAAGGTAGATGGTAAGGGCCACGCCGGGGGTGAGGCTGCCATCGTTGCGAAGCGAGAATGTGACGGGGATATATCCCGACATTGCACCGGATGTGGAGCTGCCGGCATTAAGACGACGGCCGTCGAGGCTGCTAACGAGCATCTGCTCTCCGGTGTAGGGGTCTTCAAAGCGAGCGTCGGTGACAGCTGACAAGCGCGAAGCATAGCGAGCAGGGACATCGGCGCGGAGCACGAGGCGATCGGATGCGGCGATGGTGGCAATTGGTGTGCCGGTCTCTACATATTGGCCTGTGGCTACATCCAAAGATGTAACGACGCCTGAGATAGGAGCGGCGGCACGGCCCGAAGCTGCCGGTGCGCTATATGAAGCGCGGGCACGTTCGTAGCCGGCCTTGGCCGATTCATACTGGGCCTTGGTGACAAGTTTGTCGGCCCAAAGAGCGCTGACACGTTCGTATTCGGCGCGGGCAGCATCAAGTTCGACCTTTGCCACACGGTTGGCATCACCGCCGGTGACGCCCTCGGCACGGATTGAAGCGATTGTAGAGCCGGCAGAGACAGAAGCTCCGGGCTCCACGCCACGAGCCAATGTAAGGATGCCAGAAGTGGGAGCCGAAACGACGGCATTACCGTCGGAAGCAGGCAGCACGGTGCCACTCACTTTAATAACATCGCCAAAAGGCGCGAGGGCCACAGTGTCGACCTTAACGCCAAATTTAGCAGCCATTTCGGGCTCGAGGTTAATCTCGCCATCATCTGATTCGGCATGTTCGCCATGTTCATGATGGTGAGCGAGTTCGTTTTGTTCTTGTTGTTTACAGCCTGTGAAAGCAACAGCAGTTGCTGCGAAAAGCAACAACATATAATTTAATTTCATAGAGAATATGGATTTTAAGTTGATAATGTATATAACAAAGTTTACACAAAATCAGCCGGCGGTCCACGACGCCACACCGCAAAATCAATAGGCGACAGCCATTTCAGCGGTGGTCTACTTTCACAAAAATAATGCTCTAAGTTTTCAAAAACGTTGATTTCAAGGACAGAAGCGACGATAGCGACGAACGACACGGAGGGTGCACAGTCGGGCTGTTTTTGCACATCTTTGAAATCGTCTAAGTTTTGACCACAATCATCATCGGTGTCGCCGGAGTGGTGATGATTACAATCGTGGTCGACGTTGTGATGCGAGGAATGGCATTCAACGCTCATACATAAACAGACGCTACCATCATCTTTATGATGATGGAATCTCATTACCGAAGCTATAGAGAGCAAAGCCACGACAACGCCTAATGCAATAGTTTTTAAAGCGATAGAGTTCATGCACCACAAAGTTAATTTTTTTTCGTGAGATACACAAATATTTACGCAAGGTGGCGTTGGCGCGTTGTAATTTCCAAAATGTCAATGTGCGATTGCTACCG
>CAZRCU010000098.1:0-9209 GCA_964598685.1 uncultured Bacteroides sp.
CCCAGGACCCCAACATTAAAAGTGTTGTGCTCTACCAGCTGAGCTAGCGAATCTCGCGAGGTGTTTCCCTCAAAAGCGATGCAAAGTTAGGCATTAATTTTTATATATGCAAATTTTGCCGTGATTTTTTCTGAAAAATGTTTGAAAAAGCGCTTAGGGAGTCGTTTTTGAGCGTTTTTCTCCAACATATTTGCCATAAAAACACATCACCCTTGGCTGATTATTTTGCCAAGGGTGAAGAAATTTTATGATTGGGCCTCGGATGTGGGGGCATCGTCTGGCGTCGTTTCGATTAATTTTGGCGGCTCGGCCTGTTCGAGGCTTTGGGATGTGCCAATTGATGTGACGATTTTCTTGGCCTCGGCGTCGTAGTCGACCACGACCTCGTTGCCGGGCAGCAGGGTGGCCGAGAGAATCAGTTCGGCCAGCTCGTCCTCGAGATACTTTTGGATTGCGCGCTTGAGTGGACGAGCGCCAAAGGCGGGGTCGTAGCCGCTCTCGGCGATGAAGTTTTTGGCAGCATCGGTGAGGTTGAGCACGTAGCCAAGTTCGGTGAGGCGTTTGCGGAAACCTGCAATTTCGATGTCGATGATTTGGAAGATGGCGTCGCGGCTGAGCGAGTCGAACATCACGATGTCGTCGACACGGTTGAGGAACTCGGGGGAGAAAGCCTTGTTGAGGGCCTTGCGGATAACGGCATGCTCTTGCTCGGCTTGTGGAGCGCCGGTGGTGAAGCCGACGCCGGTGCCAAAGTCTTTGAGCTGGCGTGTGCCGATATTGGAGGTCATTATAATAATGGTGTTCTTAAAGTCGATGCGACGGCCCATACTGTCGGTGAGACGGCCTTCGTCGAGCACTTGCAGCAAGAGGTTGAACACGTCGGGGTGGGCTTTCTCGATCTCGTCGAGGAGCACGACGGAATAGGGGTGACGGCGCACGGCCTCGGTGAGCTGGCCGCCCTCGTCGTAGCCTACGTAGCCGGGAGGCGAACCGATAAGGCGCGAGACGGTGAATTTCTCCATATATTCGCTCATGTCGATTCTAATCAAGGTTTCGGCCGAGTCGAAGAGGAATTCGGCGAGCTTCTTGGCGAGGTGGGTTTTGCCCACGCCGGTGGGGCCAAGGAACATGAACGATCCGATAGGCTTGTTGGGGTCTTTCAAGCCGAGGCGATTGCGGCGGATTGCCTTGGCGATTTTGTCGATGGCATTGTCCTGGCCAATCACGGCGGCGCGCAAAGTGGGCGCCATTTCCATGAGTCGGAGGCCTTCGGCCTGAGCTACGCGCTGCACGGGCACGCCGGTCATCATGGCTACGACCTCGGCCACTTTGTCGCCGTCGACGGTGACACGATTGGCCTCGAGAGATTCTTCCCAGCGAGCTTTAGCGGCGTCGAGCTCGGCATTGAGCTTTTGAGCGCGGTCGCGCCACACGGCGGCCAGCTCAAAGTTTTGCGAATGTGCGGCGTCGAGCTTCTTGCGGGTGGCATCCTCGATTTCAGCCTCAAGCTTTTCTACTTCGGCGGGCACGGCCACATTGGTGATGTGGGCACGAGCTCCGGCCTCGTCGAGAGCGTCGATTGCCTTGTCGGGGAAGTTGCGGTCGGAAATATAGCGGTCGGTGAGCTTCACGCAAGCCTCGAGGGCATCGTCGGTGTAGATGACATTATGGTGGGCCTCGTATTTGGGCTTGATATTATTAAGGATAACGAGAGTTTCCTCGGCGGTGGTAGGCTCGACCATCACTTTTTGGAAACGGCGCTCGAGGGCACCGTCTTTCTCGATATTGACGCGATACTCATCGAGGGTGGTGGCGCCGATGCATTGGAGCTCGCCGCGGGCCAAGGCAGGCTTGAGCATATTGGCGGCGTCCATAGAGCCCTGAGCGTTGCCTGCGCCCACGATGGTGTGGATTTCGTCGATAAACAGGATTACGTCGGAATTCTTAGACAGCTCGGTGAGGATGGCCTTGACGCGCTCCTCAAATTCGCCGCGATATTTGGTGCCGGCCACGATTGAGGCCATATCAAGTGCAACGACGCGCTTGTTGAAGAGCACGCGGGGCACTTGGCGATTGGTGATGCGCAGTGCCAGGCCTTCAACTATGGCAGACTTGCCGACACCCGGCTCGCCAATCAGCACAGGATTGTTTTTCTTGCGGCGGCTGAGGATTTGGGCCAGACGCTCGATTTCGACCTCGCGACCGACCACGGGGTCGAGGCGACCCTCGGCGGCAGCTTTGGTCATGTCGTGGCCAAACTTGTCGAGCATGGGGGTGTCGCCGGCACCTGCGCGGGCCGTCTTGCGCACCTTGGGGCGAGAATCGCCGCCGGCAGCGGGCTGAGCCGCATTGTCGTCGCGGGGTTCTTCGTCATCGCCGGCCATTCGCATGCCGGCATGCGGCTCGATATTGCGGTGGGAAGACACCACGCCAAATATTGCGCTATAATTGATACCTGCGTCGAAAAACGGCTTAAACAGGTCTATTGTTTTGATTTCATAGTTGTGGAAGATGGCCAGCAACACGTGGACCGGTTCGATCACATCATCCTTGAGCATACGAGCTTCGAGCACCGAGAGCTTGGTGATTCGCGAGGCGAGGTCGTTGACGACGACGTCGCCGGCGGCGGGAGCAGAGAGCTCGTAGATGGCGTCGTCGAGTTTGTGATAAAGGTCGCCGACGGTGGTGCCTGAGGCCACAGCCTCTAAAGCTGCCACCGCTTCGCCCGACGTATCGGCCATGATGGCGAGCAACAGATGCTCGGGGGCGATGACGGCGCTATTGTGGCGCATTGCTTGGCGACGCGCCTCGCCCATCATCGTTTTGAATTTATCTGAGAATTTATTATCCATTCGTCGTAGGTGAATAATGTGTTTTATAGCCAATTGTTAGCAAAATTCATGCCAAAAGGCGTAATCGGCATTTATGACATATATAAAAAGGAGAGATTTAGGGAATTTGTTCATAAAAAATTACGAATTTTCGGGGAGAGATTTAGGGGTGTCGAGGGTAGTGTCGTCGTCGGAATCGTCCACCGCCTCGGCTGCATCAGTGATAAGGCGCTTGCTGAGCTCTTTTTTGCCCTTAATGCCGAGAGTGCGCAGATTTTCAATGCGGCGGAACACATTGCCATTGCCCTCTTTCATTTTTTTGAGCGAGCTGCTGTAGCTGTCGAGCGAGCGCTGTATGTTGTCGCCCACCTTGACAAATTCGTTGAGAAAATCGGTGAGCTTGTCCATCATCTTCACGGCCTCCTCGGCGATGCGCAGCGAGTTGACGTTTTGGTCCTCGGTTTGCCACATCTGTTCCACGAGCTTGATAACGGTGACAAGGTGGGTGGGCGACACGATCACCACGCGGCCGTCGTAGGCTTGGCGCCAGAGGTCTTCCTTGTTGGTCATCGCAGCGATATATGCGCCCTCGTGGGGGAGGAACATCAGCACAAAGTCGACATTACGCGCGCCGATGCGGTCTTGATAGTTTTTTGATTTGAGCTCGCGAATGTGATTTTCCACCGAGGTGATATGGGCTTTCATAGCCTCGTCGCGCTCGGCGTCGTCGTCGGAATTAAGCCATTTCAGATAGGCAGTGAGCGACACCTTGGAGTCGATAATGATTTTGCGATCTTTTGGGCAATTAATCACCGCGTCGGGGCGCAGCACGGCACCGTTTTCGTCGGTGGTGGAATCTTGCAGCACATATTCGCGGCCTTGCTCCAAACCGGAATGTTCCAAGATGTTGCGCAGCACGATTTCGCCCCATTGGCCTTGAGCGCGGGTGTCGCCCTTGAGCGCATGGGTAAGGCGGCGAGTTTCGGCGCTCACCTCGCGATTGAGCTCTACAAGGCTTTGGATGCCCTCGCGCAGCGACAGGCGGTCGTTGTGCTCCACTGAATAGCACGCCTTGAAATCATTGGTGAAGGTCTCGAGGCTGGTTTTCATAGGAGCGAGCACGGCCTCAAGACTAAGCTTGCTGCGTTCGTCGAGCTGCTGCGAATTGGATTGCAAAATCTCAGCTGCCATGGCCTTGAAGCGATCACCGAGCACGGCACGTTCCTCAGCGATTTGGCGCTGCATGGCCTCGGCCTGGGATTGGCGCAGGCGCTCGGCATCGGCCAGGCGGTCGTCGAGCTGTTTTTTGGCCTCGGCGGCACTTGTGGCCATTCGCTCGGCAAATTCTTCGCTGCGGCGAGTGAGCTCGGCTTGGTGGCGAGCGTCGGCATCTACCAGGGCTTGCTCGGCAGTGTGAAGTTGCTGCTCTACCAGCTGCTTGGCATGCTCGGCTTCACGCGCCAATTCGGCATTTTTAGCCACTTGGCCGCGCGAGCGCAGCAGCGCCACCACAGCCGCGGCGGCAATCACCACCAACAGTATAACAAGGATTATCAGAAGGGTCATGAATATTTATATCAGAATTAGTTCACAAATATAATGAATTATTTCATACACTTGCAAAAAAAATGGCGGGCGCAATCGTTAAAAATCGCGCCCGCCCGAAGGTTTTGAATTTTGGTTGTTTACTCCACAGCGATCTTAGAAACTGTGGTGCCTTGTCTAACTATATAAAGACCGGCAGGGAGGTGGTCGAGGCTATCGGCTACCTTCACTCCGCCAAGGTTGTACACCTCGACGTGGTTGTCGGTGATAGCATCAACGTCTTTCACGCCGGAGGTGTTATTCACCTCGGGTGTATATGTTTCGGTGGTGCTGAAGCTGTTCCAAGGGGCCACATTTGCATTTTCGCTGCCGGCCGCCGGGCTATAGAAATTGGCCGAAGTGTACACCTCGTCGGGGAAAATATCGCGAGCGGCGGCGACGGGATTTTCAGCAGCATAATACACGCTGCGGAGGCCGGTGCAGCCAAACCACACTTCGCTGCCAAAGCGCTCTATGGTGCTGGGAATGGTGATTGAGGAAAGGTCGGTGCAACCAAGCACTGCATATTCTTCAATCTCTTTTACGCCCTCGGGGATAACGAGGCTTTCCAAGCTTGAGCAATCCCAGAATGTGCCGGTTTCAATCGCGGTGAGCGAAGATGAAAGGCTGACAGATTTCAACGATGTGCAGTTATAGAAGGCGTAAGCGCCGAGAGAAGTCACCGAATTGGGCATATCCACCTCGACCAGATTGGTGCAGTCGGTGAAAGCGGCGGCCTCGATGGTTTTAACGCCGTCGGGAATCGAGAGATATTGCAAATTGTCGCAGCCGGCAAAGGCGCCGTAGGCGATAGTGGTGACCGACGAGGGGATGTCGTATTCAGAGAGGCCTTCGCAGGTGGGGTAGCAAATCAGGGTGGACATATCTTTATTGAAGAGCGCGCCATCTTCTGATGAATAATTGGGGTTCCAGCTGTCGACGACGATCAGGGCGCTGCAATCATAGAAAGCATGAGCCGAGATTGATGTAACAGTTTTGGGGATAAAAACCGATGCTACCGATTCCATCTTGTGGAAAATATAGCCGCCGATAGATGTAAGAGTGTAGGCTTGGCCGGTGGAGCTATCCACAGCCTGCTCGGGCAGATAAATGTCGATGCCTTGAGCTATTGTGCCGGCAGAAGCCGCAAATGAAGACACTTCACAGGTTTTTAGTGCTTCATCTAAAATTGTGTAGTTCAATCCTTCAAATTCAAAGCCGCGAACTACCGAGGGCAACATTAAAAATGTCACCATGAAAAAAAGTAGATTTTTCTTCATGAATCGAGTCTTTTATAGTTGATTTTGCACTTATATTATTCGCACCACAGCAGGCATATCATTTCTGCGTTTTCATTATGAATTTGCACTGTATAATTTGACCGTGGGAGGCGATTTTACTTGCATTTTGGTAGCGCAAAGGTACAAAATCAGAATTAAAGGACAAAGAATGCAGCTAAGTGGCCAACTAAAATTTAAGACTCGCTAAATCACAACACACTGACGGCGTGCGCGTTACCCCCCCCTATTTCACATTAGTTAAGAATTGCAAGTTTCTGTATCTGAATATTAATTGTAACAATTTGACAAAAATTTGTCACACAGCCGTAACATTAATAAAGGCCATAATTGGCATCGTTCAGCATGAAATTGATATGCTTTTCGAGCCAGTCTTTTAAGGATGCAATATTCTCGCGAAAATCGAATGATGATTCGGCCACGATGCCATATGTAGTGGCAGCAGTAGGCCAGCGCACGCCATCGAGCTTGGCCGACGGCTCGATTAGCGCTGCATATTCATCAATAAAGGCCATCAAATCGTCGTAATCTTCGGCCATGAATTTTTGCAATTTCTCGCCGAAAAGCTTTTTAACGGCGGCATTTTGGCAAAAGCGCAGAAAGAATGAATAGCCGGAATAATCTCCATTTCCGGTAAGCAGCCGCAAATTGGGATTCCATGAATGACCGGAACCGGTAAAACTGTAGGCCCAATCGAAATCCCACACGGGGCCAAGGTGGTAGACATCGTCGGCATTAGCCTTATAAATATACACGCTCTTGGGATGTGCCAACTCGGGATTTCTACATATGCAGCACACCAGCAAATAATTTGCCACCGATTCCAAATCGACATATGGAGAAAGGTCGGTGGCCGATTTAGACGTGACAACAGCATCGGCAAAATCGCTGAAATCAGCCTTCCACGCGGCAAAAAGGTCATCGGCCGTGGCGGTGCTGTCGGGATATAATTCAGCGGCCAGCTCGTTGAGGTCGGGGTCTTTTACCATCACCGGTATAGAATATTTGCGATAGCGCGTCGACCACTCGTACATAAATTTGTATTCCTCGTCGTAATACGAATCGAGTTCAAATAATATGCCGGTGGATTCATCAATATTCACACTACCGGCATTGATGCCCACCTTTTCGGTGGCCATATACGCTCCCTTGAAATCGCAATTGAAATAGACCATCACAGGCACGCTGTGATTGGTGTAGGGCATTCCCAATCGGCGCGCTATCCAGAAGGCTATAGTGTTTTCCATCAGCGTGGGGTCGAGATAATTTGCTATCAGAGCGAAACTTTTAGCCTTGTTAAGTCCGCAAAGGGAAAATTTCTTTGAAGCTTTCAGTCGATAGGGCTTTTTATCATAATGCCATGTTGTATTTCCCCTACCCTTGATTTGCAGATGATGCTCGGCGTCGTTGCAACAGCCATTGCCCTCCACCCTGATAGTGGCATTCAAATAGGTATTTTTATCTACGAGGTCGAACTGTTCGGGGAAATCGTCGAGCGTGATATAGAGAATCGGCACTTGAGAGCCTACGACACAGCTATCCACCGAGGCCAAATCCAAATACTCTTCGTTGCCGGCATCGTCGACAATCAGCATTTTGGTGTAATAAGGGGCCACGGGCTCTTGATCTGAATCGTCTATCACTGAATTTTCGTCGGAATTATCATCTGAGAATGTTGAATAGACATCGTCATCATCAGAGATGATAATGGAGTCGGTGGAATCGGTCGGTTCGATGGTATCTGTGGGCAATTCGACTTGAATGGAATCGTCGGGCTCATCCAAATCTCTCAGATATTTCACAGAGGCCACCCTTGAGAGGTCGAAACTCTTGAACGACTGCGTATTTTGGTAGATATGCAGCCAGTGGTTGCCGGCCGTGATCACAATCGAGGCCGCCACAATTAACATCATAAGCTGAAATAGTCGTCTCATTTCACCGATATTTTAATAGTCTCGTTTCCGAATCTCAAGATATACACTCCGTGTGGAATATTTTCAAGACTCACCTCGTAATCGCCCTCTGCCACGGCATGCGTGAGCACTCGGCCTTGCAAATCGGCGAGCACCACCGGCGTGGATTGCGCCAGGCCGGTAAGCAGCACAGCCGCGGGCTTTAGCACACATCCGGCAGCGAAGACCTTTGAATCTGATTGATTATCTGTGGGCTTTTTTATAAGATTTTCAGAGAATTGCCAGCTAAGGCCGTCGAGATCGAAGTAATAGTTGATTATTTCAGACCACACTCTAATTTCGTCGCCTTGAACCGTCATTTCTAAATCGTCGGAAATATTCAGGCTCATCAGCTCCTCGCCATTACGAAACAGATTGATGCTGCGACTCCCGCCATCGGCAAGAGCCACCATGGAGGCACAGCAAAACAGCAGCGGCAGCAAGTATTTACAGAGCATAAGTAGGTGAATTATAAATAGAAAGACGTGCAAAAGTAAAAATTATTCCGCAAATCACAAAAAAAATTTCACATCACGGTTTTGAGTCGTTGAAACCTTTCAATGTTAATCTCTGTTAAATCACTTGACAAATATCAATTGACGTTGTAGTTTTGCATTGTGAATTTTCAACAACAAGTATTTCAGCTTTTCCATGTTTCTTTATCTTAATCACAACTATGTATCAAATCACCTCAAAACGCAACCGATTCATCATCGACACTGCGATCAAGTGTGCCAAGCAAGTGAGGCTATCCGGCTCGAAGCCCACTGTGGACAAAATCATCGCCGGAGTGCGCAGCGCAAATGCGCCATGCTACTTTGCCGAATACGATCGCGCGCTCCGCATTATGAACCTCGCCATCAGAAATGGCTCTGCTCCCACTTCATCCTATGCATGCGGCGAAATGTGGGGCGATATGTATCGCGACCTCTGCATCCTGATCAAGCGCCGCCCGAAAGCCACGGTGGGCAATCTCATAGCCGATTTGCTGTCGGGCAACGCCGGCAAGCCGCGCATCTATGCCTCGGACCGCTGCATCCGCACAATTATTAACCCTTATCTAATCCAAATTGTAGATCTATGAAAGTAGCTATCTCCTCAAACGAAGTTATCAACTCGCTGTATGCTCGCTCGGCGCTGCGCGCCATGGCGGCTCGACAGCCCGACGGCCTGGTGGGATTCATGCTCACCCCCGACCATGTGAATGCACTGATTCCGGTGGTCAAGGATGCCTTTATGTGGTCGGCATCCATGTGTGAGGCCTCATATGTCAACGTAAGCCAAGAAGAATTTTACGCCACATTCGACGTCGAGGCCGATCCCGAGCCGCTGGTGCCGCTGCTGATACAAGCCACGATTCTGGCCGCCGAATACTTTTTGCTCGGCGCCGCCTGCGCTCCGAATATCGAGCCGATTATGAAAAAGGCTCAAAGGCTGTTGATGAAATTCAGAACGCAAATCGTGCACATCACGCCATATTAAAAGCCTCATTCGCAAAAATTAATAAAATCATGTTGCTCTGCCGATGATAATTTGCTACCTTT
>CAZRCU010000099.1:0-9188 GCA_964598685.1 uncultured Bacteroides sp.
GCGGATGCCGATGGCAGTCTGGGTCAGGTAGGGAATCAGATTTTGGGGCACGCCGTTGGGCAATTCGCCGATTAATGCGCTGGGGTGAGCGCCCACGGGGTTGAAATATCTCAGGATGATTGCCTTGTAGGGAGCGTGAGCGCCGATGATGCAATCTTTGATGATTTCTTCGCTGATTTGCTTGGTGTTGCCATAGGGCGATGTCGCCGGCTTGATAGGCGATTGCTCGGTGACGGGGTTTTCGTCGGGCTCGCCATACACTGTGCACGACGATGAGAACACAAAGCCTTTAACGCCAAATTCCGGCATAAGCTCCAACAGATTGGTCAGAGTGTTCAGATTGTTGCGATAGTAGAGGATAGGCTTCTCCACTGATTCGCCCACAGCCTTTGATGCTGCAAAGTTGATAATGCCCTTGATGCCGGGATAGTCGGTAAAGAGCTTGTGCAGCGTTGCAATATTTGTGCAGTCGCCTTGCACAAATGCCGGGCGCACACCCGAAATCGCTTCGATGCCGTCGAGCACCTCTATATTTGAGTTCGACAGATTGTCGATAATTACCACGTCGTAGCCGGCGTTGATTAGTTCAACTGTGGTGTGCGAACCGATATAACCGGTGCCGCCTGTCACAAGAATACGAGTTTTTTCCATATTATTAGAGCTTTAATGATTTTTCAAATAAATATTCATGCCGCAGCGGGCGCAATCAAATTCCACTCGCAGCTTGGCCGCGGGTGTGGATAGATACAAATCGCCCTTGGGCAGCTGTGCCGCCTCGGCTGTCTTTAAGCACGCCCCCAGCTCGCGTCGCAGGCAATATCTTGTGGTCATCACCCGCATTTCACCAACCGGACGTTTCACCTCGGCAGCCATTGCTGCCACCTTGGCGCCGTGTTCCTCATAAAATGCCTTAGCCTGCGAGTTGGCCACGTTGTCGTGATAGGTCGTGGTGACATTTGCCAGCGAATCCTTGGCCAAAGTAGAGGCCTTGCGCAGATTGCGACGGCGAGCTATGTGCCAGGCGCGATCCAGCGCCTCCACAGCCTTTCTCCTCAGCGCCGTCAGCGCCGACGCCGCCACGAAAAGATTGCCAAGGCGGTCGTCGATGTCATTCATACGATACACGGTGTCGCCCAGTCGCGCCATCGTGTTGCGGCGCGCATCAGCTTGAGCCGACCGCGCTTCGTCGTTGTAGGCCTCACCGCTGCAAATTGTCACGCTCATGCCGCGCACATCGCTCGCATCAATGGCAATGCGGCCGTCGGCCAAATGTCGCAGTGTGAAATTCACATCTATCACGCGCTTGGCCGTGTCATTGCGCGCCATTTGAGCTTCGCGCACAGCGTCGGAATTGCGATAGAGCACAGTGCCGATTTTGCTAGGAATCTCCGCCCCGGGCGCGGCATACACCATGTTGCCCTCGGCACGATTCACCCTAAAGCCTTTGAATTTGCCATCGAGGTCAAACCATCCCAGGCCGTCGCCGTTGTGCAGCTCCAGCTTGGTGTCTACCTCTATGGCATTGCCGCGGCGAGCCTTCATTTTTCCGATTTCGCGGCCGATGCTCTTTGGCGAGCGCCACGATTGCAGCCCGCGCCTATCGCCTTCTTCCAAAAAATATCGAGTGAATCCTCTGTTGAAGCTTAATGCCGGGTCGGGCGTGAAATTATAGGAGACCGAGCCAAACGATGCTCGCCTGAAGTCGCTCGGTGCTGTCTTTATAAATTCGTTGAGCGCTTGGCTGTAGGCTGCTGTCACATTCTTCACATAGCCCACGCTTTTCAGGCGGCCCTCAATCTTAAACGACGACGCCCCGGCCATGGCCAATTCGCCGAGTCGGTCGATTCGTCGCATGTCGGCCAGCGACAGCCAATGGCGTGTGGCGCCGCCGCCATCGCTTGGCTCGATTTCGCGCCCTTGCGCGTCGGTTAGCTTAAATTCCATGCGGCAAATCTGCGGACATTCGCCGCGATTGGCGCTGCGGCCGCTGATGGCAAAGCCCGCCTGGCAGTCGCCGCTATAGCTCACGCACAGCGCACCATGCACAAACACCTCCAGCGGAGTGCCGTTTGCAGCCTTGGCCGCCGCGCGAATTTCTTCCAAACTAAATTCTCTGGGCACCACTATTTGCGAGAATCCCGCGGCTGCCAGATTTGCAATCTTTTCCGGTGTGCGGCCATCAGCCTGGGTGCTTGCGTGCAGCTCGATAGGTGGAATATCCATCTTCAGCAGCGCCATATCTTGCACAATTAATGCATCCACGCCGGCCTCATAAAGCTGCTTCACCAGCTCGGCCGCTGCCTGCAATTCGTGCTCATAGATGATTGTATTGAGAGTCACATACACCTTCACGCCAAACGGCTCGGCCGCCTTCACCACCATGGCAATATCCTCCACGCTGTTGCCCGCAGCCGCGCGAGCTCCAAAGGCCGGCGCACCCATATACACAGCGTCCGCTCCGTGATTGATTGCTGCAATCGCGGTGGCGGCATCGCGAGCCGGCGCCAACAGTTCGAGAGTCCTACTTGCCATAGCCTAAATTTTCAAGAAGTTGAAACGCTTCATCGCGCGAGGCATTCACCCTTGCGGCATAGTGCGCATCTGAATTTATCATCAGCTGCACTCCGCTATCAATCAGGCGCTGCCAATATCGTTCCCCGGGAAAGAATCGGCCGTGCTCCTCGCGAGCCTTTGTGTTTATTTCCACGATTAGTCCCGATTCCACAATTTGTTCAATGTAGTCGTTCACTATCGCTTGATACCACGCCTCGTCCTCGATTCCCGGTTTAAAATACGAAGCATTTTGCCCGATTTTGTCAAAATGGCCCAGAATGTCAAATCCTCCGGCACTCAGCATTTCCGACGATTGCTCATAGAATTTCTTCACCACATATTCGATGTCGTTGTTGAAAAATTCGCCCATCTTTTTGCGAAAGTTTTCAAAACGTCCGTCTATATCCACATACTCCCCCTTTTGGTTGGGAATAAAGTGCACAGAGCCTATTGAGTAGTCAAGATCCAGCGATTTGAAATAATCGCCGGCCGGGCCACGGTCGCGGTCTAAAAAGTCGATTTCCATGCCCACATAAAATTTGCACTTGTCGCCCGCGGCGGCTTGCGCTTTCTCCACCTCGGCGCGATATGCATCCATGTCGGCGGCTTGCATATTGCACGGCGATGGTATTGCTATTGGCGAGTGAGGCGAAAAGCCGTAATGTAAAAATCCGTTTGCGACGGCCGCACGCGCCATATCGGCTATCGTGTCGCGGCCATCGCAAAATTCTGTATGGGAGTGGAAATTGTAGTGTCTTGTCGAATTGATTATGCTCTTTAGGTCCATGCGTGGGTAGGGGTGCTTGTTAGGCAGGGTTCTCCAGAGGATTATCCTCGGCGATTGAAGTGCGCATGCGCGTGTCGGCCTCCACATTCTTCAGGCGGTAATAGTCCATCACGCCCAGGTTGCCGTTGGCAAATGCTTGTGCCATTGCGCGGGGCAGCTCGGCCTCGGCTTCAATCACTTTGGCTCGTGCCTCTTGGGCCTTTGCCTTCATTTCTTGTTCCAGCGCGATTGCCATGGCGCGACGTTCCTCCGCTTTGGCCTGCGCAATATTTTTGTCGGCTTGTGCTTGGTCGATTTGCAGCACAGCGCCTATATTTTTGCCGATGTCTATATCGGCAATATCAATCGAGAGAATTTCAAACGCTGTGCCCGAGTCCAAGCCCTTGCTAAGCACCAGCTTAGATATTGAATCGGGATTCTCCAGCACTTGCTTGTGCGAGGCCGATGAGCCGATGCTCGACACAATGCCTTCGCCCACACGTGCCAGCACAGTGTCTTCGCCGGCGCCGCCCACCAATTGGCGGATGTTGGCGCGCACCGTCACACGTGCCTTTGCAATCAGCTGAATGCCGTCTTTGGCCACTGCTGTCACAGGCGGTGTATCTATCACTTTGGGATTTACGCTCATTTGCACTGCTTGAAACACATCGCGGCCTGCAAGGTCGATGGCTGTGGCCATCTTAAAGCCCAGCGGTATGTTGGCTTTTGCTGCCGACACCAAGGCGTGGACCACGCGCTCGGGATTGCCGCCGGCCAAATAGTGTGCTTCCAAATCGTCGCGCGACACATCGGCCAATCCGGCTTTGTGCGATTCTATCAGCGCACGCACAATCACCGATGCCGGCACCTGGCGTATGCGCATCAGCACCAGCTGAACAAGCGAAATCTTCACGCCGCTCACTCGTGCCGAAATCCACAGGAAAAACGGGCAGTAGTAGAAAAAGATGCATAGCACTGCCACCAGCGCTATTACAAGCAGTACGATAGTTACTTCCATAGTTGTTTATTTTTTAGTTTCAAGTGTTATTGCTTGGTTTGTGTATCTCTTATAATCGCTGCGAGCGTCGGACAGCTGATCCTCCAGATGCAGGATTTTTGAGCCTACGCTCTTGTTGCCGTTGCCCCATTCTTGGCGCAGTTGGCTCAGTTCACTTTCATAGTTTGCGACGTTTGCGCGTGCATTCAGCGCCTTTGTCATGGCTTGGCGTGCCGCTGCCACTTTAAAATCGCTCAGCGACGTGTACACCTTGCCGGTGGCTCCGATGGCCAGCTCAAAGGAATTTGCCGTGGCGGTCGGCGCATCTGCTGCCGATCGTTCGCCCACTTTGTCGATGCGTGTCAACACATCGCTGTAGTCGGCGCCCGCGGTTCGTGTCAGGCTTATATCGCTCAGCTTGGCCAGTGCAATCAGATTTTCATCGTCAGAGTCCACATTCACACGATTATCCGATGGAATGTAGATATAGATTGTCACTTTGCCCGGGATCTGATTGCGATTTGTGGCCCACCAGCCGGCGCCGGTAGTCTCATCTATCGCCAGCAGATAGTCGTCGAATGGCGAGTTGTAGGGCATGCCCAGATTCAACGGCTGCAAAAATCCGTCTTCGCCTCGGCGGGTCATAAAAATGTCGTAGCCGCCCAGCGAGCCTTCGCCGTCGTTGGCATAATATAGTGTCAGACCATCCGACAGCATGAAGGGGTAGCGAGCATTGCCGCCGCCCGACAGCTCATCGCCGTTTATGGCGTGCGAATTGCTCACATTGCCGTCATCCAAGATGTCGGCACACATCAACTCGTAGACGCCGGCGCTGTCGGTCTGCGCATACATCATCTCTGTGTTGTTTTGGGGAATATAGGCCAAATCTATCGACGGCACATGCAATGTGGCGCCGCTCACCAATCGTCCGGCCTCGGGCGATAGCTTGTAGTGCTTGAAAAATGCGTCGGCATCCACTTCCAGCGAGTCGATCACCGTGATTTTCTCTACGCGCGACAGCATATTTTCCATCAGCACCGCGCGGCTGATTTCGGTCTCCACGCTTTCCGGCACCGTGCGCTTATTGCGGCGCTGCACTGCTTGATATTTCTCAAAATGGGTGCGAGCCGATTCAGGATCATATTGCTGAATCTCTATTCTGGCCAGTGCCAGCGAGGCATCCGCCACGCCGCGGCCTTCTGCCACTTGCAGATATTCCATGGCTTCGCTGCTGCGGTTCATCGCCACCAATGTGGCCCCCAGCCAATAATTCACATTGCCATCTTTCGGCGTCTTTTTGCGCAATGTGCGCAAGCTTTCAAGTGCCTCTTCATAGCGCCCTTCATTATAGAGCTGCTTAGCCTCGTCAATAGCCGCCGCAGATGCGCCAATGGCTATTAGTAGGCAAAATATATGGATTATGAATCTTCTCATTTTGGTTTACCTTTTGTAATTGCCAAAGTTACGAAAAAATTTCTTAAAATCCACCTACAGCTTTGCTTTTTCCGCCGAAATCATGCCCCTAAAGTTGCTTAATGCAGTGAAGGCCCGCCATTCGGCAAGCCTTCACTCAAATTCCTATTAATGGTGATGCGTTTTATTTCTGTGATATGCGGAAAATCGTGCCCTCAATCAGGCTGATATATAGGTCGCCGCTGATGGCATCAAAATCCATGCCGTTGATTTCGCTTGTGCCCACTTGCGCGCTCCACAGCAATTTCTGCGATGCTGCATCGGTGGCGGTGACGATGCCTCGGCGCGAGCCTGCATACACAATGCCGTTGTGCTCGAGCACGATGCAAGGTGCGTGGTCATAGCCAAGACCCAAGTCTACGGTCCACAGTTCTTTAAAGTCGGGCGTCGTGGCATCCACGGCCACCAATTCTCCATCCATTGTCTTGGCGTAGATGCGAGTTAAATCCTCGCTGTGGCCCAGCGATTCGCGGTAGCGGTGGTCTTTGTTGCGCCACAGTGTCGCACCGGTATTGCGGTCGATGGCTGTCATGTAGCGGTCGGGGGCCACCACATACACGCGGCTGTCGGTCACTACCGGCACCACGTTGCCCGGCCCCAGCATATTGCTCTCTCGGCCATTGTTCCATTTCCATTTCAGCTTGCCAGTGCGGCTATCCACACAGCGCAGATATGAATCCCATGCGCCAAACACTATGTCGTTGCCCACCACGGTAGGTGCAGCTTGGCAATAATTATTGATAGAATCGTAGCTCCATTTCAGCTTGCCGTTGGCCGGATTGCGCATTTCCAAGCGCTTGTAGGCTCCTTGAATCCATGCTCCGTTGGCCACGACGCCGTCGGCTACATATGGGCCCTCTTTGCTGGGCAAGAATTTCACTTGCTTGCCGGTCTTGGCTTGCACAATTGCTATGCCGTCGGCTGTCGGGAAGGCCACATTGCCGTTGCCCAACACCACCGGTCGCGAGAACAGCGATGCCACTGTGTTGAATTTCCACTTCAATTCGCCGCTCTTTTTGTCGATAGCTTTGGCCTCGCCCAGCGAATTGCCGAAATAGATATTGTTGGCGTCAATTGCCAAGCGGGTAAACACTGATGCGCTATCGGCCCACACCGGCTCAATGCTGAAACCGTCGGGCACCGAAATCGGCGCGCGCTCGGTTATCGCAGCCTTATGGCCCGTGTTGAGAGCAAAGGCATATTTTGCCTTCATCGGTTGGCCCAATTGCTTGTCGTAGATATGAATCCAGTTGTGGTCAAGATCCACGATGGTGTAGCCATAGTTGCCCTTGCCCATATCCAATGCACGCACCATTGCGCAGGGAATATCGCCGGCTTCATAGCTCTTCCAGCTGTGATAGTGGCCGTTGATATGAGCCACCACGGGAAATTGATTCAGCACTTCCAGATAGTCGTTGATATTATCCAAATCATCGGTGAGTGGATAGTGGTTGATCGATAAAATTCTTTTATCCTGTGGTTGCTTGGCCAGCGTAGATTGCAGCCAGTGCAAATCCTCTTGTTTGATATGGCCGTCGCCCATCTTCATATATGGTCCGCAACTGATGCCCACGATATAGAGCGAATCCATGTCGATTGCAAATCGGTCGTTGCCCCAAAGATCGCTAAACGTCTTGCAAGCGCTCTGGCTCCAATTCAGCTCGTGATTGCCCGGAATCACATATAGCGGATGACGTATATTATCTAAAATACCTTTCACATTGGCCAATTCATCGTCGAGACCTTGATTTGTGAGGTCGCCGATCATCAACACTGCATCAAAATTTTGATGGTTGATTTCGTCCACCGCCTCGCGCAATTTTGGCTCGGATGCATTGCCCGGTGTGATATGTATATCGCTCAATATTGCGATATGTTGTGCTTGGGCCGTAAAGGCCATTGTAATGCTCAGCGCCACGCCGAGCATATGTCTAAGAATTTTCATGGATATAGGTGTTTTTTGTCACTCCAAAATTAGCAATTATCGCCCATTCCCGCAAATTTACTTTTCAAATTGTGCCGCACCCGGCCGGTAGAATAGCGGCTCGCCGATACACATCGCCGAGCCGCCCGCAATTAGGAGGTAGTTGATTTAGTAGTTCCACTGGCTCGCCACCATTCTCAGCTCGCTGCATCCCATTGTGCGCAAGTCCAAGATTTGATTGTAGCGGCAGTTGATATATCGTAGCGAGGAGTCAAACGACACATCCAGCGTCGTGAGCTCATTGTTGTTGCAAAGCAATCGTTGCAGAAAAGTCTGGTTGCTTAGGCTTAGCGTCGTCAAATCATTATACGAGCAATCCACAAATAGCAGATTCGGGCAATCCTCCACCGATAGAGTGGTCAAGTCGTTGTAGGAGCACACCAAATCCATCAGCGCATTGCAATCCCTCACGCCCAGCGTTTTCATATTATTATCCGTACATATCAAAAAGCTCAGGCTCGGCAAATTGGAAATATACAGATTTGTGAGCTTATTATCATCGCAATTCAATGTCTGCAAATTGCTCAATCCCGCCAGCGTGAGCGACGTCAGCTTGTTGTAGCCGCAATACAGATTTTTCAGCGCCGTGCAATATTCCACCACCAGCGATTCCAGATGGTTCGACTGGCAATTGAGAGTTTCGAGGGTCGAGGAGGATGAGACATTCAATGCCACAAGATAATTGCTCGCGACATTCAAATTCTTTATGAACGGCAAATTTTCGAAATTCAATTCGGTGAGTCGATTATTGTTAATCTTCAGCGTGGTGATCTGCTCGCAGCCACCTATATTTAATGTAGTGATTTTATTGCGCGAGGCATTCACATTGGTCAGACTGGTATTTCCCTCGAGATTCAACGCCACCAAGCTGTTGCGCGACACATTCAGCTTGGTTAATCCCTTAAATCCCGATAAATCCAGCGTCCCGGCCAACTTTTTGCCATGCCAATCAATCGCCGTGATATGACCATTTTCCACCGTGACACCCTCCCACGATGCCGGATTTTTCAAATCACTCACACGCAGAGCTATCGCATTTGTTGCATCCTCCACCGCCTGCTGCGTTAGAAAAGCCTGCAATTGCTTTAGCTCATTCTTGGCTATTGATTGAGCGCTCGCCGCCATGCCACACAGCGCCATCGCCAACATCAAATAAAACTTTTTCATTTCCGTAGAGATTTAATTTTCATTTCACACCTAACACCCACCCCCCGCAAATAGTTCACCGCGGCCACAAATGCGATAAATAAGAAAGGAGTGGTTTGTTATCAGCGCGTTACCGCTGCCAGTAGGGATGCACCATGGTGCATCCTTCGAGTCAACGTATTGATACACAGGGTGATAAGTTAGGAAGTGCCATGGTGCAGCCGTACAGGCGATGAATGTGCTTCCAATATTTTTCCAAAATGTCAATG
>CAZRCU010000100.1:0-9120 GCA_964598685.1 uncultured Bacteroides sp.
GTTTTGTTAAAACTGCTAACTGACAATCTATGAAAAGAGAAGCCCAACGACTTAAGTCCATCGAAATCCAAGGATTTAAATCAATCCCGTTTCAGCACCCACTGAAATTGGAGTTTGGTGATGTCAACATACTGCTCGGAGCCAATGGTGCAGGCAAAAGCAACATCATAAGCTTCTTCAAAATGTTGGGGTATATGATGAGCGGCAGCTTGCAACGCTTTATCGCTGAAGCCGGCACAAATCAAAAATTTCTGTATTATGGTGCCAAAAAAACACCCACGCTGAGCGCGTCGCTGCGATTTGAAAATGCATCATGCTATGATATTTACAACTTCAGCCTCACAAAAGCAGTGCCCGACAGGCTGATACTTTCCTCTGAGGAAATTGAATGGAAAGCCGATAAAGAAAAGCAACCATTCAAAAAGCAATTGCAATCCGACTTCAACGAGTCGGCATTAACCAAGTCGACTGAAATGTCTGACAAGGTAATCAGAAAATTGATAGGCTCGTGCAAAGTGTATCAGTTTAGCGATTCTTCTATAACCGCCCCCATGCGACAGGCATCTACAGTCGACTCGGCCCACTACCTGCAAGCCGAGGCCAACAATCTGGCGTCGTTTCTATATTATCTTAAAAACAACTATGCCGACTCTTATCGACGAATCACAGAATATGTGAGAGACGTTGTGCCACAGTTCAGCGAGTTTTATCTTGAGCCGGAGCGAGGTTACATATCCCTCAAATGGCTCGACAACACGCCCAATGATTATGTGCTATCGGCCGACCAATTCTCTGACGGCTCAATTCGATTTATTTCGCTTGCCACCTTGCTCCTTCAACCTGAAGAAACAATGCCATTCGTAATAATTGTGGATGAGCCGGAACTGGGATTGCATCCATATGCCATCGACCAACTGAACGAAATGATAAAGGATGCGGCAAAGCACGCACAAATTATCATCGCCACCCAATCCACAGCCATCATCGACGGATTTTCAACTGATGATGTAATAGTGGTTGAGCGCGACGACAGCATTCAAGGCACTCAGGCCCGCCGCCTCTCTAAGGAAGACTATCAGGCATGGCTTGACGAGTACACTCTGAGCGAATTATGGGATAAAAATGTAATTGGAGGCCGCCCGATATGAAATATGTAATTCTTCACATACTCTGCGAAGGGCAAACCGAGGAGCGCTTCGTTAAAGAGATTCTCGCACCATATCTTCAACAATTCAACATATTTGCTAAAGCGGTTGTCCTACTGACCTCTAAAAAGAAAAATATGAGGGGCGGTATGCTCAATTACGAACAAGCAAAACGCGACTTAACCATTCTATTCAAACAATATAGAGACAATAGTAGTGAACGACATATATTCACCACTATGTTTGACTATTATGCGTTGCCTGAAGATTTCCCCAGCGCCAGCGAAGCTGCAAAAATCCAAGATGTAAGAGAGCGCATCAACTATATAGAGCAAGCGTTTTCTGCCGATATAGCTAACAACGCATTCATACCATACATTCAACTGCACGAATTTGAAGCACTGCTATTTGTTGATATCACCAAGTTGATATATGATTACCCATTGTGTGAAGAATCTATCCACAGACTTAAGAATGAAACAGATGCGTTCGGCGATCCGGAATTGATTAATAATAGTCCGGAAACAGCGCCTAGCAAACGTATAATAAAGGCTCTTGAAGACAAATATAATTATAACAAGAAGCTAAGCGGCACGAATGTCACATCAAAAATCGGAATAGAGACCCTTCGCAAAAACTGTAAGCACTTTAACGACTGGATAGCCGCAATTGTCGCAAGCCGATAACATACTGATCAACAATGGTTTGCCAGTAGGGATGCACCATGGTGCATCCTCCGTGTCAACACGGTGATTATCAGAGTGTTATGATTTTGCATTTTTCGTAATATGTTGATTTACAATGTGGTGAGTTTAGGATACACCATGGTGCATCCCTACTGGCAATGGTTTTCAATTGGTTACAGCTTTTCACCGCAAATTTGCGGTGATTATTTGCTTTTTTCACCGCAAAGAGCTAAATTTGCGGCATGACACATCACTCTTACATATGGCAACGCGCTGAATGGCCCGATTTTAGATGGGACGCAGAGGCCTTGTTGGGTCCACTTTGTCGCCTGAATCAACTACACGGGCAGCTGTATGGACGCATGTCGATGCTCGGGTTCGACTACCGCGGCCAATCGGTGCTCACGGCTATGACCGACGACCTTGTCAGCTCATCGGAAATTGAGGGCGTAACGCTTAATCGCAACTCAGTGCGCAGCAGCATCGCCAAAAAGCTCGGCATCGAAAACGATGGAATGCTTGTAGAAGATCACTATGTAGAGGGATTGGTGGCCGTGATGATTGATGCAATACACAATTGCCACTCCGAGCTCACAGCTAAGCGTCTGTTTGGCTGGCATGCTGCTCTGTTTCCCACAGGGCATAGCGGAATAAACAAAATCACTGTGGCAGATTGGCGCAAAGGCGATGAGCCAATGCAAGTGGTGTCGGGCGCATTTGGCCACGAAAAAGTGCATTATGAGGCTCCGGCATCGTCGGCAGTCGCGGCCGAAATGGCCAAAATGATGGATTGGTGCAACAACAGCACGGACACTTCGCCGTTTATCTTAGCGGCCATAGCGCATCTGTGGTTTGTCACTATCCACCCATTCGACGACGGCAATGGACGCTTAAGTCGCACAATCGCCGATATGTATTTGGCAAGATTGGACGAAGATGCGTCGAGATACTACAGTATGTCGGCTGAAATCAACCGCAATAAAAAGGCCTACTACGACATTCTTGAACGCACACAAAAGGGCAATCTCGACATCACGGAATGGCTTCTATGGTTTTTCGAGTGCCTCGAAGGCGCAATCTCGAGGGCCTACGATGCCGTGGGTCAAACGCTCCAAAAGACAGCCTACTGGGATAAATTTCGCGATGTGGACATAAATCCTCGCCAACGCAAAGTGATAAACAGGCTGTGGGACGGATTCGAGGGCAAGCTCACCACCTCGAAATGGGCAAAAATATGCAGCTGCTCGCAGGACACCGCGCTCAGAGACATCAACGATCTAATAGCCAAGGGAATGCTCCGCGACAGCGGCGACCGAGGCCGCAATGCCAATTACCTGCTGACCGGCAACGAGTAGGAATGCGTTTCGGGCCACGCGCAGCCGAATGCAATGGGGTGCATTTTGCCTAAACATGTGTTAATTTGCGGGGATTTGCAAAAGTGACGAGGGGGAGCGGGGGATAGCGATAACTTTGCTGTGAATTTAAACATTATCGCTATGAAACTGATTTCTATGAATTTGATGCCGGGGCCCGAGGAGGCTCATAACGGCGTGGTGACTTGCCATAATTTGCGACCGATGCACGGATGCTTGATGCCGGCACCGCTGCCGATTGTGGTGGCTAAGGATGGCTGGCGCGTGCTGGCGTCGGTGCCGCTGTCGTCGGGGGCGGTGTTGCTGTACACTCGCGGACAGCAGCTTGCCGTGATGCAGCGTGGATTGGTGGCGTCGTCGGTGGATTTGCCTGAGGTGCCGCTTGCGGCCACGGCCACCGTGGCGGGCAAGGTGCTGGTGATGACTGCCGGCGGCGCGTATATGGCTAATGTGACGGCGTCGAGCGTGAAAGTGGATGCCGTGGAGCCTCCGGCGCTGCCGCGTCTGAGAGTGGATGCTGTGGGCAAGGTGTCCACAGTGGTTAATGCGCTGAAGTTTAGCTGCGCGTATGCCTCGGGCGAAAGCATTTTGGCGGTGGATGCCGACCGAGTGACGACGGCGGTGAATAAGGCGTGGGACGAGCTTGATGCCGATGCTCGCGCGGCGGGATTGTGGTGGCAGCCCATGGTGGCGATGGCCCGATTGGTGAGCGCCGAGGGGCATGAGATTATGAGCACGCCACCGGTGTTGCTGCGCGGCGAGGACGAGTTTTGCGGCCCGATTCAGCTGCAATCCGACGACAACCGCACCACATTGCCGCTGACGCTGAACGCATGGGCGTGGCAAATCGCTGTGGATATGCCGGCAGCGAGCGCCATGCCGCAGGTGAGCCGTGTAGAAGTGGTGGTGGCGCCGATGCTGCATTATGCGGATAATTCGCAACCGGCCACGGTGGCGCTGCGACAGCGAGCTTCCGACCAATATTTTGTGTCGGCGGGCTATTCGCCGTCGGGATTGGGCTTGCGCAGCAGCGGCAAGAGCAGCTTGGCGCAGCTGGTGGCCGATGTGGTGGCACGAATGGAGCAGCTGGGGCAAGTGGTGGCCGTGCTGAAGCCCGAGGAGGAGGCCACGACGGTGATGGTGGCGGCTGCTCCGGCATCCACCCCCAAGGCCGACCGCAGCGCGCTCTCGGCTGCTCTGGCCCGAAAGCCCGAGGCCGCAAGCCGAGCAGCGGCGTGGCTATCGGCTCCGCATCAAATTAGCGCTACGACCATGTGCAGCACCGCCGGAATCGTGGCGCTGGCCGGATTGAGCGTGACGCCATACGCCGGATATGGAGCCGAGGCGCTGGCGGCCAAAGTGGAGAATGCGTCGTGGCACGCGGCTGTGAAGGTGGAGCTGGCCGACGGCTCGTCGCGCGTGGTGACGAGCGAGGGCACCACGGCGGCGCCGACGGCATTCTCGCCGGTGCTGTCGTATCCCTCGGCCGAAGCGGTGAAGATGACCATCACCACCAAGGTGACGGGCCGCGGAACGTTTCGCGGCGAATTTGACCTGACTCCCGACACCTCGGGGCGGCGCGCAATCTATGTGGACTCGTCGCTGCGACCGATAGAATTGCCGAGCGCCGATGCCTATGTGGTGCCCGACGAGGAGTGCCGACGCGTGGAATTTAGCGACTATGTGGCCGTGACGCCTGCCGAGGCCGCTCTGAGCCCCACGGCAATCACGCGACTGTCGGGGTGCAGCGTGGTGGCACTGAAGCCGGCGGTGTCGGCATCGCAGAATCTGGATTTCGGGCGCCAACGCATCTTTGCGCTTGGCTCGGGCGGCATCCATGCGCTCACGGTGAAGGGCGGCGCCGCGCAGCTGACGTCGAATCTGCTGGACACACGGCCGGTGGAATCGGCTGAGGCTGTGATTTATGCTAATAATGCGCTGATGGCCGTGGCCGGCGGCGACATCGTGGGCATTACTCGCGCGGCGGTCACCACTTATCTTAGCGGCGTGAATGCTGCGGCGCTGGCCTGGGACGGCTCGCGCAGCGAATTGTGGGCTATCAACAAGGGGGCGGTGACGGTGTATTGCACCCGGCGCCGAATGCGCAGCTACACGCTTGGGCTGGAGGCCGACCCAGCGCTGACGTCGAGCATCGAGAGCCAAAGCTTTGTGGGGGATACATCGGGGCAGCTCTATCGCGTGGGCAGCGACGGGCTGGGCTCGCAGATTGATGTGAAATGGCAGGGCTATGCGCAAGTAGAGGCCACGGGGCGGCAGATTGTGGTGTTGAACGCAGTGGGCACACTCACCACCATATCGCTGGCGGCAGCGCGTGCGCATTTAAATAAAGTGGCGCCCGGGCCGGTGTGGAGCACAATGGCCAATCACGCCGGCAAGAGCTTTATGCTACATTCGCCGATGAGCCGCGTGGTGGTGATTCCTATCGCGGGAATGCATCTGTTTACGATGTCGGCCACGGCCTCGCCTACCACAGTGTTCACGGATATTAAGCTCGAGCGCGGGTAGAGCGGAATGATTGCGCAATCAATATGCCGCACACCACCGTGGCAAGAATGTCGCTTATCGGGAAAGATGTCCACACGCCGTCGACACCCATTTTCGACGGCAGCCACAGCATAAGCGGCACGAGGAATATCACCTGACGACTGAGGCTGAGAAGAATCGAGCGCACCGAGGCGCCGATGCTTTGGAAATAGGTGGTGGCCATGATTTGGAAGCCCACCACGCTGAATGCCCACAGGGCGTGGCGCAGGCACGAGGCGGTGACTTGAATCATGTAGGCGTCGGAGGTGAAGACGCGCGCCACCTTTTCAGCCTGCCAAATGCCGAATATCGAGCCAAGGGCGCAAATGGCTGTGCCGACGGCCGTGGCGAGCCAAAACGCACTGCGGGCGCGCTCGGGCCGGCCGGCGCCGCAATTGTAGCCAACAATCGGCTGTAGACCCATGCTCACGCCGAGAGCCAAAGTGGTGAGCAGCGATGTGTAGGTGACAAACACGCCGGCAGCGCCGATGGCAATGTCGCCGCCGTGGGCCAGCAGGGCGCGGTTGATGATGGCGTTGGTGAGGCACGAGGCCACATTGATAAGCGACGGCGCAAGGCCGATAGAAACGATGTCGCGCACGACGTTGAGGCGCAATGAAAATGTGCCGCGAGCAAAGGGCAAGTTGACGTTGCGGCGGAAGAAGTGGCTCACCACAAACACGGCCGACACGCCCATGGCAATATCGGTGGCAATGGCTGCGCCAAGCATGCCCCAATCGAGCCAAAGCACCAGGATTGCGTCGAGAATCACATTGGTGACAGCGCCGATGAGCATGGTGTACATGGCCTTGTTGGGGTAGCCCGAGGCGCGCAACACATTGTTGAGGCCATAGGCCACATTGGTCATAAGCAAGCCCGGGAGCACCCACAGCATATATTCGCGTGCATAGGGCAGCGTGGCATCTCCGGCGCCAAACACGCGCAGAATGGGATCGATCCAGATGGCAAACGCGGTGATGTAGACGGCGGCGTTCACAAAGGTGAGAGTGGCGGCGTTGCCGAGAATCAAGGCGGCGCGGCGATGGTCGCCCGAACCGAGCACAATGGAGATGCGCGACGAGGAGCCCACGCCCACCAGCACGCCGATGGCGGTGGTGATGTTCATCAGCGGAAACGTGACGGCGAGACCGGCAATAGCCTCGGGGCCCACCACCTGGCCGATGAAGATACGGTCGACAACGTTGTATAGGGCCATGACAATCATGCCCACAGCAGCGGGGAGACCAAATTCCCACAGGAGTTGTCCCACGGGGTGAGTGGCAAGGCGGTTGAGATCGTTTTGCGAGGGCATTAGGCAGCGTGATAAAAAGATCAAAGGAGCGACGCAGGCCGAGGCACTGAAATCGCTCCTATGACTATGAGAGGGCTAATAAAATATCGAAGTGATAGAGAGCAATTACTTGCCGGCGGCAGCTTTGGCGCGCTCGTAGTATTTGCGGATATCAACGCTCTGATTAGAGAGGATGTATTCGGGATAGTCGTCGACGATTTGCTTGAGAGCTTCGTATTCGGCCTCGAAATTATTTTGAGAGCGATAGATGTTGGCTTCCTTGAAGAGAATCAGGGGCACGATGGTGGGGTTTTCATCGGCAGCCTTGATAGCCTTGCCATAAGCAGTGAGGGCATCTTCGATTTTGTTGAGGTTGACATAGCAGTCGCCGGTGAGAGAATGTACACCTGCAGCCACGATGTTGTCGTCGATGCTGGCATCTTTCAGATAAGTGAGGGCTTCTTCATATTTGCCATCTTGATAGAGGCGCATAGCCACTTCCACCTTGGCGCGATTACCGCTCTTGCTGCCCATAGTAGCGGCGTCCTTGTAGAGGACGAGGGCGATAGAATCGTTGGCGGCGTTATCGGCGAGGGCGATTGCTTCGTCGGCCTTTTTAGCGTTGCTTTGAGCGACAAAGAACCAGATGAAAGCTACTGCGATGATTACTACTGCTGCGACGCTCAGGCCTACGATAGCTTTCTTGTTAGCCTTGAGGCTCGATACAAGGTCGTGTTGCTCTTCGTGGATGAGCGGAGTTTTTGACTCGTTGTTTTCCATTGTCTTTTATTGTTGTTTTTTTGATTTCTGATTGGTAAATGCGATAAATCATCGCACTTTCAAGACGCAAAAATACTTCAAAATCCTCAGATATTAAAATTTTAATTCAATTATTTTACCATTTGCCGAATAAAGAGTAATTTTGTAGTCGCACCGAGCGCAAAAACGCGCCCGAAAAGCAAGCCTATAGACACTTCAAAGCAATGAAAACATTCAACATAACAGTAGCGGTCGAGGCCTTGGCATTCGACGAGCTGACGGAGAAGGAAGCCAAATTGGTGGAGCTTGCTCGCCAATACACAAATAATTCGTATGCGCCGTATAGCAAATTTTGCGTTGGGGCAGCCATCAGCCTGGATAACGGACAGGTGGTGTGTGGTGCCAACCAAGAGAATGCGGCGTATCCGTCGGGAATTTGCGCCGAGCGTTCGGCTTGCTTTGCAGCCGGAGCGAATTATCCCAAGGCAAAATTCGAGGCTATCGCAATAGCTGCACGCGGCACCGACGGCGAATTTGTGGAATCGCCGGTGGCCCCATGCGGTGCATGCCGTCAAGCGCTGCTGGAATATGAGACCCTGGCCGGCCACGATGTGACCGTGCTGCTGGTGGGCCGCGATGTGGTGTACAGGCTGCCGTCGGTGGCATCCACCCTGCCCCTTGCTTTCACTGATTTTTAATAAGACACACTATACAATTCATGGATTTTATTGAAGAACTAACTTGGCGTGGCATGATCCACCAGATGATGCCGGGCACAGACGAACAACTCAAAAAAGAAATGACCGTGGCCTATCTGGGCATAGACCCCACGGCCGATTCTCTGCATATCGGACACTTGGTGGGCGTGATGATGCTGAAGCATTTCCAACGCGCCGGTCACAAACCCATCGCACTGGTGGGCGGTGCCACAGGCATGATTGGCGACCCCTCGATGAAGAGCCAGGAACGCAAACTGCTCGACGAGGAGACTTTGCGCCACAATCAAGAGGCTATCAAGGCGCAGCTGGCTAAATTCCTGGATTTCGATTCAGACAGCCCCAACGCAGCCGAAATGGTCAACAACTATGATTGGATGAAGAATTTCAGTTTCCTGGATTTCATCCGCGACGTGGGCAAGCACATCACCGTCAACTATATGATGGCTAAGGATTCTGTGAAGAAGCGTCTGTCGGGCGAGAGCCGCGAAGGCATGTCGTTCACCGAATTTTCATATCAGCTGTGCCAAGGCTACGACTTCTTGCACCTCTACAAGGAAAAGAATTGCCGATTGCAGCTGGGTGGCTCTGACCAATGGGGCAATA
>CAZRCU010000101.1:0-4702 GCA_964598685.1 uncultured Bacteroides sp.
GATAAAATTTCCACATCACGCAATTGGGCCGTTTGGCTCCACGAATACCTGCGCGATTTCCCCGGAAAACAAGACGTGCTGAGATATGTGCTCACCGCCAACGCTCCCGAGACTCGCGACAACGACTTCACCTGGCGCGACTTCCAAACTCGCAACAACAGCGAGCTTGTGGCCATCCTCGGCAACTTCGTAAACCGCGTCACCGTGTTGACTCACAAATACTTCGACGGCATAGTGCCACAACCCGGCACACCGGCCGACATCGACAACGCCGTCTTGGCCGACACTCGCCTCGCCGCTAAAAACATCACCGAAGCCATCGAAACCTTCCACTTCCGCGAAGGCATCAAGCAAGCAATGGAAATTGCCCGCCTCGGCAATAAATACCTGCAAGAGACCGAGCCTTGGAAAGTGGCCAAGACCGACATGGAGCGCGTGAAGACAATCCTCTACACCGCCTTGCAGCTCTGTGGCTCATTGGCCGTGGCCTGCGAGCCGTTTATGCCGTTTATGGCAAAACGACTGGCCGACGATTTGCGCCTCACCGACATCAAGTGGGATATGATTGGCTCTGACACTATCGTGCCCAGCGGCACCAATATCGCTCCCGCCGAACTGCTCTTCGAGAAAATCGACGACGAAGCCATCGCCGCGCAGACCGACCGCCTGGCCCGCATCAAAGAGGAAAACAAACTCAAAAACTGGCACCCCGCCGAGCAACAGCCCGACGTCGACTTCGACACATTCTGCCGCAGCGACATCCGCGTGGCCACTGTCACCGATTGCGTGAAAGTGCCGAAAGCCGACAAACTGCTGCAATTCACCCTCGACGACGGCACCGGCACACCGCGCACAATCGTGAGCGGCATCGCTGCCCACTACCCCGAGCCCGAAAAGCTGATTGGCACCCAGGTGTGCTTCATCGCCAACCTCCCCGCCCGCAAGCTCCGCGGCATCACATCACAAGGCATGATCCTGTCGGCTGAAAACTCCGACGGCAAGCTGGTGTTGATGGCCCCCTCGGCTCCCGTGGCTGCCGGCGCACAAGTTAAATAACGAACACGACTACCTACCTAACAATATTTCTTGAGCATAATAATGCAACTACAACCTCGCATACTCATCATTTACACCGGCGGGACAATCGGCATGATTGAAGACGCAGCCACCAAAGCGCTGCATCCATTCGATTTCTCCCACCTGATGGAAAACGTGCCAAAGGTTAAGAAGCTCGATTATCATATTGATAATATCCAATTTGAATCGCCCATTGATTCAAGCGACATGAAGCCCGAACACTGGCAACATATCGCCCGCAATATTGTCGAAAATTATGATAACTACGATGGTTTTGTTGTGTTGCACGGCACCGACACTATGGCCTACACCGCGTCGGCTCTTTCATTCATGCTCCGCAACCTCACAAAACCCATCATCATCACCGGATCGCAGCTCCCTATCGGCGAAGTGCGCACCGATGGCGAAGAAAACCTAATCACAGCACTCCAAATTGCTGCCGCTAAGGGCACCGACGGACGTCCGATGGTGCAAGAGGTGGCAATCCTCTTCAACAACTACCTATGGCGCGGAAATCGCGCCACCAAGCGTTCGAGCGATAATTTCAACGCTTTCCGTACAAACAACTATCCCCACCTGGCCAAAATCGGCCTCGGGATAGCCTACGACCCCGATGCGCTCAACCGATCCAACCATGGCCCGCTACAAGTGAGCATGACGCTGGACACCGCGGTGATGTGTATCGACCTCTTCCCCGGCCTGAGTGAAGCCACTCTGCGCTATGCCCTTTCCACCCCCGGGATCAAAGGCATCGTAATGCGCACCTATGGCGTGGGCAATGCGCCCACCGAGCCATGGTTTATTCAGGCTATTCGTGAAACTGTGGACCGCGGCGTGGTGGTGTTCAACATCACTCAATGCACCAGTGGCTCGGTGCGTCCGAAACGCTATGTCTCGGGCGACCTGCTCGACGGCGCCGGCGTGGTGTCGGGCAACGACATCACTTTTGAAGCCGCTATCACCAAAATGATGTACATCTTTGGCAAAGGCCTCTCCGGAGCCGAAGCTGCCGAGGCGATGTCGCGTCCGCTCGTTGGCGAAATGACTATTCCACCCAGCATCTAACCGCTAATCTTTCTCTGCAAAAGTGAAAAGCCTTCAAAGCCGCCTAATTCCCATGCTGATTGCTCTCGCCATAGCCGTCCCCTCGGTGGTGGCAGCGCCCAATCAGGCCAAATGGGAAACTGTCGAGACTGTCGCCTCAGAGCTCTCAGACGAGCGCGTCGACGTCAGCGTGCACGACGGCTACATCTACATTTCCACTCGCCGACCTGTCAACGTGAAAATATTCACAATTCTGGGGCAGTTGGTGTCGCAAGCGTCTGTGCCTGCCGGCACTTCGCGATTCAAAGTAGCCGCCCGCGGCATCTACATTCTCAAGGCCGGCTCAGCTACAATCAAAATTACAATCTAACTTGAATTATATGGAACGCATCAAGGTAAAGGTTATCAACAAATCGGTCTACGACCTTCCGGCCTACGAAACTCCTTCATCGGCCGGCATGGACGTGCGCGCCGCCATCTCCGAGCCCATCACTCTGCAACCGCTGCAACGAGTGCTTGTGCCCACCGGCCTGCGCGTGCAATTGCCGCAAGGCCACGAAATCCAGATGCGCCCCCGCAGCGGCCTGGCTTTGCGCCACGGCATCACTCTATTAAACACACCCGGCACCATCGACGCCGACTATCGCGGCGAAATCGGCGCTATTATGATAAACCTGTCCAACGAGCCCTTTGTTATCAACCCGGGCGAACGCATCTGCCAAATGGTGGTATCAACCTACACCCACGTGGAATGGGAATTGGCCGATGAGCTCGACCAAACTGTCCGCGGCGACGGCGGATTTGGCCACACCGGCTTATCATAACCACCATCATCATTTCCTAAGATGAAGAAAAACAAGCCTCTCACTCTGATATTATTGCCGCTGTTGCTGCTATCCATGTTTGTCGGTGCTGCAACAGCCAAGACTTCCACGCCTTCCCGGGCCGACCGGCTGAAGGCGGATTACATTTATATAGAGGGTAATTCGTTATCCTCTTTAAAGCAAAATGCCGATGCCTACATGTTGCTGCGACGCGCTCATGAACTCTACCCCGAGGACGTGGATATAGCCGGCGATTTCTCCGAGTTCAACATCTTGCTCAGTCTCGACGATTCAGCCGAATTTGAAGCAGATTATAACGCCGTAAAAAGGCGCTTTCTCATCAATCCGGCCGACGTCCCCAATGGTGCATCGTTTGTAAAATTGGCTAACGACACATATCGCTATAAAGACGAGCTCGAGGCATATCGCTTGATGGCGAAATACTTGCCCAACCAAAGCGAGTTTCAGCTGGAATATGCTTGGAAATTAGCAATTGCATATGCCAACGGCGACTCGGCCGCACTCGACTCGGCCTATGCCATCTACGACCGCCAAGAGCAACGTCTGGGCATCTGCGCTCAAGTTGCCGGTAATCGCATGCGCGCATTATCCATAGCCCAAGACACCCTAGCCATGGAGCGCGAGATTCGCCGCATCTACAAAGCCGCGCCTCAAGACATCAACATTGTGCTCATCATCGGCGACGTCTACAGCTATTTGGAAATGCCCGATTCAGCGCTACACTACTTTAATATCGCCTGCGATATTGATTCCACTTCGAGCACCGCTCTACAATCACGTGCCAATTGCTATCTCAGCCTAGGCGATTCGGCTAAATACGACTCCGAGGTGTTCCGTCTGCTGGAAAGCCCGTCGCTCGAATTTGAGCCCAAGCTGCAATTGCTCACAGATTACACCAAAGCACTATATCACGACCCCACCTACACCGACCGAATCCGTCAGATGTTCGACAAGATGGAAGAAATCCACCCGGGCGAGACCGACCTCCACTTTCTGCATGGTATATTTCTGGTCATTATAGATGAAAAGCAGCTGGCCTCAGAGCAATTCGGCTATGCTGTCGACCTCGACCCGTCGAACGCCAATCTTTGGCGCTATCGCATTGATATAGCCGCCGCTGCCGGCGACACCGTCACCGCCGTGGCTGCCGGCCGCTCGGCAAGCGATCGCTTCGACAACGTCTACTTCCCGATTCTCACAGCCTCGCTGCTTATGCAGCAAGACTCCTTGCAATCTGCGCTCGATGTGATCGACTCGTATGACAGCAGCAAGATGACCACTCGCACCGAGCTGTCAAACTACCACCAATTCCGCGGGGATATTCTCTACAAGCTCAATCGCCCCGACAGCGCTTTCGCAGCGTATGATAAATCGCTCAGCTACGACCCCGACAACGCGCTCACCCTCAACAACGCCGCTTATTTCATGGCCTGCGAAAATCGCGACCTCGACCGCGCCGAGACGTTGATCAACCGCGCTCTGCACGAATTGCCCACCGAGCCTACATATCTCGACACCTACGCCTGGGTGCTCTTCAAGAAAAAACGCTACACCGAGGCGCATATCCAAATCGACAAGGCGCTGGATGCATTCGGAATCAGCGTTAACAACGGCCTGGTGACAATCACCGATATATCGGCAGTTGCCGACACCACTGCATACCCGGTCGATTCGCCCGAGGGATTAGAATACAGCGACGATGACTCCTATTCCGACGATTACGCTGCCGAAGAGGT
>CAZRCU010000101.1:4802-9034 GCA_964598685.1 uncultured Bacteroides sp.
GCCGGCGACATCTACTTTATGTGCGGCGAGCCCGATGTAGCTCTCCAATTCTGGGAAATGGCGCTCGAACGCGAACCCGAAAACGAAAAAATCAAAAAGAAAATCACTCATAAAGCATATTTCTTTGAATGAACCTACATAATTTGCCAATCAATCGCATTTTAATCGCTTTTATGGCCGTGGCCATGGCGGCTTGCTCCTCATCTAAAAAAGCCGGCGTCGCCGGTGTGGGCACCGTGGATTCTTCGGCAGCCGCATCTGCCTCGCGCAATAGCGGCGTCAAAGCCAAGGATGTGCCGCTGGTGAGCGAACTCGGTGCCACCTACAGCGACTGGACCGACCTCTATGCGCCGGTGTCGCTCAAGGCCACTCAGCCCACAAGCTTCAGCATCTCGGGCCGCGCCACTATGGTGCGCGACGAGGCCGTCTACCTGTCGCTGCGAATGCTCGGCATCGAAGTAGCCACAGTATATGTAAATTCCGACTCGGCCTGGGTTGCCGATAAATACCACAAAAATCTGTGCGCAGTGTCGCTGTCGTCGGTCACTAACAAGACCAGCCTCACTGTTGGCAACCTGCAAGACTTGCTGTTGGGCCAAGCTTTCTACCCCGGCAAAGGCACTATAAGCAATAGCGGCTCGGCCTACATGTTTTCGCCCACCGAAAGCATCGACAACATCACAATGCTCACACCGCGCCGCCTGCCCGATGGCGCCAACTGGTACTACTCGGTCGACAACAACGGACCGCAACTCACCGAGCTCACCGTTTCGGCCGACTCTATCGGCTCATTCACAGTGTCGTTTTCCGACATTGTAAACAGCGTGGCCGGCAACGTGGCCTCGCGCGTCGAAACCACCGGCGCCGTTGGCGAGCTGAAATGTGCCGCCACTATCGTTTGGGACATGAACAAAGCGCAATGGAACACAGGCCGCCAAATCCCCGAATCGTCCTACAAAGGCTATAAGCGCATGACGCTTAAGCAATTCCTAAGTTCTCTAAAATCTTTCTAACCCATATCTATGCGTCGACTCGTCGCAATCTTGCTATGCTGTTTTGCTATCACGGCCTTATATGACGCCTCGGCACGCCAACAGCGCTCCTCAAAGGATGTGCGCCGCGCCCGCAAACAGACCGAGCAGCAAATAGCTCAAACACAATCACAAATTAAGGCCAACGACGCCGAGACACGCAAGCAATTGCGCCGCCTGGAATCGTTGCAAGCCAATATGTCGCTGCGCGCCGACACCATAGCCACTCTTACAGCCTCGGTGAGCCGCATCGACCACGAAATCGCGCTGCTCAACGATTCCATCAAGCTGCTGGATGCTCGCTCAAAGGCGCTCCAAGCCGGCTATGCTTCGTCGCTCCGCACTATGCGTTCGCGCCGCCAAGGCATGAGCGACATCGCCTTTATCTTCTCTGCCAACACTTTCTCACAGGCATGGCGCCGAATCCGCTACCTGCGCACCGCCGCCCACGCCATGACTCGCCAAGCCGCCAAAGTGAAGGAAACAGCCAACCGTCTGGCCTCAGCTCGTCAGCATCTCGACTCGCTGGCCGAATCTTCACGCACCACTTTGGCCTCGCTGAATCGCGCACAAGCCACTATGGCCACCGAGCGCAATTCGGCCAACACCCTCGTCTCAAGCCTAAAAAAACAAAATAAGAGCCTCACTCGCGAGCTGCAACGCCGCCGCGACCAAGCCGCTGCCCTCGACCGCGAACTGCAACAAATCATCGACCGTGAAGCTCGCGAAGCCGCCGAACGCGCTCGCAAAGAGGCCCAAGAACAAGCCCGACGCGAAGCTGCCGAACGCCAACGCAAAGAAGCTGCCGAGCGCCAACGCCGCGAGGCCGAAGAGCGTCAACGCCAAGAGGCTGCTGCCGCTGCCGCCGCTGCGGCTCAGAAGGATAAGAACAGCGCAAAGGCTCCGGCACAGCCCGCAGCCGCCGCATCCGATGCAAAGCCCTCGCAAAATCAGGCCAAAGCATCGTCGAAATCCGCGTCGAAATCGCAAACCGCCACTACAACTACTACACCAACTCCAGCTCCGGCCCCTGCTGCCAAGCCCGACGCAAAGCCTGCCGCCAAGCCCGCCTACTCGGCCGAAGCATCGCAAGATCGCCGACTATCGGGATCGTTCACAGCCAACAAGGGCAAGCTGCTATTCCCCGTGGCCGGCAAATATTCAATCACTTCATATTTCGGCACCAACTCCCACCCCGACCTGGCCAAGGTGCAATATGAAAATGCCGGCATCGACATCGTGGTGCCTCAAGGAACATCAGCGCGCGCCGTGTTCGAAGGCGTGGTTTCCTCGATTTTCCGCCTCGACGGGTATCAAAACGTGGTGATTCTGCGCCATGGCGAATACCTCACCGTCTATGCCGGAATTGGCAACCTCGCAGTGAAAAAAGGCGACAAAGTGTCCACCGGACAGACCCTTGGCACCATTTTCACCGACCCCGACGACTCTCACACAGCTCTCCACTTTGAAATACGACACGAAAAGCAAAAGCTCAACCCCATAGAATGGGTAAAATGAATATAAGCAAACACATACAACGCCCAAAAAATCCCCTTACGGCACGCATTCTGAAAGCCCTCGGCATTTTCGGCTCGCTTGAAGTAATCACAATGCTGTGCTCGATTATTCGCACCAAATTGGTGGCTGTGCTCATAGGCGCTACCGGCGTTGGCATGATTTCGCTTTACAACTTCACGCTGGACATGCTGCGCTCGTGTCTACAATTCAACCTGCGCATCGGCGCAGTGCGCGAAATTGCAGCAGCCGACGACGATCGGCGCCCCGTGGTGATTAACGCCACGCGCCGCTTGGGAGTGATTATCGGCCTGGGATCAGCAATAGTCGTGGCAGCGCTGTCGCCGCTTCTCAGTCGGCTCACATTCGGCTCAAGTCAATACACTTGGACCTTCTTGGTGCTTTCGCTCACAATGGTTGCCTCGGCCATCTCGGCATCCCGCACAGCAATTTTGCAAGCACAAGACCGCCTGCGCTCATTGGCGCGCGTGTCGCTGGCCGGTGCAGTGATCTCCTCGGGCCTTGCAATCCCGCTATTCTACTTCTTCCGGCTCGATGCGATAGTGCCGGTGGTTTTGATATTCCCCTTTGCCACGATGCTGTGTGTGCTCATCCCCCACGTGAAATTTCAGCGTCACATTCCACGCCAAGAAATCAATGCAGCATCCAAGTCGATTTTGAAGCTCGGCGCCTATCTCACAGTGGCTCTCGCCGCCACGTCGTTGGCCGAATATCTGCTCAGAATCTACATCAACTCCACAGAATCCACCCAAACTGTGGGCATATTTCAATCAGGCTACACCATAATCAACTCCTACGTGGGCATCCTCTTCACCGCCATGGCCATGGAATACTATCCGCGCCTGTCGGCTCACATCCAATCACGTCCGCGCCACGTGTCGCTGCTCGTCAACCACGAAATCTCTGTGATGATGTGGGTCTTGATTCCCATTGTCGTGCTATTCCTTGCTGCCGACGAGCTGTTAGTGAGAGTGCTCTATGCGAGCGACTTTTTGGCCGTGCTGCCATTCATCTCGTTTGCAATAATCGGCGTGATACTGCGCGCCGTGTCGTGGAGTTTGGCCTACGTGATCCTGGCTCGCGGCGATGGTCGCATCTATGTGGTCACTGAAATCACTTCGGCAACACTCATGTTGGTGCTGTTCATTGCAGGATGGCGCTTGTGGGGATTTGTCGGCCTTGGCCTCGCCTACATTTGCGAATTTTTCTTATACACCATCATCACCGGCGCTGTCTGTCGGCGCTATGGCGTAAAACTAAACAAAAATATTATTCGGCTAATTCTGTTGGCACTCGGCATCAGTGCAATTGCCCTCACTCTGCGCTACACATGCGGCTGGTGGGCCCCGGCACTCATGCTTATCGGCCTCGTCCCGCTCTCGCTTAAAGCACTCAAAAAATAAAATTATTAAAAATTTATTTGGATTTTATTAGTTTGAGTATTAACTTTGTAGAGTTCAGAGAACAAATCAACTTAAGAAACTCTACATGATGCACAAGCCTCTACTCTCCTACGCTCAATGCCCCCGACGCTCATCTATAGCCGCCGGGCATATCTGTTTGTGCTCTCACCATAAAGGATAATGTCTGACAAGACGATAATCGATTAGGATGGAAAGGCGATTGCAGCTCCGGCTCAATCGCCTTTTTATGCTCCATGCCTCA
>CAZRCU010000102.1:0-9025 GCA_964598685.1 uncultured Bacteroides sp.
TTGGCAGGAAGATGGGGTGCCACAGTTAGACGGGGTCGACGTCGTAGTGGATTGTGACGCCGGTTTTGACCGGAGCGGAGTTAAGCTTGATATATTCGCTGCGCAAAATTTCCTTGACGCTGGCCATTGATGCGTTTGCCTCGATGCGCAGCATTATTTGTCGGATATAGAGCGATGCAATGCGCTCGATGGATGGCTCAACGGGGCCGTTGACCCTGCTGCCGAGCAAGGTGCGCAGGCTTGCGGCATATTCGCGAGCTACTCGATCCACCACGGCGCGGTCGCGATGCTTTATATAGATATTTATTACTCGCGAAAACGGAGGATATGAGAATGTGCGACGCTCCTCGACCTCGGCGGCATAAAAGCCGTTATAGTCGTGGCGACTCACAAAGCTAATCACTGGATGTTCGGGAGAATAGGTCTGAATCATCACTTTGCCGGGGCTATCCTTGCGACGACCGGCCCTACCGGCCACTTGCTCGAGCATATTAAATGCTCGCTCGGCCGAGCGAAAATCCGGGAAATTTATAATATTGTCGGCATTTACCACGGCAACCAAGCCTACGGCGCCAAAGTCGAGGCCCTTTGTCACCATCTGCGTGCCTACCAATATATTAGCTTTGCCTTGCGAGAAATCGTCGATAATAGTGGAATAGGCCTCTTTGTTGCGGGTGGTGTCGAGGTCCATACGCAGGATTTTAGCTTTTGGATAAAATTCGGCAATTGAATCTTCGATGCGCTCGGTGCCGTAGCCTTCAATCTCGATAGCCGGTTCATGGCAAGACGGGCACACTTTTGGCACAGGATAGGTGGAACCGCAATAGTGACATTCAAGCGTGTTGGTGCGGCGATGATATGTAAGTGCCACATCGCAATGGTCGCATTTGGGGATGAACTGGCATAGCTTGCAGCGAGCTCTCGGCGAGAAGCCGCGGCGGTTGTGAAAGAAAATCAGCTGTTGGCCGTTTTCCATCACATGACGTCCGGCAGCAATCACCGAATCGGCAAAGGCTCCGCTAAGACCTCCGCGGCGACGTTCGCGAGCTAAATCCACCACTTCGATTTCAGGCAGCGACACGTCGCCAAAACGAGTGGTAAGCGACACCAATCCATATTTCTCGCCCTCGGTGGCTTTATAATATGATTCGATTGATGGTGTGGCGCTGCCAAGCAAGGTCTTTGCGGCATGAAACGAGGCTAAAACAATAGCCGCATCTCGGCCGTTATAGCGCGGTGCCGGGTCATATTGCTTATAGCTTGGCTCGTGCTCCTCGTCGACGATCACCAGGCCAAGATTGGTGTAAGGGAGAAACACAGCCGAGCGAGCGCCAATCACCACACACGGCTCGGGATTAGCGATCATGTCGCGCCAAATGTCCACGCGCTCGTTGTCGGAGAATTTAGAGTGATAGATTATCACTTTTCGGCCAAAGACTCGCTGCAAGCGGCGCGTGAGCTGCGTGGTAAGTGCAATTTCAGGCACCAAGAATAGCGCTTGTCGCTTCTGCTCAAGCACAAAATTAATCAGATGAATGTAGATTTCGGTTTTGCCGGAGGATGTGACGCCGTGCAGCAATGTGACAGCATGCGACATGAAAGAATCGTGGATTTGGCGCAAAGCCGCCGATTGAGCCTCGGATAGCTGAGGCAGCGGAGCGGTGTACTCGCCCGCGCAATCCTCTGGGGCAGAGAATCGCGACACCTCGCGAATAGACACATCCACAAGGCCTTTGCGGCGGAGCGCCGAAATATGCTCGCGAGTAATATCTTGCGAAGCCTCAAGCAGCTCGTGGATAGCCACCGGCTTGGGCTTATTTCCGGGCTTATTAAAACCTGTAAGTGCTATAAGATTCAGCAACGCCGATTGCTGACCGGTGGAACGCTTCACCGAATCAAAAGCGGCAGCAAGCGCGGCAGAATCGCCCTGCTGAAACGCGATTGAGAGCATTGTCACCTTCACGCGGCGGTAGCGATTGACCAGCGATTCATGCATCACCAGCAAGCCCAAATCCACCAAGCGCGATGCACGAGCCTCGGCAGATGCCACACCAAGCGCTTTCGACAGGTCTTTAATGGATATTTTCTTATGCGATTGCACCTCGGTGATTAATTCCATATCCTTGTCGCTGAGGCCATCAAACGATTCAGGCGAAATATCCTGAGCCATTTCCACCACGCTCTCGCTTTCCACTTTTAGGCCGGCCGGCAAGGCAGCTTTCATCACATCGCCCACCGGACACATATAGTAATCGGCAATCCAATGCCAAAATTTAAGCTGGGGATGCAGCACCACAGGGGCAGAATCGAGCACGCAGTCGATATCCTTAATGTCGGCAACGTCGGCCGGGCGGGATGTTTCAAACGATTCGATAATGCCGGTGACAAATCTGCGCGCGCCGAAAGGCACCACCACACGATAGCCAATGCCGACCGCTTGGCGCAGCTCGTCGGGCACACGATAGGTGAACGCCCCATCCAATGGGCGCGGCACAATCACTTTGGCATATAATTGAGGCATCTGAGGTGTTAGTCGGGGGTGATTACAATTTCGCCGTTAAACTTATCGAGCTCCATGCTGATTTGCTTAAGGCGCATGATATTGTCCATGCATTGCTGTGCAGCGGTGGGGTCGTTTGACACAGATTTCAAACGCTCAAGTTCGGCAAGCAACTGCTCCTTGACCAGCACATTGCGCAGGGTGTTGATTGCCAGCGGCAACTTGGCACACACCTCGGCACGTCGGTCGACATGTGGGTGCATCTTGCTGAGCACAACACGATCGGACGACAGGCGAGCCACGAGATCGGTCACAGTGCGATCCGACAGGCGACACAATGCATTATTAATAAATCGGGCTGAGAAGTCGTCGACGCCTTTTTCAAATTCGGCATCAACCTGCTCTTCGGCCTTTTTTTCAAGAGCTAAAATTTCATCCGAGCCGAGGCCGGCAGCGCTCAATCGGGCTTGCTCGGCAGCGAAAGCCTCATCGCGAACGCGCTGCAATTCGGCACGTTTTTCGTCGATAGCCGGATGCCACTGATTATCTCGCACATCAAGTGCCAATTGCCAAATTCGAGCAAATTCGGGCACACGGAATTTTATATCATCGTTGCGCAACTCTGAGTCGATAAAATCCACCACGCCCATCGGCACAGCAGTCTCGGCATCAGGATCGGGGTAGATGTCGCACATATAAAGCATGCCATATTTCAGCACATAGGTGATGATCTCTTGCTCGGCATTGTGCAGCGCAGGCGAAATCGGCTTCACCGGCTCGGCGGACGCAGTAGCGGCCGGAGTGTTATCGGCTAACTGAGCCGATAGCGGGTCGGTAGTATCCGGTGCGGAAGTGGGCTGATTTTCAAGGTCGGCTATCGACTCGGCAGCTTGATTTGCCTGTCTGCGGCGATATTCTTCCTCGCGACGAATGGCGATAATTTTTTTAAGCTGAGCGCCAAGCACATTAGGGCTAACGCCTACTTTGCGGGCACATTCGTCGATATAGAGCGATTGCTCCACCACATCGGGCACCATCGACACCGTGGTGAGAATGTCGTTGATAGCTGATGCACGCGCGCGAGGATCTGCGGCAGCATCTTTCATCAAAATATCTGTCTTAAAGCCAATCAAATCTTGCTCGTGCTGAGCGATATACTCTTCTACCTCGGTCGAGGTGTGGGCTTGAGCGAAAGAATCGGGGTCGTCGCCCGGAGGAAGCAGCACAAGCTTCAACGATAGTCCGGCGGCGATAAGCATATTAATACCACGCAGCGAGGCCTTTATACCGGCAGGGTCGGAGTCGTAGATTAGCGTCACCTTATCGGCAAAGCGTTTAATCATGCGAATTTGGCCATCGGTGAGCGAAGTGCCTGACGAGGCCACCACATTTTCCACGCCCACCTGATGCATGGAAATCACGTCCATATAGCCCTCTACCAAAATACATTTTTTCTTTTTGGCAATGGCATTTCTGGCTTGATACATGCCATATAGTTCGTGGCTTTTCGAGTATATAACACTCTCGGGAGAATTGACATATTTGGCCACCGTTTTCTCTTTGCGCAAGGTGCGGCCACCAAAAGCCACAACGCGCCCCGATAGCGAGTGAACGGGGTAGATCACACGACCTTTGAAGCGGTCGTAGACAGTGCCGCGGTCGGTGTGAATACACAATCCGGTGTCGATCAAGTATTTTTCTTCAAAACCGGCAGCTATAGCCTTAGAATACAAATCATCGGGGCGCTCGAGAGCATATCCCAGGTGGAATTTAGCAATCATGGCATCATTGATGCCGCGCTCACGGAAATATGCAAGGCCGATATTTCGGCCATCTTCGGTGCCGGTAAGGGTAGATTCAAAATGTTTTAAGGCAAATTCGTTGGCGGCAAACATTGATTCGCGCTCAGCCTCGGCAGCTTTTTCAGCAGATGTTTGCTCGCGCTCCTTCACCTCGATACCATATTTTTTACCAAGCCATTTGATAGCCTCGACATACGACATATTTTCGAGGTCGGTGAGGAATGTCACAGCGGTGCCGGCCTTGCCGCAGCTAAAGCACTTGAAAATGCCACGAGTGCGGCTAACTGAAAAAGATGGCGTGCGCTCGTTGTGAAACGGGCACAGGCCCAGATAGCTGGAGCCTCGTTTTTTAAGCGAAACGAAGTCGCTCACCACATCGACAATGTCGGTGGCATCAAGTATGCGGTCGATTGTATTCCTATCAATTCTTGCCATACCACAAAGTTAATAAAACTACCCCCAAAAGAAAAATGAATTTAATAATTTTTCTTCCGGAATTTGGGATATGGCCTTTAGGAGAATATGTAGGGCGCTGTCGGTGAATCGGTTTTCGCCACTTCCTCGGGGGTGCCGGTAGCGATGATTTGTCCGCCGCCCTCGCCGCCTTCGGGGCCCATATCAATCAGATAGTCGGCGCAACGCAGCACATCGGTGTTGTGCTCAATCACCAGGACGGTGTTGCCGCGATCCACAAGACGATTGAGGATGCCAAGGAGTGTGCGAATATCGTCGAAATGAAGGCCGGTGGTGGGCTCATCGAGGATAAAGAGAGTGCGGCCGGTGTCTTTCTTTGCCAATTCAGTGGCGAGCTTCACGCGCTGATTTTCACCACCTGAGAGGGTGGACGAAGGCTGTCCAAGCTTTATATAGCCGAGGCCAATATCTTGCAGCACCTTGATTTTTTTGAGAATTTTGGGCACGCCCGAGAAAAATTCTACAGCCTGATTGATTGTCATGTTGAGCACATCGGCAATAGATTTGCCCTTGAATCGCACCTCGAGAGTCTCGCGATTGTAGCGCTTGCCGTGGCACACCTGGCATGGCACAAGCACATCGGGCAAGAAATTCATTTCAATGGTGTTGTAGCCGTTGCCGCTGCAAGCTTCGCAGCGACCGCCGGTCACATTAAATGAGAATCGGCCCGGCTTGTAGCCGCGTATTTTAGCCTCGGGAAGGTCGACATAGAGCGCTCGAATATCTGTAAATACGCCTGTGTAAGTGGCGGGGTTGGAGCGCGGTGTGCGTCCAAGGGGAGATTGATCCACAGTGACCACCTTGTCGATATTTTCGAGACCTTGCAGCTCGCGATAAGGCAGTGGCTCGCGCAAGGCGCGGAAAAAATGATGGCTCAAAATCGGCTCAAGCGTGGCATTGATAAGCGATGATTTGCCGCTACCGCTGACGCCGCCGACACAGGTGAATGTGCCGAGCGGGATTGTGAGGTCGACATTTTTAAGATTATTACCAGTGCAGCCGAGCAAACGCAAGAATTTACCATTGCCCTTGCGGCGCACTTCAGGTGTGGGTATAGCGTTGGAGCCGTTGAGATACCCGGCGGTGAGAGTTTTGCTCTTGAGCATCTGAGCCGGAGTGCCGGCAAACACCACCTCGCCACCTTTACGGCCGGCACCCGGGCCAATGTCGATTATATAGTCGGCTTCAAGCATAATATCGCGGTCGTGCTCCACCACAATAATCGAGTTGGAGGCGTCGCGCAAGCGCTTCAGCGAATCAATCAATCGGCGATTGTCGCGCTGATGGAGGCCGATAGAGGGTTCGTCGAGGATATAGAGCACATTCACCAATTCCGAACCGAGCTGAGTAGCCAAGCGAATGCGTTGACTTTCGCCACCTGAAAGAGTGGCCGAAGCACGATTCAACTGCAAATATTCAAGGCCTACATCAACCAAAAAGCGCAATCTTGTGGATATTTCCTTTACGATTTCAGTGGCTATTTTTTTGTCGCGATTATCCAGGCGATCGAGCAAGGTGCACGACCATTGATATAAATGCTTAATATCGAAGCGGCACAGCTGTGCGATGTTCATCCCGTCGACAAAGAAGTGCAATGCCTCGCGATTGAGGCGATCGCCATTACACTCGGGGCACACGCAGCGAGCATAAAATTGTCCGCTCCAACGCTGAGCAGCAGCTCCGGCATCGTCGGCTTGCTGCATTTCTATATATTTGAGTAATCCCTCGTAGGAGCCAAAGGCCGATACCGTGCCGACAGCGTCGTTTTTAATGGAAAGGCGGCGATCAGTGCCGTTTAGGATTTCATCAATAGCCTCTTCGGGCAAATCTCGCACGGGGGTGCGCAGCGTGCAATCATACGATTCACAGATAGCCTGGATTTGCCAAAAGATTGTGGTGTTTTTATATTTGCCGAGTGGCACGAATGCGCCCTCGTGGATTGAGAGGGAATCATCCGGCATCACCTTGGATTTATCAATAATATTTACAAATCCCAAGCCCTTGCAACGCGGGCAATATCCCTGCGGCGAGTTGAAGGAAAAATTATGCGGCGCCGGCTCGCGATAAGAGATTCCGCTTTCGGGATCCATAAGAGTGCGCGAATAGTGCGAAACGGTGTTGTTATCCACGTCGAGAATCATGATTTCCTTGTCGCCTTGCACCATGGCGGCCTCGATGGTATCGCGAAGGCGTTCGGCATCTTTAGCGCTCACTTTGAGTCGGTCGACGACAAGTTCCACCGAGTGGTTGCGATAACGATCGAGTTTCATGCCGGGAGTGATTTCCATGAGCGCGCCATCAATGCGAACGCGCAAAAAGCCTTTTTTAGTGAGCGATTCAAAGAGTTCTTTGTAATGGCCCTTGCGATTCTTGACAAGCGGCGCAAGGATATATATTTTGCGGCCGTCGTATTTCTCAATGATTAAATCTACGATTTTTTCATCTGTGTAGCGCACCATTTCTCGTCCGGAGACATAGCTGCGGGCATGGCCTGCACGGGCATAGAGCAGACGCAGAAAGTCATAGATTTCAGTGGTGGTGCCGATTGTGGAACGCGGATTTTTATTGACAGTCTTTTGCTCAATAGCAATTACGGGGCTAAGGCCGCTAATATGATCGACATCAGGACGCTCGAGATTGCCAAGCATATTTCGAGCATAGGCCGAGAATGTCTCGATATACCGGCGCTGTCCCTCGGCAAAAATCGTGTCGAAGGCAAGCGATGATTTGCCGGAGCCTGAGAGTCCGGTGATAACAGTGAGTGTGTCGCGCGGAATATCAACATCAATATTTTTCAGATTGTTGACACGTGCTCCAATCACACGCAAACAGTTGTCGGGGTCGATCTTAAAGCTCATTATTTAATCCAATTAGAATTGAATACAGATTTAGATGCAGTGGAGCGGCGTAGCGAGCTCTGCTTAGGCACGCGCACCTGATATGTCTTGCCGTCCTTGTTGGTGAGTTTCGGCGCACGAATCCACGGATTTTCATCGCGAAGCACATTGTAGGTGATATTGTGGTCGACGGCCCACTGAGCCCAGCTATCAACCGGGCCTGAGACTTCTACAATATCAACCTCGCGTGGCTGATATAGCTGGTCGGCTGTCACGCGGAAGCCAAACACTGCCGGCTGCTCGAGCACAGATTTCATAGCGAGCACGCGAAATGGATAGCGCTGAGTTTCGTCCACGAGATACAGATCGAGCGCATTGTCGGCCATTTGAGCTTCGAGCTGCGAAGATATGCGACCCATACCGGCATTATAAGAGGCCATCACCGAGGTCCAATCGCCATTATAGCGAGTCAAAGCCTTTTTGAAATAGCGGCAAGCGGCAGCGGTGGCTTTTTCTATATTAAAGCGTTCGTCTACTTCATCGCTCACTTCAAGGCCATATTCCTTGGCTGTGGACGGCATAAATTGCCACAGGCCGGCAGCCTTAGCGCCGGACACAGCGCGAGGATTAAGTGTGCTCTCCACGCAAGCAAGATACATCAAATCTTGGTGGATGCCGTTGGCCTTGAGAATCGGTGAAATTCTGGGGAAGTAGCGATTGGCACGCTTAAGCAGCAGCAAGGTGTTGCCGTGGGTGTAAATTATAGATGTAAGCTCACGGTCAAAACGCTCGAAATAGTCGGTAACATCGAGGTTGATTGTCTGATCGCACAATGTGAGCGTAGTGGGGATTTTCGGATTAATCACATCGGAGAAATATGCCGAGGATTGTTCGGGGTTGGCAGCATCGGCGCTAATTTGTCCGGCCAAAACAGCCGCAACAGCGATAATGCCGCGCATGATATATTTGCGAGTGTTCATATAGAGTCGATAACTTAACTCGCAAAGTTACTAATAATTCGCCGCACAGGCAAAAGTGCTGAGCTTTGAGCCTGTTAAAAAAGCGAAATAGCAGAAATAGCAGCGACACCCCGCGGCGAGGCGAGGTGTCGGCAATAGCAGGAATATTTCCGGAGGATTATTTTGCGTTTTCAGCATCAGGGGCGATGAGCTTGTAGCCCTTGCCGTGGATGTTGATGATTTCGATTGAGGGATCGTCTTTAAGGTGTTTACGAAGCTTGGTGATGTAAACGTCCATAGAGCGAGCGTTGAAATAGTTGTCGTCGATCCAGATGGTCTTCAGGGCGTAGTTACGCTCGAGGATAACGTTGACGTGGGCGCAGAGCAGGCTTAGCAGTTCCGACTCTTTGGTGGTGAGCTTTGTCACCTTATCGTCGATCATGAGCACTTGCT
>CAZRCU010000103.1:0-8961 GCA_964598685.1 uncultured Bacteroides sp.
AGCATCAAGCCCGATGAAAGATTGGTGAGTCGAAATATCAGAAAAAGTAATTTTGGCATAGCTCATCGAGCATTATCACTTTTGAAACAACTAACCGGAATATCATATATTCGTTCTCATAGTAACATTAATAAAAATTGGAATAAATTTAGGAAAGAACAAAAAGCTCGAAATTCCCAACAAGACTCCAGCCATTCGACCGGCAAGTCCCATTGAATCAATACCATTCTCGATACGACATAATGTAGGCTCTCACGGAATGCCATTTCTGAGCATGTTCATTGGCTGAAATTTCCTGAGATTTTGGCGGCCAAATTCAATCATATGGCGCGACTGGTGCATTTGGACATTCAGGCAAATCAGTGAGATAATGTCTCTGAGTTTATGACGATGGTTCCCTTTACCCGTTCTGCAAAAATAAAACCGTATACCTCACGAAAAATTAAATTTTTCTTCCCCTGTTATTGAATTCTTCAATGCTATTCAATAATTTTGCAGTTGCTTGTTGACTCTACGCGCCGCAAATTGCCGAGCTTTTATTTTGACAAGGCACCAAATTTTATTAACTTTGCGTAAATTGCTTAAGGATATGATTAGGAAGATTCTTGCAGCCATCTTAATGGCAATAAGTGTGATAGGCGCATCGGCCCAAGTCACCACAGGAGATAAAGCTTTCGGCCCCAAGTTGGGCTATGTGTCTCACAACAGCTCGGCAGTGGCCGGCCTGGCGTTTCAATATGTGGTTACACACCACGTGCGTCTGTCCCCTGAAATCGGCTGTGCATTTCGCAACAATGGCGAGGACGCATTCTTGCTGGACATGAACGTCCACATGCCGTTTTTGCTCGTCGACGCCGGAAATGCCGATATATACCCCCTCGCCGGTCTGGCCTTCAACTCGTGGTCTGACCACGCCAAATCGCCCGTCGACAATGTAGATGTCACCTCCCACACAAATCGCTTTGGCCTTAACCTTGGCGCTGGCGTCGACTTGCGCTGCTCACCAACATTGAAAGTAAACATCGAAGCTAAATACACACTCGTAAAATCCTTTTCGTCGGCATATCTCACCGCCGGCATCAGTTATATATTCTAATGAGTAACAAACCGATAACCATTATTGGTATTGAATCATCATGCGACGACACTTCCGCCGCTGTGATTCGCGACGGCCTGCTGCTTAGCAATGTCATCGCATCGCAAAGCGTTCACGAAGAATACGGCGGCGTGGTGCCCGAATTGGCATCCCGCGCCCATCAACAAAATATAGTGCCCGTGGTGGATGCTGCCATCCGCCGTGCAGGCATCACTCGCAACGATCTCAGTGCAATCGCATTTACACGCGGCCCGGGCCTTTTGGGCTCGCTGCTCGTTGGCACCAGCTTTGCCAAAGGCCTGTCGCTGGGCCTGCGCATCCCCATTGTCGACGTCAACCACCTCCACGGCCACGTGCTCAGCCACTTTGTGCGCCGCTCGCCCGACGATCAAGTGCCCGAATATCCGTTCCTATGCCTGCTGATTTCAGGCGGCAACAGCCAGATTATCTTGGTTAAATCCTACAACGATATGGAAATTCTTGGCCGCACCATCGACGATGCCGCCGGCGAGGCCTTCGACAAATGCGCCAAAACCATGGGTCTCCCCTACCCCGGCGGCCCGCACATCGACCGACTCGCCGCGCAAGGCAATCCCAAAGCATTTAAATTTGCCAAGCCTCATATCCCCGGCCTCGACTACAGCTTCAGCGGACTAAAGACATCATTTCTCTACACACTGCGCGACGCCAAGCGCCTCGACCCCGACTTCATCGAAAAGAACAAAGCCGACCTGGCCGCTTCGCTGCAAGCCACTATCATCGACATCCTTATCGACAAGCTGGCCAAGGCCGTAGACCAAACAGGCGTGTCAACTGTTGCCATCGGCGGCGGTGTCTCTGCCAACTCAGGCGTGCGCCAAGCTGTAGCAGACTTTTGCCAACATCGTGGCCTCAAAGCATTCATCCCCGAGCGAGCCTTCACCACCGACAATGCCGCCATGGTGGCCATTGCCGGCTACTACAAATATCTCGACGGCAAATTCTGCCAATACGACGACGTGCCGTTCGCACGTGTTTCAATCTAACAATGCATTCTCTTTCTATCATAATTATAGGCGATGAGATTCTGATTGGGCAAGTCACCGACACCAATTCAGGCGCAATCGCTCGCACATTTGGCCCAGAAGGCTGGGAAATTGCCTCGGTGACCACCATCGCCGACGACCGCGACGCAATCCGTCTGGCTGTCACTCGCGCCCTTGAGCAATCCGACCTGGTAATCACCACAGGCGGCCTCGGCCCCACAAAGGACGACATCACCAAGCACACACTTGCCGAGATCTTTGGCGGCGAAATGCACCGAGATGCCGACGTGCTCGAAAACATCCGCCAAGTGTTCAATCGCCGAGGGCTTAAACTCAATCCGCTCACCGAAGACCAAGCCCTTGTGCCCACATCTTGCCAAGTGATTCAAAACCGCTTCGGCACAGCACCGATCATGCTGTTTCACCGCGACGGTAAGGCCTTGATTTCAATGCCGGGCGTACCATTCGAAACCGAAGGCTCGCTCCCCGCCGTAGCCGCCGTGGTAAAAAGCATTTTCGCCCCCGACACCGAAATATTGCACCACACCCTTATCGTTACCGGCATCACCGAGAGCGACCTCTCATCCAAGCTCGACGCCTTCGAGCAATCGCTCGCTCAAGGGCTTCATCTGGCCTATTTGCCGGCCTCGCCAATCATCCGCCTGCGTCTCGACGGGCACAACACTCCGCAAGCCACATTCGACGCCGCAGTCGCTCAGCTGAAAGATGAATTGGGCTCGCTCCTAATCTACGACGGCGACGCCACTCCCGCCGAAATCGTCGTGGAGCGTCTACGCCAACAAGGCCGCACCATGGCCTGCGCCGAAAGCTGCACCGGCGGCAACATCGCCCACAGCATCACAGCCATTGCCGGTTGCAGCGACGTGTTTATGGGCGGCGTGGTGAGCTATTCCAACTCGGTAAAGATCAACGTCTTGGGCGTGAATCCCGACGACCTCAACACCCACGGCGCCGTAAGCCGTCAAGTGGTTGAACAAATGGCCGTGGGCGCCTGCCGCGTGATTGGCACCAACTGCGCCGTGGCCACATCAGGCATCGCCGGCCCCGGCGGTGGCACCCCCGACAAGCCCGTTGGCACCGTGTGGATGGCCGCCTGTGTCGACGGTCAAGTGAAATCTAAAATAGTGAAGCTCCCGGGAAATCGCGCTCGCGTAATTGCTCGCGCCACCGACGAAGCCCTGTTGCTGCTTATTCAAATGATATAAACAATCATCTATTCCATGAATAAAATACTTGCGAAACAACATTTTTCCGAGAGAGTTGTGAGCCTCGTAGTGGAAGCTCCGCTTATCGCTCGCTCGCGCCGTCCGGGCCACTTTGTCATAGTGATACCCAATGAAAAAGGCGAGAGAATCCCCCTTACAATCGCTGATTCCAACGTGGAGCAAGGCACCATCACCCTGGTGATTCAAGCCGTAGGCGAATCCACTCAAAAAATCTGCTCACTCTCTGTAGGCGAATATCTCCACGACGTCGTGGGCCCGCTTGGCCAAGCCACCAAGATTGAAAAATGCGGCACAGTGGTATGCTGCGGCGGCGGTGTCGGCGTGGCTCCGTTGCTCCCCATCATCCGCGCCATGAAAGAGGCCGGCAATCGAGTGGTGAGCGTGCTTGCCGCCCGCACCAAAGATCTTATCATCCTTGAAGAGCAAGTGGCCGAATACTCCGACGAAGTGATTATAATGACCGACGACGGCTCCTATGGCCAAAAAGGCCTTGTCACAAACGGCGTTGAGCAAGTGTTGCTGCGCGAGCCGGTCAACCAAGTTATCACCATAGGCCCGGCAATTATGATGAAATTTGTAGCTTTGCTCACCAAGAAATACAACGTCCCCACCGTTTGCTCGCTCAACACCATTATGGTGGACGGCACCGGCATGTGTGGCGCCTGCCGCGTCACTGTCGACGGCAAAATGAAATTTGTTTGTGTCGACGGCCCCGAATTTGACGCCCACAAGGTCGACTTTGATGAGATGATGATGCGCCTGCGCGCTTACAATTAAATGAGTTAACACTATGTCTGATAAATCTATAACAACTCGCGACGATGATTGGCGCGCCGGCCTGCGTGAAGCAATCTCTGCCAAAGAGCGCACCGCCATCCCTCGCACAGAAATGCCAATGCTTGATGCCGCTCAGCGCATCCACACCAATGCCGAGGTCAACCAAGGCCTTAGCCACGACCAAGCCGTTGCCGAAGCCACTCGCTGCCTCGACTGCCCCGACCCGCAATGCGTCACCGGCTGCCCCGTCAACATCAACATCCCGGGCTTCATCAAAAATATACAGCGCGGCCATATAGACGAAGCCGCCGCCGTGCTGCGCTCCACCAGCGCCCTGCCTGCCGTATGCGGCCGCGTGTGCCCGCAAGAGCGCCAATGCGAGAGCAAATGCATCTACAATAAGATGAAAAAGCAGCCTGTAGCCATTGGCTGGCTCGAACGCTATGCTGCCGACGCTGCAATGGCCGCCGGCCCTGCAAAGGTCGACAATATCGAGCGCAACGGCATTAAAGTGGCCGTCGTTGGCTCCGGCCCCGCCGGACTGTCATTTGCCGGCGATATGGCTCGCCGTGGCTATGATGTCACTGTCTACGAAGCGCTCCACGAAATCGGCGGCGTGCTCAAATATGGAATCCCCGAATTTCGTCTGCCCAACTCGGTGGTCGATGCCGAGCTCGACACCCTCCGCAGCTTGGGCGTCACATTCCTGCCCGACACAGTCGTTGGCAAAACTCTATCCTACGACGACCTCGTTGCCGCAGGCTATCGCGGCATTTTCGTAGCTTCAGGCGCCGGCCTGCCCAGATTCATGGGAATCCCCGGCGAAAATTTGATTAATATCCTGTCGAGCAACGAATACCTCACCCGCGTCAACCTGATGCACGCCGGCACCCCCGGCTATGCCACCCCTGTGCCACACGGCGCTCGTGTAGCCGTGATCGGTGGCGGCAACACAGCCATGGACTCGGTGCGCACAGCCCTTAGAATGGGCGCCGAAAAAGCCATGCTCGTATATCGCCGCAGCGAAGCTGAAATGCCCGCCCGCCGCGAGGAAGTGCTGCACGCTCGCGAAGAAGGCGTGGAATTTATGACACTCGCCAACCCCATTGAATACCTTGGCGACGAGCGCGGCCATGTGCGCGCAATGCGCGTGCAGCGTATGGAGCTCGGCGAGCCCGACGCATCAGGTCGCCGCAGCCCCGTGCCCATTCCCAGCGCCATCGACGAGATCAACGTCGACATCGTAATCGTAAGCGTGGGCGTATCGCCAAATCCGCTTATCCCAAATTCTATCGACGGCCTCGACGTGACAAATCGCGGCACAATCCTGGTAAACGACAACCTGCAATCATCTATCCCAATGCTATTTGCCGGCGGCGACATCGTGCGCGGTGGCGCCACTGTAATCTTGGCTATGGGCGACGGACGTCATGCCGCCGAATCTATGCACAACGCTTTAAATTCATAATCCCTACTATATCTCACAACACATGACACTGAAAAGCCTCATTGCACTGGCCGCACTCGCTGCTGCCTCAAGCGCCTCAGCTATCACACCGCTCTGGCTCCGTGACGTGAAAATTTCACCCGATGGCTCTAAAATCGCTTTTTGCTATAAAGGCGACATTTACACAGTGCCCGTAGCCGGCGGCCAAGCCTCGCGCATCACTGCCACCGATGAAGTCTACGAAGCAAATCCCGTGTGGAGCCCCGATTCCAAATCGATTGCTTTTGCTTCCGACCGCAATGGCAATTTCGACATCTATTTGGTGGATGCCAAGGGTGGCACACCGGTGCGCCTCACATATAATTCCGCATCAGAAATCCCCGAAACATTTAGCGCCGACGGCAAATCGGTGCTGTATTCAGCCTCTATTCAAGACCCTGTAAACAGCGCCCTTTTCCCCACCGGACGCATGACCGAGCTATATTCCGTGCCTCTTAGCGGCGGCGCAGCCACTCAATTGCTGGCCACTCCGGCTCGATTTGTCAGCTGGCTGGCCGACGGCAAATCTTTCCTCTATCAAGATGTGAAAGGCTTTGAGGACGAATGGCGCAAGCACCACACATCTTCTGTTACACGCGACATTTGGCTCTACGATGCCGCCACCGGCACCCACACCAACCTCACCGCACGCGGCGGCGAAGACACCAACCCCGTAGCCGCTCCTAATAGCAAATTCTATTTCCTGAGCGAGCGCAACGGTGCCACCGTGAATGTCTACGAAGCCTCCACCGACGACGCTGCCAACGCCAAAGCGGTAACAAGCTTTAAAACTCACCCCGTGCGCTTCCTGTCGCGCGCCGAAAATGGCACTTTGGCTTTCACCTACGATGGCGAAATCTACACCCTCGCTCAGGGTGGCAAGCCGGCCAAGGTGGCTATCGACCTTATCGACGACTCTACTCCACAAATCGAGAAAATCGAAGCTAAATCCGGCGCTAAATCTGCCGTGGCAAGCCCCGACGGCAAAAGCGTGGCTTTTGTATATCGCGGCAACGTGTTTGTCACCTCGGTTGAATATAACACCACCAAGCAAATCAGCTCCACAGCCGAGGCCGAAGCCGATGTGTGCTGGAGCCCCGATTCTAAAACTCTCTACTACACCACCGAGCGCGATGGCCGTTTCAATATCTACAAGGCCACAATCGCCCGCGATGACGAGCCCGACTTTGTGCACGCCACCACTATCAAAGAGGAGCCGATGTTCAAAACCGATAAGCACGAGCGCACCGTGGCAAAGGCCTCGCCCGATGGCAAAAAGCTCGCCTTTATCCTCGACCGCCACGTGCTGGCTGTGCTCGACATCGAATCCGGCAAGGTATCTCGCCTCACCGATGGCTCCACATATCTGCAAAACGATGCTCGATTTGAATACACTTGGAGCCCCGACTCAAAATGGATTGCCCTTGAAATCATCGACCGCAAGCGCGACCCCTACACAGATATTGCCCTTATCAATGTGGAATCTGGCCAAATGACCAACCTCACCAACAGCGGCTATTTCGACGCATCGCCTCGATTTGTGCTCGACGGCAATGCTATCATGTTCGCCTCCGAACGATACGGCATGCGCAACCATGCTTCTTGGGGCTCAATGATGGATGTAATGCTGGTGTTCCTGAATCAACAAGCCCTCGACGAATTTAATCTCAACGAAGAAGACCTCGCTCTCTACAAAGAGGCCAAGAAAGATGAGAAAAAAGACGACAAAGACAAAAAGGATTCTAAGGACAACAAAGATTCCAAGGACGATAAAGATAAAAAAGAAAGCAAAGATATCAAGGTTGAACTCGATGGCATCACCGACCGCCTGGTGCGCGTCACTCCGCAGTCGTTCGACTACGCCGATGCTATTTTCACTCAAGATGGCGAGACCCTCTATTATTTGGCCGACTCCGACTCAGGCAAACAGCTCTGGAAATATTCGCCTCGCGACGACGAGCACAAGCTCATTTCAACCCTTAGCGGCGCATCCTCATTCGACATCTCGGCCGACGGCAAAACCCTCTTTGTGCTCGGCTCTACCATGCGCAAGCTCGACCCCAAGAGCGACAAGCTCACATCCATTTCATACACTGCTAAAATGACCGTCGACCATGTGGCCGAACGCGAATACATGTTCGACAATATGGCCCGCGAAGAGGCTGCAAGATTCTACGTCGAAGACATGCACGGCGTAGACTGGCCCGCAATGACAAAGGCCTATCGTCGCTTCCTGCCTCACATCAACAACAACTACGACTTTGCCGAATTATTGAGCGAACTGCTTGGCGAACTCAACGTGAGCCACACCGGCGGACGTTACAGCAACTCCGGCGACTCTCAATCCGACCGCACGGCATCTCTTGGTCTGCTATTCGACCTCACATACACCGGCAAAGGCCTGCGCGTGGCCGAGGTCGTAGCTAAAAGCCCCTTCGACAATGCGTCATCCAAAGTTGCCCCCGGCACCATCGTCGAATCCATCAACGCCACTGAAATCACCGCCTCCACCGACCTCGCCACCCTGCTCACAGATATAGCAGGCAAGCGCACCCTCGTAGGCCTTTACAACCCTGCCGACAACAGCCGTTGGGAAGAAGTTATTAAGCCCATCAGCGCCGGAAAAATGAGCAGTCTGCTCTACAACCGCTGGGTTAAAAATCGCGCTGCCGACGTCGATCGCCTATCCAACGGCCGCCTTGGCTACGTTCACATCAGCTCAATGGACGACGACTCATTCCGCAAAGTGTACTCCGATCTGCTGGGCAAATACAACGACCGCGAAGGCGTTGTAATCGACATTCGTTGGAATGGTGGTGGACGCCTCCACGAGGACATCGAAGTGCTCTTCTCTGGCCAAAAATACTTCACTCAAGAAATTCGCGGTGTCGAATCCTGCGACATGCCATCACGCCGCTGGAACAAGCCTTCCATCATGCTTATGAGCGAAGCTTGCTACTCCAACGCACACGGCACTCCTTGGGTTTATAAACACCAAGGACTTGGCGAACTCGTTGGTATGCCCGTGCCCGGCACCATGACCTCTGTAAATTGGGTAAGAATGCAAGATCCATCATTGATATTCGGTATTCCAGTTATTGGCTATCATCTGCCCGACGGTTCATTCCTGGAAAATCAGCAACTCGAACCGGATGTCAAAGTTGCCAACGACCCCGCAACAGTAGTTTTAGGCACCGACACCCAGCTCGAAACCGCCGTCCGCGAACTCCTCCGAATCATCGACAACAAATAATCCATCCCCCACCCCATAAAAAAGCTGCTTCGGCAGCTTTTTTTATGCCAATTCCACCCAATCGCGTATCCATTGCC